>CALXQC010000042.1 GCA_944390435.1 uncultured Clostridia bacterium
TCAGTGTCCTCTTCCATGGAAAAACCGCGTCCCACAGTAAATTGCGGATTAAAGGCCTCCAGCCACGCTGTTTCCACCGCTAAATGCTGCTTATAAGCGGCTAGGGATTTTCTTGCCGCCGCCGTTGGATCATATACCGCCAGCCGCTGCTGCAAGCGCTGCAGCAAGCGCTCCGCACCTGCGGTCATCGCTGCGCTCAGACGGGTGATCTCCTCCAGAGTAGCCGCTGCGTCGGTCAGTGCCAGCTGCGCAGCATGCGTAGGCGTCGCCGCCCGCAAATCCGCCGCCAGATCACAAAGAGTAAAATCACTCTCATGGCCAACTGCGGAGATCAGCGGCGTTTGCGCCGCCGCTACGGCGCGTACTACCTGTTCGCTGTCAAAAGCAGCCAAATCCTCGCCGGCGCCACCGCCACGGCCGATAATCAGCAAATCATGTCCGCCGCGGTCAGCCGCAGCCAAAGCGGCAGCCAGTGACTCCGGCGCGGCATCTCCCTGCACCAATGCAGGATACAGCTGCAGCTTGACTCCGGGATTGCGCGAATAGGCGATGCGCTGAATATCAGCCCATGCCGCTCCCTCGCCGGAAGTTATCACCCCGATATTAAAGGCAAAACGGGGCAGCGGCTGCTTGCGTTCTTCATCAAATAAGCCCTCGCGGGCCAGACGCTCCTTGAGCTCAGCCAGCGCCCGCGCCTGCGCTCCGCCGCCGGAGGGGAAAATTTCTTCCACATAGATCTGGCATGAACCGTTGCGTTTATAGAGGGAAACCGACCCTATGACCACTACCTCTTCGCCGTCATGCGGCGTAAAGTTCAGCGCAGCAGCGTAACGGCGAAACATTACCGAGCTAAGCGAGCTGTCGCGCTCCTTCAGCGTAAAGTAAATATGCCCGGAGCTATGCGCCTTAAAGCCGCTGATTTCGCCGCGGATCGCCAGCTGCTCCAGGAACGGTTCCTCAGCCAGATATTGTTTAAGATAGTAAGTGATTTCCGCCACGCCGTAGATGCGCGGCCGTACTGTCTCAGCCATAGATTGATTGTTCCCCACCTGCCTAGAAATATCCTGCCCCGATAATAAAACAGACAGCGCTCCGGCGCTGTCTGTCGTAAAAAGCAGCTTTTAACTCGTTAAGGGATCGGCGTTAACGCCAAAACGCTTACAGGATAATGCAGATGATGCCGCCGCCTTTTTCGTTGACGATCTTTTGCAGCGTATAGACCAGTTTCTGCCGCGCCTGCTCCGGCATCTGATAAAGCTTGCTGTTGATCCCGTCGGAAACTAATTCATGGAGGCTTTTGCCGAAGACATTAGTGTTCCAGATTGCCTGCGGATCATCGGCAAACTGAGCGGTAATATACTGCACTAGCTCCTCACACTGCTTCTCCGTGCCGATCAGCGGGGTGATTTCCGTGCTGATATCGGCGCGGATGATATGTATCGTCCGGATCAAACAGAAGCTGCCGCGGCTTCCGCTGCAGAGCGACACTGCCCCATAAATCATCCGCCTCCGGCGCCGCCGCTTGCCCCTTCTTCGGCAGCAGCCCGGGGCGCAGAAAAATCCGCAAAGCAGCGCCGCCGTCAGCATCGCTTGCTACCTCGATCCGCTGCAGCAGCGCATCCATCAGCCCATTGCTAAATCCTTGCGGGAAGGACAGCAGCGCGCCGATGCGCTGCCGCAGCGCAGCTAACAGCTCTTCCGGATTAGGAGGCGGTGATAAGGATTGCCGCCGCTGTTCCAGCCGCTTAGTTGCTGCGTCCAGCTGTTCGGCATAGCGCTGATTCCGAACAGCAAATTCCTCATCGCTGATCTGTCCGGCGATATTCAGATCCAGCAGTCGGTCCTGGCGTTGACGCCACAGCGCTGTCTCCCGTTCCAGGGCAGCTATGCCGGCCTGCTGCTCCGACGGCGCGGCGGCACGTTGATAAATCTCCAGCAGACGCTCCGTGAGCTGCTGTTCCGGCGGCAAAACTGCGCGCAGGCAGCGGCGCATAATTTGATCCGCCTCATCAGTATAGATAACCGGAGCCAGACAGCCGGCGCGTCCTTTCTGCGCATATTCGCGGCATTGCCAAACTTCACGCGAACCGCTGCGGTATTTATAGACAGCCCGGTAAAACGGCGTTTGATGCTGCAGGCAGATGATTTTTCCGCTATATGGATACCGGTGGTTTGCTTCGCTCTTGCCGAATTTGCGGCTGCGTTGCTCGCGCAGCCGCGCGGCCTGCTCCCACAGTTCTTCGCTGACGATCGGCGGCACCTGCTCGGGAGCGCGGTACATGACCCATTCCGCAGGATCAAGCCGCTTGACCCGATCCAGTTTATAATCGACTTTATGCGTCTTATTGCCGCAGTAATAGCCCTTGTATTTCGGATTGCTGAGAATACCGGCAATCGTACTGAAGCTCAGCGGCTGCTGCCGGGAATTACAATAACCCTCCTCGCTCAGCCGCTTGCCGATAGCGCGCATTCCCAGCCGTTCCAACGCAAACAGCTCGTAGATACGGCGCACCATCCGTGCCTCTTCTTCGACGACTACCAATCTACCCTGGTCTTTGCGATAACCCCAGATACGGTTACTACCCAGCACTACGCCCTTTTCTATCGCCCTTCGGAAACCGAATTTAACCCGTTCCGAGGTCTTACGCACTTCATCTTGAGCTACCGAGGCCATGATCGTCAGCCGCAGTTCAGAATCAGGCAGCAGGGTATTGATATTATCCGCTTGGAACAAAACACCAACGCCGTGCGACAGCAAATCCTGGGTATAGCGGATACTGTCTAGAGTATTACGGGCAAAGCGCGATACTTCCTTAGTAATGATAAAATCAAATTTCCCCTGATGCGCATCGTCAATCATCCGCAAAAAACTGGCGCGCTTGCTTACGCTGGTGCCGCTGATCCCTTCGTCGATATAGCCCTCGACATATTGCCAGCAGGCGCTCTTGCCGATCAGGCCGCGAAAATATTCCGCCTGAGCCCGCAGTGAATGCAGCTGTTCATCCCGGTCGCTGGAGACTCGGGCATAAAAAGTCGCCCGCAGCGCCACATCATAAATCGAACGGCCCTGCGCCAATTCATTGCGGATCGCATATAGATCCATCATTACCCCTCCCCTGTTTTTTGATAATCAGTTCCTGCGCCCGGCGGTAAAGCTCTTCGCTGATCGCCCCCTCATTCCACAGGCTGTGATTAATTTGCAGTTCTATTTCCATAATAAGCCGCTCCAGCGGCGGACTGTTATGCTCCATCAGCCGATCCCCCGTCCGACAGCTCGCGCCTGATATTCTTTGCTCTATTCTATGGGACAGGCGGCGCTGTTTAGAACGGGGAAAACGCGGGCATAGCTCATCTCGGAGGATAAATAGGGCGGCCTTTTGCTATTTCCGCGGCGGAAAATATTTGCAAAAGAATATGTCCTGCATAACAAACCGCAGGCAAAACGCACTTTTCTCCAGAAATTCTTTTCTTTACTTTTTACGCATAATGGCGTATAATACAAATTAATTGAATTTTTCGTCATTTCTGCCAATGTTGACGCCGGTGCAAGAAAATTTCAAGACTATTCTTTACTTTCGTCGTCAATTATGCTATGCTGTATCTTGTAGCGCGGTGCAACCGGCCCATCAATTCTGATTATATTGCTGCATACCAGCAATAATAATAAAAAACTTAATTTAATTATTTTTAAGAATGGGAGGCAAGATTATGGGACACACAATGACCGACTCTGTGCTCCTGAAAGATTTCTGCGGTACCGAGCGTGCCAGAGAAATTTGGAGCGACGAAAACATGCTGGCCAAATGGCTTGAATATTGGGCTGCTTTGGCTCAAGCTGAAGAGGAATTCGGTATCGTGCCTAACGGCGTTTCCGCCGCTATCCGCAATGTCAAAGTTTCCGACTTTGACCTCGACCTGATGCATGATAAGATCATGGAATCCACTCATCCCTGCATCCCCGCTATCTGGCAGCTGGAAAAAATCTGCCCGAACGGCCTCGGCAAATGGGTTCATTGGGGCGCTACCCTCCAGGATCTGACCGATACCACCTTCGTACTGCTGCTGAGAGACACCTCTTACTACTATGAAGAAGTCCTCACCGGTTTGGTTCAGACCTGCCTGGATCTCGCGAAAAAATATCGCGACACTCCGATGGTTGGCCGTACTCATCAGATGCACGCTGTACCGATCACCTTCGGTGAAAAATGCGCCATCTATGCTGACGAGCTCTCCCGCAGCCTCGAGCGTATGAGAGAATGCCGCTCCCGTCTGTTCAAAGTTGAGTTCTTCGGCGCTGCCGGCACCCTCGCCACCCTGGTCATCGATGGTTATGATGCCCTCGCCGTCCAGAAACGTCTGGCTGAGATCCTCGGCCTGGCTCAGCCCACTGCTCCGTGGCATGCCGCCAGAGACACCTTCGGCGAATTCGCTTCCATCATCAACGTACTGGCAGCCAGCTGCTCCAGAATCTGCTTCGACCTCCAGGGCATGCACAAACAGGAAGTCGGCGAAATCGAAGAGGACTTCCCGCCCGGAAGACTCGGCTCCTCCACCATGCCGCAGAAGAGAAATCCGGACAACTACGAAACCGTTATGGGTATGACTTGGGTAGTCAACGGCCTGACCAGCGTTGCCATCAACTGCCAGCATCCGCAGCATGAACGCTGCACCGCCTGCATGATGGCTGACTGGTGGTATATGCCCACCCTGTACATCACCGGCGGCTTCATCCTCGAGACCACCAAATGGCTGCTCGACACCATCCATGTTTATCCTGAAAGAATGCTCCGCAACATCAACCTCACCCGCGGCGGCGTAACTGCTGAAGCCATGATGATCGAGCTCGGCCATAAGATCGGCCGCATGGATGCCCATGAAGTTGTTTACGAATCCGCGATGAAATCCTATGAGCAGGAACGCGACCTGGCCGACTGCCTCCTCGAAGATCCGCGTGTTACCTCGGTCTTCAGCGAAGAAGAAGTCCGCAAGATCCTCACTCCGCTCAACTACATTGGCGTTGCTACCAAGGTTGTCGATAACACCATCGACGCTGTTAGCAAGAAACTGTAAGCCAGCTAATTTCTGGCTCAACAGCCAAGTCAATCTCAGGATCACAAAGCTGACGCCGTACTTGCGGCGTCAGCTTTCTTTTGGTCCGGAGTTTTTATCTTGCTCTTATTTATTCAGCGGCGATTTTCTGCTATGATATATTTAACCAAAATAGCTTTAGCTAAATTATGACTTCCAGCCGCATCATGTCTTATTGTCCAGAGCCATCCCGGCGGTTCCGCTGAGGACAAAGATCAATACACCATCGAGGAAAAACCATGTTCATTGCTGATCTGCATATCCATTCCCGTTACTCCCGCGCCACCAGCCCGGCCTGCGAGCCGGTGCAGCTGGATTATTGGGCGCGCCGCAAAGGCCTGCAGCTGATTGCCAGCGGCGATTTTACCCATGCCGTTTACCGGGAGGAACTGCGGCAAAAGCTGGAGCCGGCAGAGGAAGGGCTCTACCGGCTGAAGCCAGAATACCGCATCACCCCCTGCGGAATCAAAGAAGAACCCGAGCCGCCGCGCTTTATCATCTCCGGCGAGATCAGCTCGATCTATAAGGATAAAGGCCGGGTGCGTAAAATCCATAATGTCATTCTTCTCCCCAGCATCGAGGCGGCGGAGCAGCTTTCGCAGCGCTTGGAGGCCCTAGGCTGCAATCTGCGCGCCGACGGCCGACCGATCATCGGCCTGTCCAGCCACGACCTGCTGGAACTGACCCTTGAGACCTGTGCGGAGGCGATTTTTATCCCCGCCCATATCTGGACACCGCATTTTTCCCTCTTCGGCGCCTATTCCGGTTATGACCGCATCGAAGACTGCTTTGAGGATTTAACCCCGCATATTCATGCCCTGGAAACCGGCCTCTCCTCTGATCCGCAAATGAACCTGCGCCTTACGGCTCTGCAGGATTATGCGCTGGTGTCTAATTCCGACGCCCATTCGCCGGCCAATCTGGCCAGGGAGGCCAATCTTTTCGCCTGCGGGCTTTCTTATCCGGCGCTCGCCCAGGCGCTCGCGGTTCCCGGCTCGCCTGATTTTATCGGCACGATCGAATTTTTCCCTGAGGAAGGGAAATACCACTGGGACGGCCACCGCGCCTGCAAATATTCCTGTACCCCGGCGGAAGCGATCGCCCAGGGCAATATCTGTCCGATCTGCGGCGGCAAGCTGATCCTCGGCGTTTCCCACCGGGTAGAAGAATTAGCCGACCGGCCGGAGGATTATCTCTCCCCCCAGATGCGCCCGTATCAAAAACTGGTGCCGCTGGCGGAGACCATCGCCTCCTGCGCCGGCATGACTACCGCTTCCAAAAAGGTGGCTGCCCTATATGAACGGATGCTGCAAGAACTCGGCTCGGAATTCTATATTCTGCGCGAAGCGCCGCTGGAAGACATTTCCCGTATCAGCTCACCCGTCGTCGCCGAAGGCATTGCCCGGCTGCGTGAAGGACGAGTGAAACTGGCTCCCGGCTATGACGGCGAATACGGCAAGGTAACGCTTTTCACCCCCGAGGAGCGGGATGAGCTGACCGGACAGACCTCCATCTTCGGCAATTTCGGCTATGCCCCGGCTGCGCAGCCGGCCGCCAAACCGCGCCGCCGCGCTGCCGCAGCGGCTAATGAACAACCGCAATCCGCAGCTGGCAGCGGTTATCCCTATGGTCTCAATCAGCAGCAATGGCAAGCCGTCTCTTCCGACCGGCGGGAAACAGCGGTTATGGCCGGTCCCGGAACCGGCAAAACCCGCACGCTAATTTACCGCATCGTTCACCTACTGGAAAGCGGAGTCACTCCGGAACAAATTACCGCCGTCACCTTTACTAACAAGGCCGCGGCCGAACTGCAATCCAGACTGGCCGAACAGGGCCAAAACAAAAGAGCGCTGCGGAAAATGCGCATCGGCACCTTTCATTCTCTAGCCCTGCGGACGCTGCGGGAAAGCGGAACTAAAATCACTATTATCGATGAATATGCCGCGCAGGCGCTGGCTGAAGAAATGCTGCAGGAGCAGCACAGCAAACTCTCGGCAGCCGCTTTCCTGCGTGAGCTGTCCCGCTACAAAAACGGCGCTGCCGCCTCGCCTGATCCGCAGCTTGTCGCCGCCTATCAACAGCGGCTGGCGGAAGTGGCGGCAGCGGACTTCGACGATATTCTGCTCCAAGCACTGCAGTTGGCAGAAAACGATCCGCACCAGAGCGAGGGCAGCCATCTGCTGGTCGATGAATTTCAGGATATCAACCGTCTGCAGCTGCGCCTGATTCAAGCCTGGAGCAGCCATGCCGCTTCGCTGTTCGTCATCGGCGATCCAGATCAAGCTATCTATGGCTTTCGCGGCTCGCAGGCAGACTGCTTCGAGCAATTTCAGCGTCTCTATCCGCAGGCCGCCCGGATCGGCCTGACAGAAAACTACCGTTCTACCAGGGAAATTCTCAGCTGTGCCCAAGCTTTCCTCAGCGAGAGCCGCTCTCCGCGGCTGCATACCCAGCGGACGCTTAATCTGCCGGTGCGCCTCCAGGAAACCGACGGTCCGTTGGCAGAAGGGATCTATATTGCCGAAGAAATCGACCGCCTGGTCGGCGGTATCGATATGATCAAGGCGCACAGCAATAAACGCTCGGGCAGGCAGACGCGCAGCCTCTCCGACATCGCCGTACTATACCGCACGCATAAACAGGCGGAACAAATCGCCTATTGTCTGGATACCGCCGGTATCCCCTATACCATCAGCGGCCGGGAAAATTTTCTTGAAGATGACCAAGTGCATCTATGTCTCTCCTTTTTCCGTACTCTGATCGATAAAGAGGACGCTATATCTCGACTTATCTGCAATAAAGCTCTAGGAGAAGTTAGATTGCAGGAACTGCAAGACCAATTCGCTCTCCGAACAAAAAAAGAAAAGGCTGCCGCGCTGATCAGCTCTTGGATTGACAGCAACTTTTTGGGCGAAAACCAGGCCATGGAAAAACTGTTGCATACTGCTGTTCTCTGTCCCAAAATAAACGATCTGCTGGCTAATATAGCTTCTGGCAAAGAAGCAGATATTGTACGCAGCGGCAGCAAGGAATATGTCCCGGAAGCTGTTTCGCTAATGACGCTACATGGGGCAAAAGGCCTGGAATATCCGATCGTTTTTGTGGCAGGTCTCAAGGAAGGCGTTCTCCCCTTCCATATCCAAGGACTCACCGCAGACGAAGATGAAGAAAAGCGGCTTTTCTTCGTTGGCATGACCAGGGCTAAAGATGAGCTGATCTTAGTTAGCAGGCCTGAGCAATCCTCATTTTTGAGGCTTATTCCTGAAGAAATGCTAGTCAAAGAAGCAGCTGAGCATAGAATGCCTAAAGCTAAGCAGTTGTCATTATTTGAATAATAATTACCTTAAGAACCATGATAAAAAACCTGGTTGCCTAGGCAAATTGGCATCCAGGTTTTTTCATTAAGCCCCTACTAGAGGAAAACACTTTTCAATAATCGCTTAACATTATTTTATTGATAGATATTGCCATTTCTATCATAATAGCGGACGTCTAGGCGATAATCATCACTTGGAGCTTGATGATAGCAGATTTTGGCGTCTACCAAGTCTAATTGTACCGGCGCCAACTGCTGTCCATCTACAGTGTAGATAACTTCTGCATAGGACAAATCTGCTTGATCAAGGTAGAAGATATCATAATAGCTCTGGTTGGTTATGACATGAGCAATAACTATATCGCCTTTATTAGCATAATGGATACTTTGATATTCATAGCCACCGTTTTTTTGCGGAGCAAAAATCGCCACCCCATCCTTGGTAGGAGAATAAATGCTGCTAAGTAAATAATCGTCAATCAGTATCTCCGATGCGATCTGCCAATCTATACCTTTAGGTAGATCTTGCAAAATTGCTTCTCTGCTAGCAACAGTAACTCCGTCTTCATCATCTGACAGCAACCCAATTACTAACGCACTACAACAAACAACTATAGCCACAACAATCAAAATAATAGCACGCTTATGAACCATATTCTCCCCCTTATTGTAGCATTTATCACATATTACTTCTATATTAAATATAGATTTTTAAAAATAGCTCAACAAAACTCTATTTTATTATAAGCATTTAGGACTGTACACTTTGCAATTCACGCAATATTCTTTGGCAGGAATGCTCAGTCTCATATAACAGCTTTTCTATATCCAGATGCGGGAAGGAGCCGTGGTCATAGAGCACCCGTCCGTCCACCATGGTCATCACCACATCGCTGCCGCAGGCGGCATAGACAAGGTTATTGAGCTGATTATGCACCGGCCGCAGATAAGGCGCATCGAGATCCAGCATCGTGATATCAGCCTTATAGCCCTCCTTGAGATAGCCACAATCCTCGCGTCCCTGTGCCAATGCTCCGGCGCGGGTAGCGGCATAGAGCGCCTCCGCCGGGGTAATGCAGGTCGGATCGCCGCTGACGCCCTTGTGAATCAGCGCGAAAGTCTTGATCTCTTCCAGCATATTGAGATTATTATTGCTGGCGACGCTATCCGTGCCCAGAGCCACGTTAATGCCAGCGGATAACAATTTCGCTATCGGGCAGAAGCCGCTGGCCAATTTCATATTGCTCTTGGGGCAGCTGGCGACATTAACTTTTTTCTCTGCCAAAATGGCAATATCATCATCGTCCAGATGCACACAGTGAGCCGCTGTAGCCGGCACATCAAACAAACCAGCATCAGCCAGATAGCGCACCGGGCTCTTACCCTGATGGCGTTCGCGGCAGCCCGCCACCTCAGAGGCAGTCTCCGAAACATGGCAGTGCATTCCTAAACCGGCTTCTGCGGCCGCTGCGGCGATGCCGCAGGCGATCTTCTCGCTGGAAGTATATTCAGCGTGGAGCGAAAAATCCACCTTGAGCCGGCCGTTATCATAACCGTGAAACAGCTCTTTGAGCTTGAGCGTTTCTTGATACTGCGGCATCTGCGGGAAGCTGCGGTCATCAAAGCAGGTCGTCCCCACCGAAAGATTGGCCTTGAGACCGCTGTCAGCGAAGGCCCATCCCATCGCCTCGCCCTCGGAATACATATCGGTAGTGCCGACGATACCGAAACGCAGCATCTCGGCTGCGCCCATTTGCGTAGCCCAATAAATATCATCGGCAGTCAAATGCGCCTCAAAGGGAAAGATCCGCTGATTCAGCCAATCATGCAGGGTTAGATTTTCGCCGTAGCCGCGCAGCAAATGCATCGCCGCATGGCTATGCGCATTGAAAAATCCGGGGATCAGCAGCTTATTGCGGCAGTCATGATAAGTCTCGCCGTAAGCGGCAGGATCTGCCGGCGGAACGGCGCTAAGATACGCGATCCGGTCTCCGTCCGTACCCAGATACATATGCTCACGCACCTGCATTTGCTCATCGATCAAAGTGATATCGGCAAAAAGCATCGTTATTCCTCCCTGTTTGCGCCATAATAGCCATCGATAGCGCTATTTCTTTCATAATATATTAAGATATTCTATATATATAAATATAGTAGTCCGCCGCACTGCAGCAGCAGGTCAGACTGTTGCTGCAGTAGACTTTATCAGCATAGCATATTTGCCATAGAAAATAAAGCGCGGCTTTGGCGAAAAAACTGCGCGTCAATCTCCCTGCACCGGCAGCAGATTTTGATTTAGAATGTCGAACCGGCAATAAATTTTCAGAAAAATTCGGATTTTTTTCATTTATCTCTTGCCTTTGGCGGCAAAAGATAGTATAATCTTTGTGACGTTTTCCTGATAATTTGCTGTTCTTTATCAAAAGTTTTGCTCTTGACGAAGAAAAGCTTCTTATCAGGCAAAAATCCTATTAAGAAAGGAGGCTCTATGCGAATTCGTTGACCTGGTGTTTTGCAAACAGCCGGTTTCCTGCTTACAGCGGAGGCGGCAGAAGCGGAGATCCGGGTAAACAATTAGCATGTGTTAGGTTTTATCTGCAATTATATACCAATCTTAAACTTAGTTTGAAAGGAGAAAGCTAATAATGGAAAACCAAGTCCAAGAACAAACCCTTAAGGCTGGTGCCATTGGCCGTGGTGAAATTACCCTGATGGCCGTTGCTGGCGCCGCTCCGGTTATGTGCATCGGCGGTTCCATGCATACTTTCCTCAGCCAGACCGGTACCGGTATTTCCCTGGCTGCAGCATTCGCAACTTTGCTTTGTATCTTTATCGGTTTGAGCTATGGTAATCTTTCTGAGAAATACAACAACTGCGGTGGTACTTATTCCTACATCACCGAGATCTTCGGCAAAAAAGCTGGTTTGTGGTGCATGTTCGTTTACTACGGCGTTATGCTGACCACCTCCGCTTGCCCACCCACCATTTTCGCTACTTACCTCGAATCCATGACCGGTATTCCGATCATCCTTGGTTGGGTTATCTTCGCAGCCATCATGATCGCTTTGACCTGGTTCGGTGTTGAGCTCTCCACTAAGGCTCTGGTCGTCGTCTTCATCGCTGAGATGGTTATGCTGATCTGGCCTGGCATCAAGCTCCTCACCCTGTCCGCTACCGGTTTTGATTTCGGCGTTTCGATGACCAACGCTTTTGCTCCGAGCGCTGAACATGGTATGACTGGTATCTTGCTGTGCACCTTAACCTGGATTTGGTCTTACGTCGGTTTCGAAGCTCCGTCCTTCATGGGTGAAGAGCTCAAAGGCGGCGCCAAAGACGTTAAATTCGCTATCCCTGTTTCCGCTCTGATCACCGGTATCATCTACGTTGTCGGCTGCTGGCTCTGGACTGCTTGCCTCACTCCGGAACAGACTGCTGAACTGATCCCGACCGGCGACGCTCTTGCCGCTTATGCTAACATGCTCGGCTACAGCGCCGGCGCGACCATCGTCTCCATCGGCGTTATGCTGGCGGCTCTGGCCTGCGGCCTCGCTTTCTACTCCATGATGCCTCGCTTCCTGTATGACCAGGGCAGAAAAGGCATCCTGCCGAAAGCTGTTACCAAACTGAACAAACATCAGATCCCGCATATTGGTATGTTCATCTATGTTATCATCTCCTTCTGCGCTACCATGTATGCTGGTTATGCTTATGGTGGTCCGGAAGTCTTCGGCGGCCCGCTGTTCGATGGTATCAACGACTGGTTCGTCATCATGGCGATCTGCGCTACCACCGCTTATGCGTTCATCTGCCTCGGTAACATCAAAGAGAGCGCCAAAGATAACAGCTTCAAGAGCATTATCCTGAACAAGATCATCCCCGTGATTTGTATCTTGGTCATCCTCTACGTCATCTTCTTCACCACTGGTACCAAGTTCGTAGTAACCACCCTCGTTTGGTACGCTGTGTCGCTGATCCTGGCCCTGATCGTTGGCCGCAAGAAAGGCGTAGAAAGCATCTAAGAAAATTAAGATGCCTTAACAAAAACCTTATAGCTCATAACCAAAGAGGACGGAGATTTTTCTCCGTCCTCTTTCTTTTTGTTTTCTTCTGCCGCCGGCCTGCGTCCCGCCGGGGTTGCATAATGCCGCGCCCATTACGGCATAATAAGCAGCCGCCGACAGCAAAAATTCTCGCTTGAACTGGCATTATAATGACCGCTTATCATACAAATTCACTTTTCGCATTTTACATTTAGCCGCAACCGCGATATGCTGATAATGAAGAGAGCGTTAAACAGCTCGCAGCTAATAAAAACCGCGGCAATCCAAGCAGGCGGCCCAAAGGAGTGAATTAGCATGACCAGCGGATTGATCGACTCAGTCTTATTTGCCAATAATTACAGTATGCCGGAGGTGCGGCGCTTATTCGACGACGCCGCCATCGTACAAAACTGGCTTGATATCGAAAGCGCACTGGCGCAGACCCAAGCGGAAATGGGCATTATTCCCCAAGCGGCTGCCGATGAGATCAGCCGCAAAGCCCGGGTGGAAAATCTCAACCTGGTAGACCTGGGGCATAATATGGACGCTATTCACCATACATTAGTGCCGACCCTGCGGGCACTGCAAGCTATCTGCGATAACGGCGCCGGAGAATACCTGCATCTGGGGCTAACCACCCAAGATGTAGTCGATACCGGATTCATCATCAGCCTGAAAAAAGCCTTCAAAATCATCTACAATAATCTGCGCGAGGTCGAAGACCAGCTGCTGGTGCTGATTAAAACTTACCGCAATACCGTCATGGCCGGGCGTTCCCATACCCAGCAAGGGGTGCCGATCAC
>CALXQC010000043.1 GCA_944390435.1 uncultured Clostridia bacterium
CTTTGTTAGAAACAGCAAATAATTAGCGGTTAAGCAGCTGTAATCAGGGTATTTTAGCGAGATAAGGCGTAAATCCCGGGAATATCGCGGGTTAAAGGTGAATATGGATTCCTGCGCTGATAAGCAATAACAGTTTGACGGCGTTTTAACGCTGTTTTAGCTGAAATAAGGCGAAAAACGGCTGTTTAGGCCATTTTCCGGCGAATAAACTCCTCGATCAGCTGATAAGAGCGATCCTCATACTCGGTGTCTTCTGCGCTGAGGCAGCGGCTGGGGGCGAGGCCCTTCGCCGCGGCGATTTCGTTCAGCAGCCGCTCGGTATAGCGGGGGTTTTTCACCAGCAGCGGACCCAGGGCATTGGTAAAGATGATCCGCCCCTCGCGGCAGCCCTCGTCGTCGGCGCCGTGATTGCCCCGGCCGTAGATGATTTGGCCGAAGGCCTGGCCGCCGTCCAGCAGCTCGCTGTCGAGCACCTGGATCTGATTGCCCATCAGCTGCAGCTGCGGGTCTTCGTTCAGCGAGAACCAAATATCGTCGCCATAAACCTGCTCGCGTTCGCGGCAGCGCAGCGGCAGCAGGCCGAGCCCGGCGAAGGAGGAGCCGTCGAGCCGCTCCGTCTCCTGCGCCAGCACCGCGCCGCTGCTGCCGGTGGCGAAGATGAAGCCGCCGCGGTCAAGAAAAGCGCGCAGCGCCGCGCCGTGATCTCCGCCGGAGAGCGCGGCTGCGATCTGCTCCATGCTTTTGACCTCGCCGGAGGTCAGCACCAGCAGATCCGCCTGTTCCAGCGGCAGCTGATCAGTGAGCTTGTCCGCCCGCTGCAGTTCTACCGGCAGTCCGGTCAGCCGGCCGATGCGCTCCAGAGCCATCAGGTTGCCGCGGTCGCCGTGGAGATTGAGAATATCGGGATAAAGCCATAAAACAGTGATCTGTTCTGTCATCGTCTGCTCCTTTTCTGGCGGGGAAAAGCGCCGCTATACCGCCGCGCTGCCGTCCGCTTTCGCACCGCCGTGGGCGGCGAGGTATTTTTCCAACGATTTGTATTTATACAGCCAGGTGATCAGATAAACATTGGCGCAGGGATAGCGCATCAGCTCCTGGACAATGGCGGCGTCGTCATTGGTCGGCAGCACGGTGATCTGCTCCTTGGGCACGCCGGCATAAATCAGCCGGTTGGCGGCGTCATAGGCCACGGTGCCGGAGAAGCAGATATAATGCTCGACATGGGAGGCGATCAGCCGCTCAAAATCGCAGTCAAAGGCATAGAAAGTATTGGTATAATGCGGATGGAAATCGACCAGCTCGTCGAGGCCGAGCAGGAAAATCTTCGGCCGCTGGTCCTGGGAGATATAGTCGAGCGCGCTTTGCAGCGTTTCGGGGTTTTCCTGCTTCATGCGGATATACTGAATGGTCTTGCCGCCGCTTTGCAGCGTTTCCAGCCGGCCGCCGATATTGATGAAGCGCGCCAGCGCCGCGGCGATCACTTCCTGGGAGAGGCCCAGCTCGCGCGCCATGGCAATGGCGGCGATATAGCAGTAGAGAAAATAGGGCGCCTCATAGGGCAGCGGATAGACCTGCCCGGCCACGGAAAAGGTATGCTTGGCAAAATCGACCTGTTCAGCGAAATAGGCCGGAGCTGGCGAACTGCGGAAATCACAGCCCGAGCAGGCGAAAGAGCCGATATTGTCGACATTATAGCGGTAGAAGCGGATCGGCTCGCCGCAGAGCGGGCAGGGCAGGGTGGTGGTAAAGAAGCCCTGCTTGGAGAAGCTCTTGGTATGGCCGTCTACGCCGTAAAAGACGCTGTGTTTGACCAGGCGGGAGAGCGAGGCGGCGTTGGGCTCTTCATTGTTGAGAAACAGCACCGTATCCTCATTGACCGCCGAAGCGATCTTGCGGTAGATGATATCCGGTTCGCCGTTGCGCTGCACCTGGTCTTTTTGGATATTGGTGACGCACAGCCAGTCCGGCGGCAGCGAGCGGCTGATCAGCGGCAGGAAGCGCTCATCGGTTTCCATCACGATATAGCGGCAGCTGAGCCGGCCGCCGAGGCTGGCATGAGCCAGCAGCGTCGCCGCCACGCCGCCCTCCAGATTGGCGCCCTCGAGATTGACCGCCGCCGGGATGCCGGCCTCCTTGAGCATCGCCGCCAGCAGATTGGTGGTGGTGGATTTGCCGTTGGTGCCGGTGATGAAGATCACCTTGGCCTGGTCCAGGCCGGAGAAATGCCCGTTGAAGCCGCGGTCGATTTTCAGCGCGATCTGTCCGGGGAGATTGGTGCCGCGGCCGGGGGCGACGATATTGATCGCCCAGCGGATCAGCCGCGCCAGCCACAGGGCGAAAAGGAATTTGATCTTGGCCATGAGTCACGCTCCTTGACGCGCCCCAGAGGGGCGCAAATAGTCTTGCTTTTATTATAAGCGAAAAAGCCCGTCTTTACAACGAGCTTTTGCGGCAAATAACGACGCCGTCCGAACGGCAAAAAATAAGACGCCTCCGGAAGCCGGGCGGCCCGGGAGGCGTCTTGATGACGATTATTGGCCAAATCAGGCTAAATCAGCACAGTTTTAGGCTAAAACAGCTTCTTTCGTCCTGGAATCCCCGCGCACCAGCGAGAGAAACAGCTGATGGAGGCGGCTGTCGCCGGTCAGCTCGGGGTGGAAGGCCAGGCCCAGCTGCCGCTGATAGCGCGCGGCGACTATTTTTCCTCCGACCTCGGCCAGGATCTCCACTCCCGCCTCCGCGCTCTCGATATAGGGCGCGCGGATAAAGCGCATCGGCACAGCCTCCAGGCTGCCGCAGCGCGCGGTGACGGAGAAGCTGCCCAGCTGGCGGCCATAAGCATTGCGCCGTACCGTCAGCGGCATGGTAGCGAAATAGCGCTGCTCGTCATTGCTGATATGCTGGGCGAGCAGGATCAGCCCGGCGCAGGTGCCCAGCACCGGCAGCCCCTGGCGCAGCAGCTGCTGCAGCTCATCAAACATCCCCAGCTCGCGCAGCAGCTTGCCCTGGACGGTGCTTTCGCCGCCGGGGAGGATCAGCCCATCGAAGGAGCGGTGCAGATCAGCGCGCTGGCGCAGCTCAAAACATTCTACGCCCAGGGAGCTCAGCATCTGCTGATGCTCGATAAAGGCTCCCTGCACCGCAGATATGGCGATACGCATCTCTACCGGCCCCTTTCCGCCATCAGCAGCTCGATCTCCTGCTCATTGATGCCGACCATCGCCTCGCCCAGATCTTCGGAGAGCGCGGCCAGCATTTCCTGATCGGTGAAATTGGTCACCGCTTTGACGATAGCGGCGGCGCGTTTCTGCGGATTGCCGGATTTGAAGATGCCGGAGCCGACAAAGACGCCCTCCGCGCCCAGCTGCATCATCAGCGCCGCATCGGCTGGAGTGGCGACGCCGCCGGCGGCGAAATTGACTACCGGCAGCCGGCCGTGCTGATGCACATACAGCACCAGATCATACGGCACCTGCAATTCTTTGGCTTCATTAAACAGCTCGTCCTCGCGCATGGCGGTGATTTTGGCGATCTCGGCATTCATCAGCCGCATATGGCGCACTGCCTGGACGACATCGCCGGTACCGGGCTCGCCCTTGGTACGGATCATCGACGCGCCCTCATTGATCCGCCGCAGCGCCTCGCCCAGATCGCGCGCGCCGCAGACGAAAGGCACGCGGAACTTGGTCTTATCGATATGATAAATATCGTCGGCCGGGGAGAGCACCTCGCTCTCATCGATATAGTCGATCTCGATCGCCTCGAGGATCTGCGCCTCAACAAAATGGCCGATGCGGCATTTAGCCATCACCGGGATGGAGACCGCCTGCTGGATGCCTTTGATCATCTTGGGGTCGCTCATGCGCGAGACGCCGCCGGCGGCGCGGATATCGGCCGGGATCCGCTCCAGCGCCATTACCGCGCAGGCTCCGGCCTCCTCGGCGATGCGCGCCTGCTCCGGGGTGGTGACGTCCATGATTACGCCGCCCTTGAGCATCTGCGCTAATTCCTTATTTAATTGATATCTGTCTGCTGCTTGCTGTTCCATGTTTCAACTCCCTTTCTTGATCGCATTTTGACCGGCTTTCGCCTGCCCTTAGCGCTGCCGGTGCGGCTGGGGGTCAACCGCACCGCTCCCGCGCCCGGCGCGGGCCTTTACAAACAGCGCGATTTTTATTATAATCAGATCTGGCTATATTGAAATAGCCAATTCAAAGATATTCACTATGGTCAGATCAAGAGGAGAACCGGCCATGCTTACTTATTCCTTTGCTGATTTAGGGTCAGATTCGCTATACGGGCATTTGTATAAATGTATCCGCAATGATATTCTGCAAGGCGTTTTGGCGCCGGGGACGCAGCTGCCCTCCAAGCGCGCCTTCGCCAAAAATCTGGGCGTCAGCACCATCACCGTGGAGAACGCTTATCAGCAGCTGCTGGCGGAAGGCTATCTTTATTCCCTGCCGCGCAAGGGCTATTTTGTCGCTGCGATCAGCGGCGAGCCGGCGGCCGCCGCTTCGGAGCAGCCTGTTCCGCCGCCGGCCGCGCCGGAGCGGGAGGAATATTTCGCCGATTTTGTCACCAACAGCACCAATCATGCCAATTTCCCCTTTTCCGTCTGGGCGCGGCTGATGCGCGAGACCATCTCCGCCAAGAGCGAGCAGCTGCTGGTCAATCCGCCGCCCGGCGGCATCCGCGAGCTGAGAGAGGCGATCGCCGACTATCTGTTCCAGTTCCGCGGCATCGCTGTCGCGCCGGAGCAGATCATCATCGGCGCCGGCACCGAATATCTCTACGGGCTGCTGATCCAGCTGCTGGGGCGGGACAAAATCTTCGCCGTCGAAGATCCGGGCTACCGCAAGATCAGCCAGATCTATGCCAGCTGCGATGCGGCCTGCCGTTTTCTGCCGCTGGACGCCGAGGGGGTGGAGATGGCGGCGCTGGAGAGCAGCGGCGCGCAGATCCTCCATACTTCGCCGGCGCATCATTTCCCCACCGGCATCGTCACGCCGATCAGCCGCCGCTATGAGCTGCTGGGCTGGGCGGCGCGCCGGGAGGAGCGCTATATCATTGAGGATGATTATGACTGCGAGTTCCGCCTTCTCGGGCGGCCGATCCCGGCGCTGCAGAGCATCGACCGCAGCGAAAAAGTGATCTATATCAATACCTTTTCCAAGAGCCTGGCCTCGACGATCCGCATCAGCTATCTGGTGCTGCCGCCGCGGCTGCTGGCGCGCTTTTATCAGCAGCTGGGCTTCTATTCCTGCACGGTGTCGAATTTTGAACAATATACCCTGGCCGCTTTTATCAGCCAGGGCTGTTTTGAGAAGCATGTCAACCGGATGCGCACCTTTTATCACCGCCAGCGCGATATTCTGCTGGCCGCCATCCAAAAAAGCCCGCTGGCCTCAGCGGTGGAGATCACCGAGGAGGACGCGGGACTGCATTTCCTGATGAAAATCAATACCCAACTGCCGGATGAGGAGCTGATGCAGCGGGCGCGGCGCGCCGGAGTGCGGATCTCTTTTCTCTCGCAGTATTATCATCAGCCGCAGCAGGGCGCGGAGCATATCGCAGTGATTAATTATTCCGGAGTCGAGCGCAGCCGCATCGAGGAGGCGATCGCCCGGCTCAGCCGCTGCCTGCAACTTTAGGCGGCGCGGATTATCCCCGGCAGGGGAGCTTTCCGCGGTCTGGACCAGGCGCGGCAGAAAAGCGGGATTCAAGCGCTGTGGCTCTCGGCCGGCGCAGCCGGCAGCCGCAGGAGAAAGACTGTGCCCTCGCCGGGACTGCTGAAGGCGGTCAGCGTGCCGCGGCAGTCGTGGATGATCTGCGCGCAGAGCGGCAGCCCTAGTCCGCTGCCCTCCGGTTTGGTGGTATAATAGCGGTCGAAAATCCGTTCCAGGGTCGCCCCGTCCATGCCCGGGCCGTTATCGCGGACCGCGCACAGCAGATCGCCATTATCCTCCGCCAGCGCGAGGCTGATCCGGCCGCCTTGGCGGTAGCTGCGCAGCGCCTGCTCGGCATTGGACAGCAGATTGATTAATAACCGCCGCAGCTGCCCGGCGCTGATCTCTACCGGCGGCAGCGGCTCGCAGATTTTCAGCCTTAGCTCCACGCCGTGTTCAGCGGCCAGGGGACGGAACAGCGCCGCCGTATCCCGCGCCAGCTGCGCCGGATCGTACTGCTCCTCCTGGTCCCTGGGGCAGATCAGCTCCATAGTCTGGCGGCAGAGGCTGCTCATGCGCCGCAGCTCCTGGTAGATGATGGGCAGCGGCATTTCCTCAAGAGCGATGCCGCGCTGACGCAGCTTGCGCTCCATCAGCTGCAAATAAGCGGAGATATTAGCCAGCGGCGCTTTCAGCTCATGGATAATCCCGGCGGCGTTTTCGCCCAGCAGCCGCAGACTCTCCTGCCGCTGTTCGCGCAGGGAGATGCGCCGTCCCTCCGGCGCGGGCTCCGCCGGGTCGGGATCATGATGCTCATTATGAACAGCTGAATCAAAATCAAAAGGCGAGTTCTTGCTCATGGCTTGCTCCTGATCGAATCGCTTGGAATTGCTAACAGAAATTTCGCTCCGCTGCAAAGATTTTCCTGGCGCGCTGAGCAGGTTATTTGCGCCAAATTCGCCATTTTTCCGACAATGTGCCGCCGCCCGCCAGCTATGCTGAAACAGGTCCGGATAGGCCAGAACAGCTGAAATGGCCGGAGGCGCTCATTCCAGAACATCTGAAATAGATATCTTAATGACAGAATAACTGGAATAAACAGCGCGGCTCCAGCCCGGCTGAAAAAGCCGTCTTATTCACTTATTCTGGATTTTCGGCTGATGATTCCAGAAATTTTGGATTAGCGGCCGCTGCTCTGGGCTGCGGCGGCCGAGCCGCCGGCCCTGCCGCCGGACGGTTTCTTCTATATTATATATTAGTTTTGGCGCTGCCGGCTGCTGCTGTCCGCGGCGCGGCTGTCCTATGCTTGCCCGGGGTAGGATTTTGCGCCGCCTTTCCCCGGCGGAAGGCTGTTTCGCGCCGCCGACCGCTATATCTAGAGGCGGCAAAAGAAGCGCACTACTAGAGAAAATTTTTTTGTTTT
>CALXQC010000044.1 GCA_944390435.1 uncultured Clostridia bacterium
GCCCGCGAGCTGGAGCTGCCGCATTATCCGCAGTGGCTGCGGCGTGAGGAGGATACCCCGCCGCTGGCGGAGCTGAACCGCCGCGACCGTCTGCATGCCCTGCGCCAGGTTTTTGCCGCGGCTCCGGAGGTGCGCGGACAGCGCATCCTGCTGATCGACGATATTTTTACCACCGGAGCGACCGCCGAGAGCTGCAGCCAGGCCTTGCTGCGCGGCGGGGCGGCGGAGGTCTATGTGCTGGCGGTAGCGGCCGGGCGCGCGCTGCCTTAGCCTGAAATCGCGGTGAAATAGCGGCGGCTAACAGGAATTGACGCCGCGGCATGGAAATATAATTATTGTAAAGATTGTGCAAGAACGGCAAAAAATCAAGAGAAGCAGAAATGCAGCCGCTGCCTGCGTCAGGCCGGCAGGGCAATTTCAGGAGGTGGCTCCGTATGAATATCAATTATAAGGCAAGAAATTTCGAGATCACTGACGCGATGAAGGAATACTGCGACAAGCGGCTCAATAAATTCGATAAGCTGATCGGTCCGGAAACCGCGACCGCTACCATCAGCAGCGTCCGCGATCGCCAGCGCCTCGAGGTGACTATTCCTTATCATGGCATCGTGATCCGCGGCGAGGACGAGGGTTATGATATTTATACCTGCATCGATAAGGTCAGCGAGAAGATCGAAACCCAGATCCATAAATACCGCCAGCGCCTGATCAAGCGCGGCCGCGGCGTCAGCCGCGATTATGTCGCGGAGCTGCCGGAGGAGCATTGGATCGAGGACGATAAGCCGGTCAAGACCAAGAGCTTCACCACCAAGCCGATGAACCTGGAGGAGGCCATCATGGAGATGAACCTGCTCGGGCATAATTTCTTCGTTTTCGTCAATGAAGAAAATAATCAGGTCAATGTCGTTTACCGCCGCCGCGACGGCGATTACGGACTGCTGGCTCCCGAGTTCTAAGCCCAGCTCACATAGGTTATGAGCGAAACGCCCTCCCTCGGGAAGGGCGTTTCCCTGTGATAACGGCCGCTGCCGCTGCACCAGAAATACTGGAATTTCTGCTATTGATTCCAGAATGTCTGGCGTAGCCGCCGGCATTTTAGCGCTGCTGTTTCCGCAGAAGGCTGATCCAGAATTTCTGGAAAGAACAGGAAATATTCCAGAAAATCTTGAATTAAAGGCGTTGTTTCAGAAAAACTGGCTCCGACAGCATTAATCCAGGATTTCTGGAATAGTTTAATGAAAACCAGGTCGGCTGGCCGTGAACGGTTTAGTTCAGATAGACTGTTGCAAGGTTGATCATTCCAGTATTTCTGGAATCAAGAACGTTTGTATCAGGATTTCTGTTGCATGTTCCGTTAATCCAGAATATCTGGCGTGAGACAGCGCCGGATCAGAAACTCTGTTGTATGCCGCCGCTAAGCCAGAATATCCGGTGCCAAGATGTTTCGTTCCAGAAATTCTGTTATGCAATATGATAATCCAGAAATTCTGGTACGGCGGGCTGCCGGACAAGACGATCGAACAAGACAACTGAGAAACAAAAAACTGATAAAAGGACTGCTTATGAAAAAGAAATTATTGCAAACATTACTGGCCGCGGCGGTGCTGCTGACCGCTGTGGCCTGCTGCTCCTGTTCTTCCTCCTCTTTCCCGGGAGCGGACCGGGAGATCGACGCCGCCGCAGTCTCCGCTACGGTGCAGGAGGTGGTCGCGGACGAGGTCGAGGCGCTGTATGACGATTATGCCGCCTTCTATACTCCGGATGAATACCGGCGGATGGTCGAGGATTATCAGGGCAGCTTCGGCGGCATCGGCGTCAGCATGATCGAGAGTGACGGCGAGGTCGTGGTCTATAATATCATCAAGGATTCTCCGGCCGAGGACAGCGATATTGCCGCCGGAGATGTGATTCTCTCGGTGGACGGCATCTCCCTGGAGGGCAAGGGCTCGACCGGCGCCCAGTCGCTGATCCGCGGCCCGGTGGGCGAAGATGTGACCCTGCAGCTGCGCCGCGCCAGCGACGGCAGCGTCTATCAGGAGACGCTGGAGCGCGCCACCATCAATGACGAAACCGTCACCAGCGTCACCCTGACCGCTTATCCCGGCACGGCCTATATCCGCATTTCCGGCTTCACCGAGAATACCAGCCGCGATTTTGCCGCGCATTATAATAAGCTGCTGCAGCAGCGGGAGATCGAGAACCTGATCATCGATCTGCGCAGCAATGGCGGCGGCAATTTCTACGCCTGCATTGCGGTGGGCGAGTATTTCGTGCCGGTTAATGAATTAGTGGTCAGCGAAAAGACCTCCACCGGCACTGAGGAGCACCGTTCCAGCAGCGGCCAGCTGCAGAATGTCAATGTGCTGGTGCTGCAGAACGCCTATACCGCCTCTGCCTCCGAGGTGCTGATCGGCGCGCTGAAAGACCAGATCGGCGCGACCCTGATCGGCACCACCACCTATGGCAAGGGCATCACTCAGGTGATCGGCCTCACCGAGGATGGCAGCGGCCACCGCTATACCCGCAGCATCTACTCCACGCCTTCGGGCTTCAGCCTCAACGGCATCGGCCTGGATCCGGATATTCTGGTCGAAGACCCCGAGGACGCCAGCTACAATGATTATTTCTCGCTCGATCCGGCCAAGAACCCGCATTTGGAAGCGGCGCTGGATTATCTCTTCCCCGACGGGCCGCCCAGCGAGGAGGGTATGGGCAGCGCTGACGGCGAGGAGAGCGTCAATAATAATGCTGAGCTGCTCGAGCAGAAATAACCGCCGCCGGTCAAGCGGCTCATAAGCGGAAACAGACAAAAAACAGGCAGGCTGCTCAGCCTGCCTTTGTCGCTGCCGGATCATCATTGACAAGGCGGCAGGAGAGAGTTTATAATTAATTATTCTCATTCAGAGGCAGCCCTGCCGGGGCTGACTACGGAAAAGAGGCGGCAATGCTAGGCGAATTCTTGCATAATTTAGCGCATATTTTTGTCGATATGGCGCCCTATATGCTGCTGTCGATGCTGATCGTCGGGCTGATCAATACCTATATCCGTCCGCGGTTTATCGCCCGCAGCCTGGGCGGAGCCAATCTCGGCTCAGTGCTCAAGGGCGGCGTGCTGGGCATACCGCTGATGCTCTGCTCCTGCGGCGTCGTGCCGACCGCCCTGGAACTGAAGCGCGACGGCGCTTCCGAAGGCGCGGTGGTCTCCTTCCTCACCGCTACGCCGCAGACCGGCCTCTCCAGCATCATCGCCACTTACGGCCTGCTGGGTCCGCTGATGGCGGTTTTCCGCCCCCTGGCGGCTTTTATCACCGGCGTGATCAGCGGCCAGCTGACCAATGCCTATCTGCGCCGCCACCCTGCGGCCGCGCCGCTGCAGCTGCCGGCGGACGAGGAAGGCTGTCCCGCCTGCCATGACGAGGACTGCCATTGCCATCATCATCAGCAGCATCATCATGAGTTGGGTGAAGAGGGCAGGAAGAGCTTTAAGAATGTCTTTGCCTATCCCTTCGGCCCGTTTTTGGACGATATTTCGCTGAGCTTCGTCGTCGGCATCGTGCTGGCGGCGGTGCTGAGCACCTTCCTGCCTTATGATTCGCTGTCCAGCTACGGCATCACCACCGGCCTGCCGGCGATCCTGCTGATGCTGGTAATCAGCCTGCCGATCTATGTCTGCTCGATCTCTTCGATCCCGGTGGCGCTGACGCTGCTCGCCTCCGGCATCAGTCCCGGAGCGGCCTTTGTTTTCCTCTTCGCCGGCCCGGCGACCAATATCGCCTCGATCGCTCTGATCGTCAAGCAGCTGGGCAAACGGGTGACGGCGATCTTCGTGGCCGGCATCGCTGTGATGGCGCTGCTGTTCGGGCTGCTGTTTGAGTGGATTTATCCGCTGCTGCCCGCCTTCGCCACAGAGCTGATCCATGGCGGCAATACCCATGCCGAGCATGATCTGGGCTGGTTTTCCTATCTGCTGGCGGCGGTCTTTGCCGTACTGCTGCTGATCAGCCTGATCCGCCGCGCCCGCTATTCCTGGCAGCGCCGCTGCGAAAAACGCGCCGACGCAAAGCGCCATCACGGGCATCGCCATGAACACGCCGCTCATGCCGGTTGCGGAGAGCATCATGAGCATGACGGTCATGATAAATGCTGCTGCCATCACGAGCATCAGCCGCCTCAGCATTGAACCGCGGCCTGGCCGTAGGAATAAATAAAGCCCCCTTTTGCAGGGGGCTTTTTCATTTGACAGCGGAGCCTAGAGGACGATAATGCCGGTGGTATAGAGCAGATAGGCCAGATAGAGCACGATCAGCGCCGCGCCCTGCCAACGGCGGAAGCGGCCGCTGATCAGCGCCGGCAGCAGCGCCAGGCAGCCGACGGCCAGACAGGCCGGCATATCGACGGCAGCCAGATTGGCGCTGACCGGCAGCGCCTGGCCGGCGATCAGCGAGCTGATCGGCAGGATCAGCGTCAGGTCGATGATATTGGCGCCGATGATATTGCCCACCGAGAGCGAATGTTCTTTTTTAGCGATAGCGGTGATGGTGGTAACCAGCTCCGGCAGCGAAGTGCCGATCGCCACCACGCTGACGGCGATGATCCGCTCCGGCACGCCCAGCAGCTCCGCCAGCAGACTGCCGTTGTCGATCAGCAGCTGCGAGCCGATGACGATCGCCGCTGCGCCGAGGATAAATTTGAGCGCGTTGACCAAAATTTCGCGGCGGACGAAGCGTCCGGCGTCGGCGTCGAGATCCTGCTCCGCCTGCTGCTGATTATCCAGCAGCAGTTCCAGCTCGGCATTGCTTCCGGCCAGAAAAGCCGCCTGCGCTGCCTGAGGATCGTCCTGCGGCGCCTGCTCGAAGACCGCGCGCGCCGCCTGCTGCGCCAGCCCCGCAGCGCGGGCCTGGCGCAGGCTGTCGGCCATAAAGATGATAAATACGGCCAGCAGCAGGAGACCCGGTAGCAGGCCGATCTCGCCGCCTAAGCCGAAGATCACCAGCACAGCGGTGGCGCCGAGCATCAGCGCGGTTTTCAGCGCATAGTCGCCGCGGCGGATTGCCGCCGGCATAAACAGCAGCGCCAGGCCCATAATCAGCCCGATATTGACGGTGACGCTGCCGATAGCGTTGCCGATGCTCATATCGATTTTGCCCTCTCCGGCGGCGATGAAAGAGATAATCATCTCCGGCAGGGTGGTGGCGATGCTGACGATAGTCGCGCCGATCACCAGCTTGGGGATACCGGTTTTTTCCGCCATCCAGGAGGCGGCGTCAACAAAGACATCGCCGCCCTTGATAATCAGCGCCAGGCCGATCAGCAGCAGCAAGATAATCAAAGCAAGAGACATGGGGGATCACTCCTTGTGGTAGTAATGGAAGCGGGCTGCGGATAAAAAAATACCGTCCATCAAGCGCAGTTGCGTTATGGACGGTAACAGTTGTTATCCATCAGCCGCGGCCGGCGGCCGCTTATTCGCAGGGTTTGCCGCAATGGCTGCAGAACTTGGCGTCCTCTTTGAGCTTAGCGCCGCAGCCGGTGCAGTATTTGACCGGCGCGGTGGCAGAGGCTGCAGCCAGGCTGAGCTGATGCGCGGCTTTCTTGGCGCCCTGCGCAAGTTTTCGGGCGCCGCCTTTTATCTTAGCCAGATCCAGTTGGAAATCATTATCCTGCGGCTCGCGCATTTTCATCACCCCGCTGCGATTATTCTTAATAATATTATATCCGAAGCTCAGCCGCAGCGTCAAGCCGTCTTTGCCAAAGTTCAGGAGAAGATCAGACTATCCGGGCCAAAAAAGAGCCTGCCCTAAATCAAGGGCAGGCTCCTGTTAGCTGTTGTTCAGGCGGCTTAGTCGTATTTCTTGCCGCAGTTGGGGCAGAACTTAGCGTCGGCGGCCATCTTGGCGCCGCATTCGCCGCAGTATTTGGCGGGAGCGGTAGCATTGGCAGCCGCTACGCTGGCGCTATGCGCTACCTTCTGCGCGCCCTGAGCTACCTTCTGCGCGCCGTCCTTGACTTTAGCCATCGGCAGGGCCGGCAGACGGAAGCGGTCGCCGAACATATAGAGCGTACCGGCGATGATGGAGAAGATCAGGCACCACCAGATGCCGAAGCCGGAACCGCCGGAAACGCCGTATTCCGAGACCGAACCGATGGTGATGATGGCGATCAGCAGCAGCAGCGCGCAGGCATAAAAGACAATGCCCCAGGGGCCGCGCTTATTCAAAAGCAGGACGACGATCATCGCCAGATTGGCCAGGAAAACCAGGAAGCATAACACCGCCGGGAAAGAAGAAAAAGAAAAAGCAAAGGTAAAGCCGCTGGCTACGCTAACGGAATAGCCGAGGGCGCTGACGCTGAGATAGCTGAAGAAAAAGCCGATAAAGACCAGCACCGCAGCGAACAGAGAATAGATAGAAGAATTTCTCGATGCCATGAATAACTCCTCCTTGATGTAGTGAGCCGAACGCGCTGCGCTCAGCTCTTGCTAGCTTTATTATATACACTATGACAGTGCCTGTCAAACTATGTTTATGCGGCGGGCGCGATTTTTTTGAACAAAAAACGCTTATTGCTGCGCGGCCCGCTCTGCTTCCGCCTCCGCGATGACCCGGCTGATCATGGTGCTGGTATTAATGCGGAAAGCGCCTTCCGGCTGAGCGCGGTCGCAGAGGCCGTAATAATATTTGGCCGCATAGTCCTCGAGGATTTCCTCCTCGCTTTGTCCGGCGGCATGATGCTCGAGCACGAACTGCGCCGCGCCGGTGGAGGCGGCGCGGGAGCGGGCGAGGAATTCCGCCGCCTGTTCGCCTTCGATCAGCCCGTAATGGGGGACGATGATCCGTCGGGCATGGAACTGCTCGCAGCGGTCGAAGGACTCCTCCGTCGCCCGGTAGCTGACGACGAAGCAGGGGGCATAATGCTGGTCGACGATGACGCCGGTGGTCTCGCTGAGAATCAGCGTATCATCCTCGGGCAGGTAATAGCTGGTGGAACAGCGGGTATGCCCGGGGGTGGAGATGGCGAGAATCGGCCCGATAGCGGTCTGCCGCGTCTCTCCGGGAGCAAGATCGTAGTCGATCTGCAGCTGATCGATGCGGTCGAGAGGCGGCATCCCCGCCACCGCCGCAGCCTCGTGGTTGAACCGGCGCATCGTCTGCCGCGCGCTTTCTTTGGCGACGATCTGCCGCACCAGCGGATTGGCGATGATTTTCGCCTCGGGATAGAGCTGCTGCACCGCGACACAGCCGCCCAGATGGTCATAATGAGAATGGGTGAGAATGATCTCGGAGAGCGGGATCTCGCCTAAAGTGGCCTTGATCTTAGCTGCCAGCAGATCGGCGCAGAAATCAAAGCCGGAATCAACCAGCACCGCCGCCTCTCCCTTGACCAGGAGAATCGCCTCACCGCCCAGAGCTCCGGAGAGGGTATAGGCGCGCAGCGCCGGATTATTGGTCGCCGCCGCAGCGGCGTTAGCATTAGTCATGGGGCAAACCTTCTTTATATATAGGGTATTCCGCCGCCGGCTTGATCTCCAGCGGCAACGTACCTGATTATACTCGAAAAAATTATTCCCGGCAAGTGGCTGCGGCTAATTTTTTTTGCCGCCGCACCCTTGCTGCCGCCGCCGCATAGGATATGGCAGGAGCGGCTGCCCGGCTTTTGCCGGAGCGGCGGTTCGCGGAGGTGACTATGGCTACTATCAGCTTATGTATGATCGTCCGGGATGAGGAGGCGGTGCTGGCGCGCTGCCTGGAGAGCGTCGCGCCGCTGGTCGATGAGATGATCATCGTCGATACCGGCAGCAGCGATCAGACGCCGCAGATCGCCCGGAGCTATGCCGGACGGGTCTATCATTTCGCCTGGATCGATGATTTCGCCGCGGCGCGCAACTATGCCTTTTCCCTGGCGGGCTGCGAATTCTGTATGTGGCTGGATGCGGACGATGTGATCAGCCCGCAGGATCTGGAGCAGCTGCTGGAGTTTAAGCCGCAGCTGGAGCAGGCGGATACAGTGATGCTGCGCTATGATACCGCCTTTGACGATCAGGACCGGCCGACCTTTTCCTATTGGCGGGAGCGGATTGTCCGCCGCGGCGCGCAGGCGCTGTGGCAGGGCGCGGTGCATGAGGTGATCGCCCCCTTCGGCCGCATCGTCTATCTGCCGGCCGCGGTCCGCCATCGCAAGGAGAAAGCGGCTGATCCTCAGCGCAATCTGCGCATCTTCCGCCGCTTGCTGGAGCAGGGACGGCAGCTCTCGCCGCGCGAGCAGTTCTATTTTGGCCGCGAGCTTTATTATAACGGCCGCTACCAGGAAGCGATCAGCGAGCTGCGCCGCTTTCTCGACGAAGGCCGGGGCTGGCTGGAGAACAATATCGAGGCCTGCCGCTTTATCGCCTATTGCTATTATCATCTGGATCAGGAGCAGGCGGCGCTGCTCTCGCTGCTGGAATCGCTGTCCTATGACGCGCCGCGGGCGGAAGTCTGCTGCGAGCTGGGACGGCATTTCTTTGACCGCCAGCGCTACCGGGAAGCGGTGTTTTGGTATCAGGCGGCGCTCGGCTGCCGTCTCGAAGAGCGCAGCGGCGGCTTTATTTCGCCGGACTGCTACGGCTATCTGCCGGCGATCCAGCTCAGCGTCTGCTATTACCGGCTGGGCGAGACTGCTCTGGCGGCGGAGTATAATGAGCGCGCCGGAGCATATAAGCCGGAATCACCGGCTTATTTGCAAAACCGCAGTTTCTTTGCTGCGCTGCCGCCGCAGTCCTGACGCACCTTGTCCGCGGCGGCGGCATATATTACAGTGAGATTGATTAAGGAGAGGTGATTCGCTTGTTACATTATGACGATTGTTGTCGCGTAAGCAGATGCGTGCCCGACCGTTCCTGCTGGGGCGGCGCTCCCTGCCGGCCTAACTGCCAGTCCGCGCTCAGCCCCTGTCTGCCCAGCGGCTCCTGCACCATCGCGATCAAGGGCTATTACAGCAGCGCGGCCGAGCTGGCGGCGGCGCATCCCTGCGGCTGCCCCGGCGATGTTTATCTGGTCGGCAGCAGCCTCTATGTCTGGGATGCCGCTGCGGCGCGCTGGGTGGATACCGGGATAGTCCAGGGACCGCCCGGAGCCACCGGCGCGACCGGAGCCACCGGCCCACAGGGACCGCAAGGTCCGCAGGGCCCGCAGGGACCGCAAGGTCCGCAGGGACCCCAGGGTCCGCAGGGACCCCAGGGTCCGCAGGGTCCGGCCGGCGCCACCGGAGCCACCGGAGCCACCGGAGCTACCGGCAGCGGCCTGGCGGTGGAGGGCTATTATCCTGACGCCGCTGCACTGATCGCCGCCCAACCTGCCGGCTATGCCGGCGAGACTTTCCTGGTCGGCAACAGCCTCTATACCTGGGATGCCGCTGCGGCGCGCTGGGTTGATACCGGCATTGTCGAGGGCCCGGCCGGCGCTACCGGAGCCACCGGCGCCACGGGCGCAACCGGCGCTACTGAGCCGTTCCCTTTGGCCCAGAGCAAAAAAGAGACCCCCGAAACCGGGGGTCTCTTAGCTGACGCCGGCCTCATTGTCCGGAGGCCCAAGCGGCATAAGGCTACATAAAGAGG
>CALXQC010000045.1 GCA_944390435.1 uncultured Clostridia bacterium
TCTGCCGCCGATCAGGAGCGGGTGCTGGAGCTGGCTGCGGAAATGGGCTTGTCCTGCGGCCGCAGCCGCTGGGGGCTGGATATGGATGAGATCGAAAAGCATATTTTACTTGGCTTCAAAGAGCTGGTGTTTGCCCAGATCGTGCAGGAGGGCGTGCATGTGCGTATCGATGTGGTGCGGCGGGTCGATGTGCCGCCGGACGAGCAAGAGCAGTCTCCGGGGCATTTGGTCGCAGATTTCGATGGCATCATTGAAGATGTTTTGGTGCGGCGCGGCACCGCTGCCGTCAGCCCTGGCGATGCTGTTTGCCGGGGAGATATTTTGATTTACGGCTGGCAGGGCGAGCAGCAGTTGGCGGCCGATGGGATCGTCACCGCACGGGTTTGGTGCGAGGGTTATGGGGAATGCGCCCTCCAGGAGGAGTACAGCGAACCGTCCGGAGTTTCGCTGCAGTCTTTGGGCATTAGGGTTGACGGAGGACCGTTTCTGCAGCTGGTCGGGCCAGCGGATGTTCCCTATGATGAATATTCCCTGGAAGAGACTACTGAGCTCACGCTGCTTTGGAGGAATACCGGTCCGACTGTCGAAATAATAAGCAGGCAAATCAGCGAATTGATTGCCGGTGTCAATGAATATAATGCCGAACAAGCGCAGACAATAGCCGCAACCAGAGCGGAAGAAAATGCTTTCGCTGCACTAGAGCGGCTGCTAGGTGCGGCGGCTGCTGAAAGCACGGTTTTAACTCAAGATACCGAGGAGTTGCCGTTGGACGACGGCCCGGCACGCGCGCATACTGTACTGGAAGTGCTGGCGCCGATCGGCGTTGCGCAGCCACTGGAGCAGAATTAAAGCGGCGGCCGGAAATTACCCCTTTCACAAGCGGCTCCGGCGCCGAGTGGTTAACTGCGGCAGCGGCTGATGTGGAGGAACTGTTTTGGCGGAAATCAAGATTTTTTTTGCCGATAATGGACAGGCCGCGGAGATCTGCGGCTATCAGGATAAATATTTGCGCCGGGTGGAAGACGCCCTCAAGGTGCAGCTGCTCGCCCGCGGTGATGAATTGACTATCAGCGGCGATGCTGAGCGGGTAGCAGCGGCGGAGAAGGTGTTTAAGCATTTGCAGACTTTGGCTGCCGACGGTATCTCTATTTCCCCGCTGACCGTCAACTATGCGCTGTCCGCAATTAAAGATGATGACACCGATATTGCCTCGCTGTTAACGCACCCTATTTTTACCACGCCACGCGGCAAGACCATTAAGCCTAAAAGCTTTGGTCAATGGCAGTATCTCAAAGCTATTGACGAGCATGATATCGTTTTTGCTATCGGCCCCGCCGGTACCGGCAAGACCTTTTTGGCGGTGCTTAAGGCGGTTGCCGCATTGAAGCGGCGGCAGATTTCCCGGCTAGTGCTGGCCCGCCCGGCGGTAGAGGCCGGGGAAAAACTGGGCTTCCTGCCAGGAGATATGCAGGATAAAGTCAATCCCTATCTGCGGCCGGTTTACGATGCCTTAGATGAGGCTCTGGGAGTGGAGCAGGCGCAGAAGCTGCTGGATCGTAATATTATTGAGGTGGTGCCGCTGGCTTATATGCGCGGCCGCACTCTGGACGACGCTTATATTATTCTTGACGAGGCGCAAAACACCACCCCGCAGCAGATGAAAATGTTTTTGACCCGCATGGGGCAGGGCAGCCGCGCGGTGATTACCGGCGATATTACGCAGATCGATCTGCCGGCCGGACAAACCTCCGGCCTGATCGAGGCGGAAAGGCGGCTGCGCGATATCGAGGGGCTGGCTTTCTGTTATTTGACCAGGGTAGACGTGGTGCGTCATCCGCTGGTGCAAAAAATAATTGAAGCATACGATAAGAAATGGGTCTAACAGCCGCATGGTTGTTCGGCCCACTTGCATTAAGGAGTTGTTCCGCCGGAGATGTTTTACTCTGGCGAAGATCGTTTTTGAAGATCGTTTTTAAGGAGAATTTATGGCTAAAAGAATAGCTAAAGCAAGACGGGAGCGTCAGCCGCGGCAGGAACGCCGGTTAGATGCGAAAACGATGAAATTATGGCGCGGCCTGCTATTCGCGCTGCTGATTGTGGTTTCTTGGGCGATTATGTCTATCGGTTTCCTGCCGGCACAGGTCGCATTGACCGAAGGCGAGATCGCGCAGGACGATTATTTTTATGACGGAGCCACTGTGACTTATGTCAGCGATATCCTGACTGAAGAAGCCCGAAATGACGCTGCAGCGGCAGTAGAGGAGCAGTATATCGTCGATGATACCGCGCTGGCCAATTTGCTCGAGGAAATTGACGGCTATTTCACAGTAATTTCCCGGGCAGCCAACGGTGAGCTGGCAGTCAGCGAGATTCGCGCCGCTCTGCCGGGTGAATATACCGATGCCGCTTTATATGCGATGGCGTCGCTCTCTCAGGATAATATCGAAGCTACCCGCGACGCGTTTAAACGCATGGTCGAAGGAGTGTTTGCCGGGGGGGTTCTTGAGAACGATATTGAGGACGCCCGCCAAAGCATTGCCTTGGCGATTAGCGCCTCGACGATTTCCGGCAATGTCGAATTATTCCTCAAGAGCCTCAATGAGGGAATCGCTTATCCTTTTAATAAAGTGTTCGATGCCGTCGCCACCGCGGAGATGACGGAAGAAGCCCGCGACGAGGTGGAGCCGGTCTCCGTCACGGTGCTTAAAGGAGAAAAATTAGTCAGCCGCGGCCAGGTGGTCACTGCCGAGCAAGTGGAGGCGCTGCAGGCTTTGCGCCTGCAAAGCGACAGCCGCATTCTCACGCCGCATATCGGTTTGTTTATCCTGGTCGCTTTATGCTATCTGATTCTCTACTTCTATTTGAAGTTTTATGAAAAAAGCATTTTCAACCGCCGTCCGGCGATCTTGCTGCTCGGAGTGGTGATGGTGGTGATTCTGCTGCTGTGCAAGCTCATCTCGCTGATCAGCTTTGACATGGAAGCAGACCTGATGGCGCAGATCGGCTACTTGCTGCCGGTCACCGCCGCTTCGATGGTGCTGACAGTATTGCTTGACCGGGAGGTGGCGGCGATGTGTACCGTGATCCTGGCCGGCTTTGTCGGCATTATTATGGACGGCTCGATGGCCTTCCCGCTGATGGCCCTAGCCGGCGGCCTCACTGGTATCATCACTGCCTCGCGCCTCAATCAGCGCAGTCAGTTTGTTGGCGCCAGCGCCTATATTATCCTCGCCAATTTGCTGGTAGTCGGTTCCTGGGGCCTGATATGGCATCAGAGCTATGCGGCGATTGGCGTCGGTATGCTGTTTGCGGTGATCAACGGTATTCTCTCCGCTATTTTAGCTATGGGTATTTTGCCGTATTTGGAGAGCGCCTTCGGCATTACTACCGTGATTCGCCTGCTGGAACTGTCCAATTCTAATCATCCGCTTTTGAAACGGCTGATGATGGAAGCGCCCGGCACTTATAATCACAGTATTCTGGTCGGCAATCTGGCCGAGGCTGCAGCCGATGCTATCGGCGCCAACACGCTTTTGGTAAGAGTCGCTTCTTATTATCATGATATCGGCAAGTTGAAGCGTCCGCATTTCTATATTGAAAATCAGCGGCCGGGGGAAAACCCTCATGATAAACTGCAGCCGGCGCTCTCGGCGATGATCATCACCTCGCATACTACCGATGGAGCGAAAATGCTGCGCGAGGAGCATTTTCCTGAAGAAATTATCGATATTGTCGAGCAGCATCACGGCAATAGCGTGCTGAAATATTTTTATAACAAGGCCAAGGAGCAAGCGGCTGATCCGGAAGAGGTGAAAATGGCCGATTACCGCTATAAGGGCCGCCGCCCGCAGACCAAGGAAGCCGCTTTGGTTATGTTGGCCGATAGCGTCCAGGCCGCAGTCCAGGCCATCAATAATCAGGACAATGAGCAGGTTAAAGAAAAAGTTTATCAGGTGATTAACGCCAAAATGCAGGAAGGACAGCTGGCAGACTGCCCGCTGACCTTTAAAGACCTGGAAGTGATCAGCCAGAGCTTCCTGATGGTGCTTTCGGGCATGAATCATCAGCGGATCAATTATCCAGACAGCGCCAGCGGCGCTTTGATCGAGGGGGCTAGCAATGAGCATGAAGCTGAGCATAAGTAGGCAAGGCCGTACCCCTGCCACCACTCCGGCGCTGCGCCGTTTGTTCCGCCTTGCGGCACAGGCGACTTTAGCTCAACTGGGAATCAGTGAGCCGGTAGAAATCAGCCTGCTGCTGACTGATAATACGACGATTCATGAGCTGAATCGGGACTATCGCGGCAAGGACGCGCCTACTGATGTGCTGAGCTTTGCTATGGAAGAGGGCGATGCCTTTATCCCGGCCGATGGTGAGCCGCGGATGCTGGGCGATATTGTGATTTCCCGCGAACGTGCTGCAGAGCAGGCGCAGCTGTACGGGCACTCTAAGGATCGCGAAGAAGCTTTTTTGTTTATCCACGGCCTGCTGCATCTGCTGGGCTATGATCATGAGCGCAGCGCGCAAGAAGAACGGAAAATGTTCGACCTGCAGAATCAGATTATCGCCCGTCTAAAAGCGGACTGGCCGGAATATGATTTATCGTCCCATGATTAAGCCCGGTTGCCGGAGCGTCAGGGACTGATAATGCTTTATATGTCATAATTATCCCAAGGAGATTAAGCAGAAGATGAAAAAACTACTGATAGCCTTGATAGCTTGTTGCCTGGCGGCGGGGTTGGCGGCCTGCAACACTGCGACTGTTCCCGGCGGCGATGATCCGGATAGCCCGCCGGCTCCCGATCCGATTTATAACCCGCTCACTAATTTGCAGGTTAATAGACCGATCGAAGCGCGGATGTTGCTGGTCAGTATCGGCAACAGCTCCGAGGCTCGTCCGCAATATGGCTTCTCCGATGCGGATATTATCTATGAAGTGCCGGCGGAGGGGAATATCCC
>CALXQC010000046.1 GCA_944390435.1 uncultured Clostridia bacterium
CGGCAACAGCCTCTATACCTGGGATGCCGCTGCGGCGCGCTGGGTTGATACCGGCATTGTCGAGGGCCCGGCCGGAGCTACCGGCGCCACCGGAGCCACCGGCGCAACCGGCGCTACTGAGCCGTTCTCTTTGGCCCAGAGCAAAAAAAGAGATCCCCGAAACCGGGGATCTCTTAGCTGGCGCCGGCCTCATTGTCCGAGGGCCCAAGCGGCATAAGGCTACATAAAGAGGGTGGCCAAATCATCCTGCGAGAGGATATTGGCCTGATTCTGGATCAGGATCCGGGTGGCCTGCTCCGCATCGTCTACCTGGAGCACCATATAGGCCACGTCTTTTTTCCGCGTGATGAAGGCGTACATATACTCCACATTGACCCGGCCTTCGCCCAGCGCGCCCAGCAGCTTGACCAGGCTTCCCGGACGGTCGGGCAGGGCGATCGCCAGCACCGGCGTGACCGAGCAGATATAGCCGGATTCCTTGACCACGCTGACGGTCTTATAAGGATCGTCCACGATCAGGCGCAGAATGCCGAAATCACGGGTCTCGGCGATCGACAGCGCCCGGATATCGATCTGGTTTTGCTCCAGCAGGCGGACGAATTCCGCCAGCTGACCCGGCTTGTTTTCCAAAAAGACGGAAATTTGGTTGATAGTCATGGCGCAAGCTCCTTTCTAATATAGGTTGCGGTTATCGATGACGCGCACCGCCTTGCCTTCGCTGCGGGCGATGGTCTTGGGTGCGACCAGGGTCACCTTGGCATAGATGCCGAGCATCGATTTCAAGGCGTCTACCAGCTCTTTTTCCCGGGTGGAGACTTCGGCGAGATTATCGGAGAACATCTCCGAGGTCATCTCTACCTGGACTTCCAGCTTATCGCTGTTGCCCTCGCGGGTGACGAGGATCTGATAATTGGCCGGATAGCCCTTATTGAGCAGCACGGTTTCGATCTGGGAGGGGAAGACATTGACGCCCTTGATGATCAGCATATCGTCGCTGCGGCCCTTGGGCTTGGACATCCGCACATGGGTGCGGCCGCAGGGGCAGGGCTCGTAGTTGAGCACGCAGATATCGCGGGTGCGGTAGCGCAGCAGCGGGAAGGCCTCTTTGGTGATGCAGGTAAAGACCAGCTCGCCGACGCTGCCCTCCGGCAGCACTTCGCCGGTATTGGGGTCGATGATCTCGGGGATGAAATGATCCTCGTTGATATGCATACCGTGCTGATCGCAGCATTCAAAGGAGACGCCCGGGCCGGAGATCTCGGTCAGGCCGTAAATATCATAGGCCTTGATGCCTAATTTATCCTGAATATCCTGACGCATTTCCTCGCTCCAGGCTTCTGCGCCGAAAATGCCGGCCTTGAGCTTGATTTGATCGCGCGCGCCGCGCTCGATGATGTTCTCCGCCAGATAAGCGGCATAGGAGGGAGTGCAGCAAAGAATGGTCGAGCCCAGATCGCACATGAACTGGATCTGGCGGTCGGTATTGCCGGAGGACATCGGCAGGGTCAGCGAGCCGACCTTATGCGAGCCGCCGTTGAGTCCCGGGCCGCCGGTGAAGAGGCCGTAGCCGTAGCAGACATGCACCACATCGTCTTTAGTGCCGCCGGCGGCGACGATGGCGCGGGCGCAGCACTCCTCCCATAGGTCAATATCATGCTGGGTATAGAAGGCCACTACCCGCCGGCCGGTGGTGCCGCTGGTGGACTGAATCCGCACGCAGTCGCTCAGCGGAACGGCTACCAGACCGTAGGGGTAAGCCTGGCGCAAATCTTCTTTGGTGAGGAAGGGCAGCTTGTGCAGGTCGTCGATCGAACGGATATCGTCCGGGGTGACGCCCTTTTCTTCCATTAGGTGCCGGTAATAGGGCACATTTTCATAAACGCGCTTGACCGTAGGGACCAGGCGCTCGTTCTGCCAGGCGCGGATCTGTTCGCGGCTGGCGCATTCGATTTCCGGTTGATAATAACGCTCCATGAGAGAAATCTTTCCTTTCAGACTAGAATAGTAAGAAGAGCTGGGAAAACCAACTAATCGTACACTTTATCATAGCATCTGTTGTCAGAAAAGTAAATATTTTTCTCCGGCAGCGGCGATTTTTTTAGCGCGCATATCCGGCGGACGGCGGCATATGCTCTAGTAATAGGTGAGGAGGCGGCAATGATGAAGTCGGAGCAAGAAACAGCCGGAGCCGGTACGGCCGCAGCAGCGGCACAGCAGCCGAATGCGGACAGCCGCAGCGGGCTGGCGGAGCTATCCGAAATCAGCCTCGATCCCGCCCTGCCGCCGCGGCAGCGAGGTCTTGCTTATCTGGCGCAGCTGGGAGATCCCTATTGCTTCCGCTGCGCCGGCAGGACGGTGCGCGTCCGCTTCGCCGCTGCCGGAGCGAGCCTGGAGGAGACGCTGGCTGCCTACTGCCGCCGCCGCTGAATGAAGGAAGGAGTTGTCCCTATGCGCGCATATCCGGCGGACGAGCCGCTGTGGCGGATCGGCCTTTATCTGCGGCTGTCCCGCGAGGACGCCCGCCAGGGCGAGAGCGCCAGTATCGCCAATCAGGAAAAAATCCTCCGCGATTTTGTCGCGGATTATTTTGCGCCGGGCAGCTATACGATTGACGGGGTCTTTGCCGACGACGGCTTGAGCGGCACCGATACGGCGCGGCCGGATTTTCAGCGGCTGCGCGGCTGTCTCGCCCGTCAGGAGCTGAACTGCATGGTTGTCAAATCGCTGGCGCGCGGCTTCCGCAATCTCGCCGACCAGCAGAAATTTCTCGAGGAATTCCTGCCATTGGTCGGCGCGCGCTTTATCTGCGCCAGCTCGCCCTTTATGGACACCTATGCTGATCCGCGCGGCGCCGCCGGCCTGGAAGTGCCGATCCGCGGGATGTTTAACGAGCAGTTCGCCGCCGCCACCTCGGAGGAGATACGCAAGACCTTTAATATGAAGCGGCAGCGCGGCGAATTCATCGGCGCTTTCGCTCCCTATGGCTACCGCAAAGACCCGGCGGATAAGAATCACCTGCTGATCGACGAGGATGCGGCGGCGGTGGTCGCCGCTATTTACCGCTGGTTCGTCGACGAGGGTTACAGCAAGGCCGGTATCGCCCGGCGGCTCAATCAGCTGGGCGAGCCGAACCCCGCCGCCTATAAGCAGCTTCAGGGCTTGAATTACCGCAATCCCCATGCCGGTCTGCCCGATAGCCGCTGGTCGGCGGCTACGGTAGCCAAGATCCTGCGCAATGAGGTCTATACCGGCGCGATGGTGCAGGGACGCCAGCGCGTGATCAGCTATAAGGTGCATAAGCAGGTCAATGTGCCGCCGCAGCAGTGGTTCGTCGTCCCTGGGACGCATCAGCCGATTATCGACGCGGCGGTTTTCGCCCAGGCGCAGAGCCTGCAGCAGCATCCGGCGCGCACCGCGCCGGGCGAACGCCGCCTGCATCTGCTCTCCGGATTGATCCGCTGCGCCGGCTGCCGCAAGGCAATGCGGCGCAAAAGCTCCGGCAGCAAGGTTTATTATGTCTGCCGCAGCAGGCAGCAGGATTGCTGCCGCCACTCTCTGCGCGAGGATGAGCTGCTGTCCGCGCTGCTTGCCGTCCTCCGCGTACAGTTTGCCCTCGGCGGAGCGGAATTGGCGGCGCGGCTGGCGGAGATCACGCCGCAGGAGGACGAGCGGCGGCTGCTGACCCGGCGGCTGCGCCAGGCCGAGCAGCAGTGCCAGCGTTGCCGCAGTGCGGCGGCCAGTCTCTATCCGGACTGGAAAAGCGGCGAAATCAGCCGCGAGGAATATCTTAGCTTAAAGCGCTATCTGACACAGGAACAGCGGCAGCTGACGGATAAAATCGCTGTTTTACAGCAGCAGCTGGCCGGGCGGGAGGCGGCCGAGCCGCCTTGGCGGGCGCTTTGCGGCGGCACGGCGGAGAGCCTCGACCGCGGCCTGCTGACCACGCTGGTAGAGACGGTGTGGGTGGAGCGTCAGGGGGAGCTGACCATTGATTTTACCTTCAGCGACAGCCTGCGCCGCCTGCTGGAAGAATGAAACGCCGCGGCGGAGTTTTGGGCATCCGGCAACGGCGCTACTGGTGCCACCGGGGCCACCGGCGCCACTGGGCTCAGCGTCACCGGGACCACCGGCGCGACCGGCGCCACCGGCGAAATCGGCCCTACCGGCCCCACTGGAGCGACCGGTGATACCGGCCCTGCCGGCCCTGCCGGGCCGACCGGCGATATGGGCGTGCAGGGTATTGCCGGCGCTACCGGCGCTACCGGGGCCACCGGCGCGACAGGTGAAACCGGTCCTGCCGGGCCTACCGGGCCGACCGGCGATACCGGGCCTGCCGGCGCGCAAGGGGTTGCCGGCCCTGCCGGACCGACCGGTGATACCGGCCCTGCCGGACCGACCGGACCGACCGGCGCGCCACCGACGCTCAATACTCTCAATGCGATCAATGCCGCCGGTCAGACGCCTGCTACTGCGGGCGACGCCCTGACCCTGGATACTAATCAGGTGCTGGAAGGGACGGCTATCACCCATACCGCCAGCAGCGGCGATATTACCCTGACGGAGAACGGCAATTATCTGATCAGTTACAGCACTACCGCCACTCCGTCGGGCAGCGCCTCGCCGCCGATCACCGTCACCGCCCAGCTGGAAAACGGCGGTACGGAGATCCAGGGGACAGAATCCAGCGCCACCCTGGCCTCAGCCGGCAATACTGCCAATCTTTCCGGCTCGACCGTGGTGCAGGTGACCAGCGCGCCTGCGACCATCACCCTCAACGGCAATAATGACGACGCGGAGTATAGCAATACCTCCGTTACCGTCACTAAGCTCGATTAAGCGGCCGCCCGGCAGCATAACCGCCGCCCCGCCTGGTTTCAGGCGGGGCGGTTTTTTATCTGGCGCAGCTTTCTCCGCGGCGGAGAAGGCTGCGTTGAGCTGGCGGGAAAAACTTTACCTGGATTTAACATTGACCGGCTTTTACATTTTACAATTCTCCTTTATCATCGTAGACGAGGTTAAAACATCGGCAAATTAACCAAATCACCAAACAGAAAGCAAAGGAGAACAAAGCAATGAAAAAATTATTTACGCTGATTTTGAGCGGCGCTTTGCTGGTCGGCCTAGTTGCCGGCTGCGCCAACACCGGGAGCGAAGATCCCTCCGGCGAAGAAAACGCCAGCAACCCGATTAATGTTATCACCCGCGAAGACGGCTCCGGCACCCGCGGCGCTTTCATCGAACTGCTGGGCATTGAGCAGGAAGATGAGAACGGCGAGACTGTCGATATGACTATCCCCACTGCCGAGGTGACCAACAACACTTCCGTAATGATGACCTCTGTTGCCGGCAATCCGGCCGCTATTGGTTATATCTCGCTCGGTTCCCTTGATGAGAGCCAGGTCAAAGCGCTCAATATCGACGGCGTCGCCGCTACTGTGGAGAACATCAACAACGGCACTTACCCGATCTCCCGTCCCTTCAACATCGCTACCGGCGCTGAAGTCAGCGAAGTAGCTCAGGATTTCATCAACTTCATCCTCAGCGCTGAAGGCCAGGCCGTGATCGTCGATGCCGGTTATATCGCCGTTAACGACGCAGCGGAAGCTTTCGCCAGCAACAATGCTTCCGGCAATATCGTTGTCGCCGGCTCTTCCTCCGTCACCCCGGTGATGGAAAAGCTCAAAGAAGCTTATATCGCCATCAATCCCAATGCTAATATCGAAGTACAGCAGAGCGACTCCACCACTGGTATGAACTCGGTCATCGAAGGCGTTTGCGATATCGGCATGGCTTCCCGTGCAGTCAAAGACAGCGAGCTTGAAGCCGGCGTAGTGCCGACCGTTATTGCCACCGACGGCATCGCGGTGATCGTCAATCTCGACAACGCGGTCTCGGATCTGACCAGCGAACAGGTGCAGAAAATCTACACTGGCGAGATCACCGATTGGTCGGAAGTAGCCCCCCAGTAAGCTTCCGTCCTCAGCATTAAGCCAAGATGAAGATCCTCCCTGGGGCCGGGCATCCGTCCCGGCCCCAGAGCTTTATCCTAAAGGAGATTCGGCTATACCATGAAAAATTTTAAAGAAATTTTCATGAAAATAGTTTTTCTCATCGCAGCGTTGGCCTCGATTGGCGCGGTTATCCTGATCTGCGTCTTTTTGTTCGCCAACGGAATACCTGCCATAAAGGAGATTGGGCTGTTTGATTTTCTCCTCGGCGATACCTGGCGTCCGGGCAATGATCTCTACGGCATTTGGCCGATGATCGTCGGCAGCATCTATGTCACCGCCGGCGCGATCATCGTCGGCGTGCCGATCGGCGTGCTGACCGCGATCTATTTGGCGCGCTTCTGTCCGCCGCGCATTTACCGCATCGCCAAACCGGCAGTCTCTCTTATGGCGGGCATTCCTTCCATCATCTACGGCTTCTTCGGCCTGGTGGTGATGGTGCCCTTTATCCGCGACCTGTTCGGCGTCGGCAGCGGCAAGAGCGTGCTGACCGCCTCGATCCTGCTGGGGATTATGATCCTGCCGACTATCGTCAGCGTCTCCGAATCCGCGATCCGCGCGGTGCCTAATTCTTATTATGAGGGCGCGCTGGCTCTGGGCGCCAGCCATGAGCGCAGCGTCTTTTTCGCCACCCTGCCGGCGGCTAAATCCGGCATTTTGGCCGGTATCGTCTTGGGCATCGGCCGCGCCATCGGCGAGACGATGGCGGTAATCATGATCGCCGGCAATCAGCCGGTGATACCCGGCAGTATTTTTGAAGGGGTGCGGACGATGACCGCCAATATCGTCCTGGAAATGGGCTATGCCGCCGATCTGCACCGTGAGGCGCTGATCGCCACCGCCGTGGTGCTGTTCGTCTTCATTCTCCTGATCAATCTGCTCCTATCGCTCTTTAGAGGGAGGAAAGAAGCATGAATCAGATTAATATCCGCACTTTCAAAGATAAATGGCATTCTTACCGCAAAAATCCGCTGTCACTGATCCTTTTCCTGCTGGTGACCATCGCGGTGGCAGTCACTATCCTGGTGCTGCTGTTTCTGATCGTCTATATTCTGATCAAAGGCATACCACATCTGAGCCTTGATCTCTTTGCCTGGGAATATACTACCGAGAATGTCTCGATGATGCCGGCCATCATCAATACCTTGATTATGACCGCGCTGTCCCTGCTGATCG
>CALXQC010000047.1 GCA_944390435.1 uncultured Clostridia bacterium
CACGGTCTTGACCACCGGGAAGGCTTCGATATCGCGGTTATAGTTGACCGTGGTCACGCCGTAAGTCTCCAGATGATAGGGATCGATCATATTGACGTCGCGCAGATCAGCCGTGGCGGCCTCATAGGCCAGATTGACCGGATGCTTGAGCGGCAGGTTCCAGATCGGGAAGGTTTCAAACTTAGCATAGCCGGCGCTGACGCCGCGCTTGCTCTCATGATAGATCTGCGACAGGCAGGTAGAGAGCTTGCCCGAGCCGGGGCCGGGCGCGGTGACCACCACCAGCGGACGGCTGGTATCGATATAGGGATTAGCGCCGTAACCCTCGTCGGAAAGGATAGTATCGACCTCGGTGGGATAACCCTTGGTCAGCCGGTGGAAATAGGTCTTGATGCCGCGGGAGACCAGCTTATTATGGAACAGCGCTGCCGCGGGCTGATCGCTGTATTGGGTGATGACTACGGAATTGATCGAGAGCCCCAGCGCGCTCATGCTCTTGATCAGCCGCAGCACGTCCATATCATAGGTGATGCCCATATCGGCGCGCATCTTATTATGCTCGATCGCCGGGGCGGAGATAGCGAAGATGATTTCCGTAATATCCTTAAGCTCCAGCAGCAGCTTGATCTTAGCATTGGCGTCAAAGCCCGGCAGCACCCGCGCGGCGTGAAAATCGTCGAAGAGCTTGCCGCCGAACTCCAGATAGAGCTTATTGTCAAAGCGCTCGATCCGCTCGCGGATATATTTTGTCTGCAGGTCCATGTACTTCTGAGCATCAAATGCAGCTGTCATCCCAACTATCCTCCGTTAATTTATTCTCTACCGCCCGGCGCGGGGCGGCCGAATCAATGCTCCGCCAATAAAAAAGGCGATCAACGAACACCTGCGCAGACCTATGCCCAGCAAACAGCCAGCCCTATTAAAATACCTGCTACAAGCACTATTATCGGCTTTTGCGGCGGTGGCAATCAATTCATATTTAAGCATTATAGCAGATTTCGACTGATATTTCAATGAAATTTTCACGCTTCTTTGACGATAGATCCGGCGGCAAACAAACGTCCCCCATACTAAAAAGCGCCGGTTTATGGTATACTGAAAGCATGAATCATCGCGGACTAAAAAAACTTTTCGCCCTCGCCTGCGCCCTGCTCCTGCTCTTGGCCGGCTGCGCCCTGCCCAGCGGAGCGCCTAGCTCCGGCACAGCTAGCCTGCCGCTGCATCAGCTAGCCGTCTACGGCGAACATGCGCTGCTTTGGCTGGAGCCGAATCCGCCGGAGAGCAGCAACGGCTGGCTGCGGCGGCTGACCCTGGATCCGCTGGACCGCGCCGCAGCGGAAAGGGAGATCATCTGCGGCGATGCGGTCAATCAGGGCCTCTGCCTCTATCAGCTGGAGCCGGGCAGCTACCGCCTGCTTTCCGCCGGACAGCCGATCAGCGCCGGAGCGGATTTTCTGCCGCTGGAGGGCTATACCCTGCCGCGCGGCGGAGAACGGCTGCATTGGCGCTTCAGCGAGCAGCAAGGGCTGCTGATACTCAGCATCACAGCAGCCGCGGCGCTGCCGGAGAATTATTATGATATTTTCATTGATGTCGGTCACGGCGGCGCAGACAGCGGGGCAGTCGCCGCCGGCTATATCGAGGCCGAAGAAAATCTGCGCGCAGCCAGTTACCTGGCCGAGCTGCTGGAAGAGCGCGGCTTCAAGGTGATGCTGTCACGCGAGGGCATGGCGATCGGCGGCGGCGCGGCAGCGGAGGACAATCCGTATCTGGCCGGCGCGCGGGTCGACGCCGCCTACCGCAGCCAGGCCTCATACCTGATTTCCAATCATCTAAACAGCGGCGGCGGCAGCGGCTTCCAGATTTATACCTCAGTGCTGGCGGATAATACCTGGGCCGAAGCGGTGGCGGCGCGCTTCGCCGAGCTAGGCTGGGGCGGCGATAACGGCAATAGCGGCCTGGTCGAGGCCGGCACCTATAAGCGCTGGACGCGCGATAATCCGCACAGCGGCCGCGACTATTACTTCATCCTCCGCGAAACCGGCGGCTATGCGCTGGCGCCTTACCGCTATAAGGTGCTGAATGACGGGATGCAGCCGCAGCTGCGCCGCGGGGCGGAGGGGATCCTGCTCGAATATCTTTTCCTCGACAATAGCAGCGACCGCGGCTACTGGGAGCTGCATTATCAGCAGCTGGTCGAGGCGGCGGCGGACGGCTGCTGCGATTACTGGCAGATTCCGCAGAGCCGAGATCAGTGAGAGCGGCGTCAAATAAAGACGGCGCCAAAGCTAATAAGATAGCTAATAATATAAGAAGCAATCCTGAACAAACCGGCGGTAAATAAGATCAATGCCGGGCGGCCGCTGTTTCCCAGCCGCCGGCAGCAAAAAAAATTGAGGAGCTGCAATGCAGCTCCTCAAAACTTACTCCCGGCAGCGCCCTACTCTACCAGGGACCGGCGTCCCAAGTACCATCGGCGTAGGAGAGCTTAACTTCTGTGTTCGGGATGGGAAC
>CALXQC010000048.1 GCA_944390435.1 uncultured Clostridia bacterium
TGGAACAGCAGCAGCGCCGAAGCGCCGCAGGCAGCGATGACAAAATAGGAAGAGCGGGCGTTGCCGGCGCTCTTGACTGCGAACAGCGCCACGATTATCAGCGCCGCCAGCGCAGTCCCGGCGATAATCAGCCCCCATTCCTCGGCGACAAAGGCGAAAACCAGATCAGTATCAGCGGCGGGAATCGTTTTCAGCCAACCCTCGCCGCCTCCCATGCCGAGAAAACCGCCGCTGGCCAGCGCCGACATAGCGCGGGTCTGCTGATAGCCGCCGGTGGCGGCGAACTCCCAGGCATGGCCCCAGGTGGCGAAGCGCTCGGCGATATAGGGCTTGACCGTCAGCACCAGCACCACCGCGCCGATCGCTCCGGCGACGCTTAGCGCTACCGTAGCCAGATCGCCGGAGCGGAGATAGGCGATCACCAGATAGGCGACGAAGAAAATCAGCGCAGTGCCGAAATCGCTCATCAGCGCCAGCGCGCCGACGATCGCCGCGGAGAGAATGATGAATGAATAAAGATTGCGCCGGGTGAACAGGCGGTCCAAAGTCGCCGCCCCGGCGAAGATGAAGAAGATTTTAACCAGCTCAGAGGGCTGGATCGTATAGTCGAAGATTTCTACCCAGTTCTTGGCGCCGTAGACTGATTCGCCGAAGAACAGCACCCAAGCTAGCAATGCTAGAGCCGCGCCGGCTGCCGGCCAGCGCAGCGCCTTGATCCGTTTCATATCGCGCAGCACCCAGCCGAGCAGAAAAAAGCCCGCCACACCGATGGCGATGCAGCAGACATGTTTGAGCAGCTCCTCAGGAGAGCCGGAGGCGACCACCACCAGCCCCAGCGCGCTGAGGAAAAAGGCCAGGGTCTCGATCTCAAAGCCGGTGCGCCGCAGCGAGCGGGAGATCAGCCAGGCAACCCACATCAGCGCCAGCAGCAGGACGAAGGAGCCGAGAATGGCGAAGCTGTAACCGCTGGCGCTCTGCGCCAGCGCCAGCTGGCAGGAGAGCACAATAATAAAGACACTCAGCAGCAGCAGCGTCCGCGAGGGACGGATATGCTTGCCCGGCACAGTGCGCTCGGCGCGCTGCTGCGCATCCTCCTCCGGGGTGATTTCCGCCAGCACCAGTTCGCTGCCGGCCACGGAGATGACGTCCCCTTCCTGGAGCGGGCAGGATCCCTGCACCGGCTGCTCATTGACCGTCAGGTTGTCTTTATGGGCAATGTCGATCAGCTGCCAGCCGCCGTCGGCCTGGCGGATCAGCGCGGCATGATTGCGCGAGATCTCCGGCAGCGGCAGGGCGATATCAGCGCTGCTGCCGCGGCCGATGATATTTTCCCAATGATTGACCGGCAGGCGTACGCCGTCGCCCAGTCCCAACCAGGCCCAGGTCTCCGGCTCGCTCTTGCTGCGGATCAGCGAGAGGCCGCAGCGCACGACGATGATTACCGCCAGGATCGGCAGGACGATACGCGAGACCATAGTGCCGACAGGCAGAATCAGCGCGCTGAGATTCTCAGTGAGCATGGTAAAAAAATTAGTTAGCGAATCGATCAAAGCCACAGCCACGGCATTACCTCCGCCCAGCGCTTAAACTCCAGCTAGGACGATAACATATATGTTATTATAGCGCAGTTGATGCGCTTTGTCCAAAATTTTAAGAATTCTTAAACTTTGCCTGCTACGGCAGCGGTCATTATGACTGCGGCAGATAGAGTGCGCTTTCGCTGATCAGCAGATTCATGGCCAGATCATGCTCCTCAGCCGGGAAATCGCTCTCTACCAGCTGCACCTCGCGCGCCAGGCCGATCCGCACTGCCGGCGTTGCGGCCAGGTAACGGTCATAATAGCCGCCGCCTCGTCCCAGACGGCGCAGGCTGCGGCGGTCGAAGGCTACTCCCGGCACGATGGCCAGGTCGATCTGCTGCGGCGTCAGCAGCGGCGCCTCCGGCGGCGGCGCGGGGATGCCGTAGCGGTCGGTGCGCAGCGAGGCCAGGCTGTCGATGCAGCGCGCTTCCATCAGCCCCGGGGCAATGATCAGCGGCGCGGCCAGCTGCTTGCCCGCGGCCCAGGCCGCCTCCAGCAGCGGCAGGGTGGCGATTTCCCGCCCCACTGCCAGGTAGCAGAAAATATTTTGCGCCTGGCGCCAGATGTCCAGACCCAGCAGCCGCCGGATAATCGCTGCATCGGCAGCGGCTAATTCCCCGGCGCTCAGCTGCTGCAGCCGTTCGCGGATCTGTGCGCGCAGCGCTTGCTTGCGGTCACTAGTCATGATAGTTCCTCCGCCGCTTGCCTAACGGCAGCGTTTCTCGATATAAGCAGAGCACATACCAGTAGCCAGCGCAGCATAATCGCAATAAAAGGCGATGCTGTCTCCCACTTGATATTCCGGCCCGTCGGTAATGTCGCAGACCAGATAATTGCTGCTGCCGCCCAGCAGCTCCACGCCGCTGTCGCAGGGCGTGAGGCCGTTGATATAGATCTCTTGTTTGCCCAGGGCTGCCAGCGCGCGCCGTCGCAGCCCCCGGTCGGTAAAGCTGGTGCTGCCGCCGAAGCTATCGCAGCAGCCGGATTCGCCCCAGGGCAGGGAAGGCTTGGTTTTGATCTCGACGATTTCCGTCTCCACGGTGAAAGCCCCCTGGCGCAGATAAGGCGCGGGCACATCGTAGCAGGGAATCATCCCCAGCAGCAGCGATTCGCCGCAGCGCAGCTGGTTGATCCGCCCCGGCAGCTCACCGCGGGAGAGCATCGGCAGGGAGCTGGAATTGCCGCCGGAGACGATTTCCAGCGGCCGCCCCAACGCGCTTTCCACGGTTTGCGTCATCGCAGCCAGCGCCGCCATATTGTCATGCCCGGGCAGAATATTGCCGTAGCAGCTGAGATTAGCGCCGATCCCGGCCAGATGCAGCTGCGGCAGCTGCTCAGCCAGCAGCGCCAGGCGCACCAGTTCCTCTTCATCGCAGCCCTCACGCAGATCGCCCAACTCTGCCATGAGAATCACCTGATAAGGCTGCTGCCGTCCGGCGGCCGCCTCGGCCAGCGCGCGCAGCAGCGATTCCTCGGAGATCAGCGTGCCGTCGGTCAGCTCTACCAGCTGCGGCAGCTCGCAGAACATCGGCGAGCGCAGCAGCCATTTCTCCGCCGCCAGCCCGGAATAAGCGGCGATATGGCGCAGACTGGAATCTCCCAGCCGCTTAAAGCCTAGCTCGGCAAGGCGGTAAATGGTTTCGGCATGACCGGCCAGCGCCTTGACTACCGGCATGATTTCCACCTGATGCTGCTCGCCGAGCCGCTGCAGCGCCGCGGCATTGCCGCAAACAGCCTGCTGATCGATAAGGATACGGGGATAGGTGATATTCATAAGCTTCTCCTTGCGCGGATAGTTTTTGCTTGGATAATTCTCTGCCTCCAATTCGCCGCCGCCGCCGCTGCTTCCTGCCGCAATGAAAAACAGCAGCAGCCCGAAGGCTGCTGCTGCGGAATCAAGGCTAAGCGTGCGGCGATTACATATCGGCTTTCCACAGGCCGTGAAGATTGCAGTGAGCGTAGACCGCTACCGGCTTATCATCGGCCAGGGAGAATACCGCCACCGGCTCTTCGCCGGGCTTGAGGCATTTGCGCTGGCCGCCTCTCTCGGTCTGGAGATAGATCCAGTCGATATAGTGGCCTTCTTCCATCGGATGCGCGACTTCGCCGACTGCGACCGTGACCTTGCTGCATTTCTTGGTCGGGACGGGGACATGTTTCTCCTGCGCGGCGTCAACGCTGCCGGGGATCAGCTCGGTCATTTCCTCGCCGCAGCAGATCATCGGTACGCCGGAGCTATGGATCAAGCCTACCAGGTTACCGCAATGCTTGCAATAGAAAAAACGATTTTCACAGGACATGAGAGTGGCCTCCTTTGTATAATAAAATAGGGTGAACAAAAGATAATCTTTGCCTTATTAGCTACCGGCGGCCATGCGCTGCGGCTGCGCTGCCGACAGCCTGTCCGCCTGATTATTAGTATTATAGCACAGCGGTTACCGTTTAGTCAAGCTTATTGAGAATAATTATTAATAGATTATTGCGCTATCCATCAAGAAAAGCAGACTTATTCGATGATCCGCGGCAGGGAGCTGTCGGCAAAGATGGGGCTGATTTCCAGACGCACCGGATCGCCGATGCGGCAGTCGACATTGCTGATATCCGCTACCAGCGAGTTGAGGCCCACCGGCCCCAAAACGCGGCAGGGAACGCCGTTGATCTCCACCTGATGATGCGCGCGGCGCAGCCAGGAGCGCAGATCAGCATAGAGATAATGCAGCAGGTCGCTGATCCGCCAGGAACCGCGTCCGCGTTCCAGGGCGAAGCCCTGGAAGATGCCGGCCGGGATCACGGCGGTACGCGTCGGCTTATTGAGCCGGCAGATACAGCCGTAGCCGATATTGGCGCCGGCCGGGCGGTCGTAAATATCCGCGATGAAGGAGCGCAGCCAGCCGGTCTTTTGCAGCCCCCATTGCTCCGCGCCGGGAAGCCGCCCCAGCCAGGCCGAACCGATCCGCACCGCGTCCAGGCGGGTGTAGTCGAAGCGCAGTGTTGCGGCGGAATTAGCCAGATGGCGCAGCAGCCCGGTGAACCCAGCCGCCGCCAAGGCGGTAGAGGCGGTCAAAAAGCGGTGGTATTGATCCTGGGTATGTTCAGTTTTGCGGCCGCCGGCATCAGCTAAATGAGAAAAGACGCCTTCCAGGCGGATCCGCCGGCAGGCTGCCGCCGCCGCAATCAGTTCTTCCAGCTCGCTGCTGGAAAAGCCATAGCGGCCGAAACCGGTATCGACCGCTATATGAGCGGCGCCCATTAGCCCGAGCCGGGCCGCGGCCTGTTCAGCCGCTGCGACGCCGCTGCGGCTGGCGAGGGTAAGGATCAGCCGGGATTGGAGCGCTTGTTCCAGCTGGCGGCTGTCATAGAGCGGACTCATCAGCAGCAGCGGCTGGGTGAAGCCGGACCGGCGCAGCGTCAGAGCATCGTCGAGGGAGGCGGCGGCCAATATCTCCGCGCCGTTATCGGTTAATAGCTGGGCAAAAGCAGCAGTACCGACGCCGTAGCCATTGCCTTTGACCACGCCGATGATCCGCGCCCGTCCGCTGTGGCTGCGGATCACAGCGGCATTGTGCGCGACTGCTGCCTTGCTGATGATTAATTCGTTCATATCGGTATTCCTCCCGAGGCTGCTGTTTGCCGCGCCGGCCGGCCGTGTCCGCGGCTCGTCCCGGCAGGGCTTTCTTTATTATGATGCACAAAAACAGCGAAAAGTCACTGCCTTGGAGGGAAAATTAAAAAAATATGCGCGTAAACTTAAGCTGATATTAAAAAATCTCCGTCCCCCGGCCGGATAGCAGGGAGACGGAGATGGTGGAGCTTATTGTCCGGCGCTGGCCGCAGCCCGGCGCTGGATCAGTATGGCTTATTGCCCGGCGCTGTCTTCGGCGCGGCGTTCCAGCCAATAGTCGCGCTGCGTTTCGATCAGCTCCAGCGCGGCGGCCTGCTGCTCGTCAAGGCCGTTCAGCTGCCCTTCCCAGGGTTCGGCGGCATAATAGTAGAGCTCAGCGGCCAAACGCTCTGCGGCGATCTGCTGCGCCGCCGGATCAGCCTGCGCCATCGCAGTGAGGAAGCCTGCGTTATCGGCAATGAAGCGGTCATAATAGAGCGCCTGCAAGCCCTCGCTGTATGCGCCGTCGATGCCGGAACCGGCCAGCTCGATTGCTGCGGTCAGCTCACTGGAGCTGAGACTTTCGCGCTGCTGCCACAGCCAGCCGGTCAGCTCGTTGAGCGGATCGCTGCCCTCGCTGCCCAGCGCCTGGAATTCCTCCCAGCCGCTGACCTGCGGCAGCAGGGAGAACAGCTCGGCGCGGGCATCGGCATCGCCGGACTCCGCCTGCTGCAGGGCTTCATAGAGCTCCGCAGCCAGCTGCGCCGCATCCGCTGCGCCACCGGTCATGCCCTGGAGCAGCTCGCCGCCATCCTGCTCGATCAGCAGCGAATATTGGCCGGCAGCCTCGGCGATGATCAGATATTGACGGCTGCTCAGATCGAGCGTCACTGTTTGCTCCAGAAGAATCTCCTCGCTGGAGAGCAGCCGCACCAGGAATTCCCGTTCGCCGCCGTCCTCATAGGTGAAGGCGAAGACATCGTCCGCCGCCAAGGTAGCGGAGCTGAGATTTTGCAGCGCATAGACCATATTGTTGGCTGCATTGGTCTCGCTGAGCAGGATCTCGCTGATCCCCGTCGCCTGATTGACCACTACCAGATTGGTCGCCTCCGGCAGCGCGTCCAGCGGCTGTTCCGTGGGCTGCACCTGGACGGTGGTATTGGCCGGCTGCGCCGGAGCGCAGGCTCCCAGGCCGAGCAGGGTTATTATCAGCAGCGGCAGCAGCAGGAACAGCGGATTAAAGGTGGATGAGGGTTGCGGATCGCGGAATGATTTCATCGTTATAAACTCCTTTACTGCAGCGGACGGAGTTGGCCCGCCGGGATCAAATTAGTAAGCATGTTGCTTCTATAATAATCGATTCGTTTCCCGCCGTCAATACACGGTCGGCAAGTTTCAACCCTAGTTCAGCTGCTGCGGCTGCTCTTGACAAGCAGGCGGCGGCAACGCTAAAATAATAACTGTCAGAATATTGCTGATGTTGGCGCGATACAGCTGCGGCTGACCGCCGCGCTGTCTGGAGGGGGCGGGACAGATGAGCAAAAATATTCCGCTGTGCGATCAGGAATTCGTCCACAGCGAGGTGGTGGAGCAGGTCAAGGCGCAGATGCTGCCGGACGCTGAGGTGGCCGGTCTCTCCGGCCTGTTCAAGATTTTGGGCGATCCGACGCGGATCCGCATCATGTGGGCGCTGGAGCAGTCGGAGATGTGCGTCTGCGATCTCAGCCTGGCCCTGGGCATGACTAAGTCCGCAGTTTCGCATCAGCTGAATACCCTGCGCCAGGTCAAGCTGGTCAAATACCGCCGCGAGGGGAAAAACGTCTATTACAGCCTGGACGACGGACATGTCAACAGCCTGATTGAAATCGCCCGCGAGCATATCCGCCATGACTGAACCGGCACGGAACTATACCGCCCGCCTGCCGCTGCCGCTTCGCCGGAACGCACCCCCTGGGGGTGCTTTTTTCGCGCCCGCGCCCGGCTGCTCTGACAAGGAGGCTGAATAATGCTGAGTGCAGAACAAAGACGCGCCGTCTTTGCCACCATGCCGGTCGGCCGGGCGGTGCTGAGCCAGATTATCCCGGCTGTTGCCAGCCAGATGATCGCGCTGATTTATAATCTCGCGGATACTTATTTTGTCGGCCTGCTCAATGATCCCTATCAGACAGCGGCGATCACCGTTGTTTATCCTTCTTTTATCATGCTGACGGCGATTTCCAATCTTTTCGGCATCGGCGGAGCCAGCGCCATCGCCCGCGCTCTGGGAACCGGCGACGGCGAGCGCGCCCGGCGGCTGGCCGCTGTTTCCTGCTGCGGCGGCCTGGTCTCGGCGCTGCTGTTTTCGCTGCTGTTCGCGCTTTTACAGCAGCCGCTGCTGGAGCTGTGCGGCGCAACGACAGACACCTATGACTTGGCTGCCGGCTATGCTCTGTGGGTAGTGGTGATCGGCGGTCCGCCGGTTATTATGAGCACGCTGCTGGCTAATTTGGTGCGCGCTGAAGGCAGCGCCGCTTATGCGGCGGCCGGTGTTTCTCTGGGCGGGATCGTCAATATTATTCTCGATCCTTTTTTGGTGCTGCCGCAGTTTCTCGGTCTGGGAGCGCAGGGAGCCGGCATAGCGACCGCTGCGGCCAATCTGCTCTCCGCCTTGTTTTTCCTGGCCTATTTCTGTCGCCGCGGCACTGCTCTGCGCTTCCGCCCGGATGATTTGCGCGGCAGCCGGACGCTGCTGCGGCCGGTTTTGGCGATCGGCTTTCCTTCGGCGCTGCAGTATGCGCTGACGGTGGTGGCGGTAGCCGCGCAGTCCTGGTTTGTGTCGCAGTATACTACCGAGGCCATGGCGGCGCTGGGTATCGTCAAAAAGCTCGATCAGCTGCCGCTGTATTTTTGGATCGGCGTTGCCAATGGGCTGCTGCCGCTGCTGGCCTATAATTACGCTGCCGGCAATCAGCTGCGCCGCCAGGCCGCCTTTCGCCGCGGCTGCCTGATCTCCCTGGGCTTTGCGCTGCTCAGCCTGGCCGCCTGTGAGCTATGGGCAGAACCTTTAGCCGGATTGTTCATCGACGATCAGCTGACGATTGCTTACTGCGCGGCCTTTCTGCGCCGGATGGTTACCGCAATGCCGCTGATGGCGCTGTGTTATCCGCTGATTATCCATTTCCAAGCGATGGGCAAGGCTAAAGAATCGCTGATCTGTTCGGTTTTGCGCAAGGGCGTGCTCGATATTCCGCTGCTGTTTCTCCTGAATTCACTGCTGCCGCTGTACGGCTGTATGTGGGTGCAGCCGATCGTCGACGCGGTCTCTTTAGCGGTCGCCAGCGCCTTTTACCTGCGGCTGCGGCGGACGGAACACTGGCAGCAGGACGGCGCGCCGCCTCTGGAGCGCTAGGGATAAGGATAAATAAAAAATTTTTATCGAATTTTATGCTTAAGCTATTGACAATTGAGCAATCATTCAACTATAATGCTAACAGATAGTTGAACGGTTGCTCAATTGTTTGTTGGACAGCCGCGCAGCCAAGACCATTTTTATGGAGGACAGGACAATGAAGCAACAATTGCGTTTGATCGGGCTGGACTGCGCCCACTGCGCCGCCAAAATCGAGCGTGCCGTGCAGGAGCTGCCGGGCGTCAGCAGCGCCAGCCTGAACTTTCTTACCGGACGGCTGACCGTCGAGGGCGAAGAGCAGGCGCTGGCTGAGCTGTTTGATCATACGGTGCGGCTGGTGCGCCGCTATGAACCGGATGCGGAAGTCCGGCGGGCCTAGCGGCAGGGAGGTAGCAGCCATGGGAAAACTATCTGCCAATGACCGCCGGCTGGCGGCTATTATTGTCAGCGCGGTGCTGTTTATCATCGCCTTTTGCCTGCCGCAGCAGCTGGAGACTGCCAGGATGCTGCTCTATCTTGCCGCGCTGCTGGCCGCCGGCGCTGAGGTGCTGCTGCGGGCCGGGCGCAATATCCTTCATGGACAGATTTTTGACGAGAATTTTTTGATGAGCATCGCCGCAGTCTGCGCCTTTATTATCGGCGAATATCCCGAGGGCGCGGCAGTTATGATTTTCTATCAGACCGGCGAATATTTCCAGAGCCGCGCAGTCAGGCGTTCGCGCCGTTCGATCACCGAGCTGATGGATATTCGTCCGGATTATGCTAATCTCAGCCGCGGCGGACAGCTGGAAAAGGTCGATCCCAATGAAGTGCATACCGGTGAGCTGATCGTGATCAAGCCCGGCGAGCGGGTGCCGCTGGATGCGGAGATCGTCGAGGGCAGCTCCGCGGTGGACACCTCGGCACTGACCGGCGAATCCCTGCCGCGCGAGGTTGCAGCAGGCGATCTGCTGCTCTCCGGCAGCGTCAATCTCCATGGCCTGCTGACTGCGCGCGTGGTCAAGGAATTCGGCGAATCTACTGCCAGCCGCATCCTCGAACTGGTCGAAAATGCGGCTGCCAAAAAATCCCGCTCCGAGAACTTTATCAGCAAATTTGCCCGTTATTATACGCCGGCAGTGGTGATAATCGCGGTGCTGCTGGCGGTAATCCCGCCGCTGGCAGTTCCGGGAGAAGCTTTTGACGACTGGCTGTACCGGGCGATGGTCTTTCTCGTTACCTCCTGCCCCTGCGCGCTGGTGATCTCTGTGCCCTTGGGCTTTCTCGGCGGTATCGCCGCGGCTTCGCGCCCGGGCGCCCTGGTCAAGGGCAGCAATTATCTGGAGGCCCTGGCCGCTGCCGAAACAATCGTCTTTGATAAGACCGGCACCCTGACCCGCGGCGTGTTCCGCGTCCGCGAGATCGTGCCGCAGCAGCTGGATCAGCGCGAACTGCTGCGCCTGGCCGCTTATGCGGAGAGCGCTTCTAATCATCCGATCTCGCTTTCGCTGCGCGAGGCCTGGGGAGATGAGATCGACCGGGGACGGATCGGCAGCGTCGACGAGCTGGCCGGTCTGGGCGTTGCGGCGATGATCGACGGCCGCCGGGTGCTGGCCGGCAATGCCAAACTGCTGCAGCGCGAGCAGATCAGCCTGCCGCCGCTGCCCGCTCAGCTGGGAACCGTCGTCCATGTGGCTGTGGACGGGCGCTATGCCGGATATATTTTGATCGCCGATCAACTGAAGCCAGACGCCGCCGCAGCTATCGCGCAGCTGAAAAAGGCCGGGATTAAGCAGACGGTGATGCTGACCGGCGACGATCAGGATATTGCCGCCGAGGTGGCACAGGCAGTCGGCATCGACCAATATTATGCCCAGCTGCTGCCGCAGGATAAGGTAGCGCGGGTGGAGGAACTGTTACAGCAGCGTTCGGACCGCGGCAAGCTGGCCTTTGTCGGCGACGGCATCAATGACGCGCCGGTGCTGGCGCGGGCGGATATCGGCATCGCCATGGGCGCGTTGGGCTCCGACGCCGCTATCGAGGCCGCAGATGTGGTGCTGATGACCGACGAGCCTTCGAAGATCCCCAAGGCGATCGGTATCGCCAGGCATACCCTGGCGATCGTCCGCCAGAATATCGTTTTTGCCCTTGCGGTCAAGCTGGTGATTCTGGTGCTGGGCGCGCTGGGTATCGCCTCGATGTGGGCGGCAGTGTTCGCCGATGTCGGCGTGGCGCTGCTGGCGATCCTCAACGCCATGCGGATTCTCCGCCGCCCCCGGCCGCGCCGCTGAATGACGGACAGCCGTATCAGCTGCAGCAAAAAACTCTCCTTCGGGAGAGTTTTTTTGCTGCTTTCCCACCGGAAGCTGGGCAGGCGCGGAGCAACGGTACGGATGCGGCGTGACGGGCGGACGGCTGCTGCATATACTGTTTTTGGGCGGCGGAAGTTTAATTTTTGCTTAAGAATGGCGCGCCCGGCGGCCGCCTGCGCCTGGCTCCAGCTATGCTGCGGCTAAAAGGCCAGTTCAAACCCGGTATGGCGCTGTCCGGAGGCGGCGGCAACTTTATTTGACAAGATGCGCCGTGGTGGAGTATCATAAGGATTATCCTATGCCTGTCCGCAGCAGCCGGACGCTTGCGCCGGGAGCTGCGGCGGCAGCGAATCTCCGTCCTGATAGGCGGATTATCTGGACTACTGAACCTGATGGATAAACTTAAGCGTAATAACTGGATATTGTTCATCTGCCTGATTATCTGGCTGAGCTTTGCCGTCCAATGGCTGACCTTGGGCGATTTCGGCGATGCGGCGACTTTTATGTTTACCCGGCCGCTGTATTTCCTCTACAATTGCTTATTCGCCGCAGATTTGCTGCTGCTGTTCGCCACGCTGTTCGGCCGCTGGCGCTATATCCCTGCGGCGCTGGTCGCCCTGCTGTATACCGCTACCGGCGTCGCCTTCCGCATCAAGCTCGATTATCACGGCGTAGGGCTGACGCCCAGCGATCTCAGCCTGGCCGGCGAAGCGCTGCAGATGAGCGACCTGCTCAGCTCCGGCTTTGTGATCAAGAATATTCTTCTCGGCCTTTTGGTGCTGGGAGTATCGCTGCTGCTGGCGCATTTTATCCGCCGTCCGGTCCGGACCGTGCGGCGGCGCCTGCTCGAGGGAGCGCTGGCGCTGGTGGCGCTGGCGGCGCTGATTCTGCTGCCGATCTGGAAAAACCATGTCAGCGACGAATATTATCAGGCCGAGGATGTGGGCGCGCCGTATTATTTCTTCTCTAAGACGCCGACTCCGTCGCCGGTGACCTCGTTTAATATCGAGCGGCTCAACCAGCAGCTGCGTCAGGATCTCTATCAATACGTTTATCCCTATCTGCATCGCGCCGAGCAGCCGGAGACGCCGGAGGCCCGGCCGGATATCGTGGTGATCCAGTGCGAATCGTTCTTTGATTTTACCGAGGAGATGGGAGTGGAGAATTTTTCCGCTGATCCGCTGCCCTTCTTTCATCAGCTGCAGCAGCGTTCCGCCTCGGGAGCGGTCTATTCTCCTACCTACGGCGGCGGCACCTCCAATGCTGAGTTTGAGGCTCTGACCGGCATCTCGATGGCTAATTTCGTCGAGGGGACCAATATTTTCGCCAGCTATATCAATGACCCGATGATCTCGATCGGCAGCATTCTGCGCAATCAGGGCTATTATGCTCTGGCGCTGCACCCATATATGGAGAGCTTTTACAGCCGCACCAAGAATTATCGGTATCTGGGCTTCAACCGCTTCGACAGCATCGAGAGTATGCGCGCTGCCGATCCGGAGTTTGACGAGCGCGCCTATTCCTATGAAGGCGCGGAATATCCCAGCGACCGCGAGCTGGTGCATCAGATCATCAGCAATCTCGAGGCGCAGCAGGGAGAGGATACCTTTATCTTCGCCGTCTCGGTGCAGATCCATATTCCCTTTGAGAATTATGCCGACAGCGAATACTATATCGAATATACCGGGGATCAGTACACCGACCCCGATGAGATCAAGGAGATCGAGGGCTATGCCAGCAATCTCCGCGAAACCGACGCTGCCCTGCAGACGCTGGTGGAATATCTGGAGCAGCGCGACAAGGAGACGATACTTGTTTTCTACGGCGATCATCAGCCGCGGATGACGATTTATCCCTATGCGAATGAAAAACAGCCCGAGGCTAACGCCGCCCGGCATCAGACGCCGGTGCTTTTCTGGAGCAATCAGCGCGATCTCTCCGGCGCCGGACAGCTCGCGCTCGATATGACGGCGATCCCCGAGCAGACGCTCTATCTGGCCGGAGCCGAGCTGCCGGAATACCTGCTGGCGCTGCGGCAGATTCGCCTGGAGGAGCAGGTCGAGTCCTATACCGCTTACTATGTGATCATCGACGGGGAGTATTATCATAAAGGCTCGGAGGAATACAGCCGCATCAGCAAACTGTATCAGCTGATCTATGCCGATACCTTTGTCGGGGATCAGCTGCTGGAGGCTGATCCTCAGCGTTGGCTGGTCGAGGATAACAGCGATTATCTCCATCAGCGATGACGCTGCAGCCAAAAGCGACAGCTAAAACAGCCCTTATCTATAAGATGAGGGCTGTTTCTTATTATCCGGGCTTGCAGAGAGGGGAAAAATATGATATATTAGTAATAATTACTGATAATTTTGCCACCAGGGAGGAATTGTGATGCAGGTAAGCGCAGAGAAGAGGCTGACTGATTATATGCGTCAGCAGCAGTGGCAATATATCGCTATTCAGCCGGAGGTTTGCCGCAGCTGAGCGGGTGCGAGCATCGAGGTTGCGGCAAGTTTTGCCGCCGAGGATGAGGCCGCGCGGCTGATTGCCGCCGGTTATCAGCGTTTTCCGCTGGAATATGGCGAAGTATTGATCGCTCCGCAGGGTCTGTGGTGCGGCGACCGGGTGCGCCTGGACCTGGCCAAGGTGCTGTGGATGCGGCGTATCGTCGTTGAGGGGATCATCGGCGCGCGGTCGCTCGCTTAGCGCTTAGACACCGGGGATCAGCCCGACCAGGAAGGCCGCGGCGCAGGCGACAATCGCCACGGTGACCAGCCCCTTGCCACGATAAGCCAGCAGCAGCGCCACCAGAAAGCCGGCCAGAGAGGACCAGATGCTGGAGGCGGCGTAGAGAATGGCCGGAAAGGTCATCGCCGCCAGCGTGGCATAGGGAATATAGTAGAGAAAAGAGCGGATATAGACGTTTTTGATTTCACGGCGCAGCAGCGTCAGCGGCAGCATCCGCACCAGATAGGTGACCAGCGCCATCACCAGGATATATAGGTAGATATTATCCGGCATGGTCTTCACCGTCCTTGATCGGCCGCAGCCAAGCGGCTGCCGCAGCTACGGCCACGGCGATGATGATAATCTGGAAGCCGGAGGAGATCTCGCTCAGCAGCGGCAGATAGCGGAACAGCGTTGCCAGCAGCATCGCTGCCAGCACTACCTTCAGCACTACTTTATCCTGGCGCGCCGGCGGAATGATGATCGCGATGAACATACCGTAGATGGCCAGTCCCAGTGCGCTGACAATATCGGCCGGCAGCAGATCGCCGGAGACCACGCCCAGGAAGGTGCCCAGCACCCAGCCGGGGATGGCGGCGGTCATCAGCCCATAGCTGTAGAAAGGGCTTAGCGGCCCGGACCGGAGGCTGCTCAGGGCAAAGATTTCGTCAGTGACGCCGAAGGCGATGCCGAAGCGGTGGCCGATGCCGGCGCCGCGCTCCAGCTTCTGCGACAGCACGCAGGACATCAGACAGTAGCGCAGATTGAGCACCAGCTGCGTTAAGGCGATTTCCCAATAGGGCGCGCCGACGGCGATCTGTGCAAGAGCGGCGAATTGCCCGGCTGAGGTGACATTGGTCAGCGACATCAGCGCCGCCTGCCAGGGCAGCAGGCCGATCGCCTCCGCTTGAATACCGAAGGCAAAGGAGACCGCCAGATACCCTAGGCCGATGGGGATGCCGTCCTTGATGCCGCTGATCCAGATTTTGCGTTTGCTCATGAAGCTGTCCTTTCCGTCGGGCGATAGCTCCGCCATGATATCGGCAGGGCGTGCCTGCCGCAACTTAACATAGTATATAACATTTCCGCTGCCCGCGCCAAGTCCCGGCGGGGATTTTTTTTGCCGTCCGCCGGCGTCTTTGCCGGGCAGCCGCTGCAATGGGAGCCGGTTTATTCCTTTCCCATATGCGTATCATGGCAAAGCAAACCCCTCCGGCATGGAGGGGTTTGGTTGCTACTTGAAAGCGGCCGCAGCAGCGCTATTTGATCTCGCCGCGGATCGAAACGGTCACGACATCCAGCGGCAGCTGCTTGCCGGAGCGGCGCAGCGCCTCTTCGACGGCGCGCTGCAGTCCGCCGCAGCAGGGAACCTCCATCCGCGTTACCGTGATGCTGCGGATATCATTGGCGCTGATGATCGCGGCCAGCTTTTCGGTATAATCGACGGCGTCGAGCTTGGGGCAGCCGATCAGGGCGATGCGGCCGCTGATAAAGCGCTGATGAAAGTCGCCGTAGGCATAGGCGGTGCAGTCGGCGGCGATCAATAGATCCGCGCCGGAGAAATAGGGGGCGTTGACCGCTGCCAGCTTGATTTGTACCGGCCAGTTGCTCAGCCGGCTGGCGGCCGGAGCGGCCGGCGCACCGTTTTCCTGACGGCTGATCTGCTGCGCCAGCGAACCGGGGCAGCCGCAGGGCAGGGGAGCGGAACCGGCCTGCGACTGATGCTGCCGCACCGCCGCCGTGTCATAGGCTGCGGCCTCGCGCTCGATAAAGCTGATCGCGCCGGTGGGGCAGGCGGGCAGGCAGTCGCCGAGACCATCGCAGTAGTCATCGCGCAGCAGCCGTGCTTTGGCGCCGCCCAGGGCGACCGCACCCTCGTGGCAGGCGGCGGCGCAGGCGCCGCAGCCGTTGCAGCGTTCTTCATCGATATGGATAATTTTTCTTAGCATAAGCGTCCCTCCTAACCGGGATGTGATGGAGCTGCCGCAGGCAGCTTTGCTGAATTCAGCATAGCATAGCTGGCGATTGTCCGCTGTTGCAAATAGCACAAGCAGAAAATTCTTTTCGCGGCGGCGGAGGGAAAAGGCCGATGGAAGGGCGAATAAATAATTGTGTGATTTTTGCGACAATTTGCCGCCGCGCCGGACAGCTGTTCTGTTCACAGCGGCTTTATCGGCCCGCGCCGCCGGCAAGACTGATGATCAAGAAAGGAGCGATAGCGATGTCCTCACAGGCGCATCCGCAGCGTTCGATACCGCTGACAGCGGAGGCCTTTGCCGCGCGTCAGGAGACGGCGGTTTATTGGCTGGCTTCCTCGACTGTGCTGCTCAATAGCTACGGCACGACTATTCTGATGGATCCGACGCTGATGTTTCTCCATGACGACGATCAGGAATCTATGGTCAGCGAGGTTTTGGACGACGACCAGATCGATTATATGAAATTTCTCGTCCGGCCGCCGGTTTTAGCCAGCGAGCTGCCACGGCTCGATGCGGTGCTACTGACCCATGCCGATGTCGACCATATGGGGCCGCGCTCGATCGCCGCGCTGGCGGAGCGGGGCAATATCTTCCATGGCACGCCTTATGTGGGAAAAATTCTTCGCGAGCAGGGTGTGGCGGAGCAGCAGATCGTCACCCACGGCATCGGCGAGCGTTTTCAGATCAATGATATTACTGTCGAGACCACCGAAGCCGAGCATCCCTGGCAGAAATTTTTCCCCGAGGTATATGATTATGTTTATCAGCCCGGGGACTGCTGCGGCTTCAAGTTCTACTGCCGCGACTGCGTGATCTGGAACCCCGGCGACAGCCTGCTGCTCAACTCGCATTTTCATCATCAGGACGCGGATTTGATTTTTATGGATTATTCTGAAGATCCGACAGCCTGCCATTTCGGCCAGAAGGATGCAGTGCTGCTGAGCAATTATTATTGCGATCAGGATATTATCATGTACCACTGGGGATTTTATGATGCGCCGTCTGTCGGCTGGTGCAGCGCCGATCCGGAGGAGATCCGGCCGCAGATCGTCCGGCCGCAGCGTTTCCGCGTCTTGACCCCGGGCGAGAAATTCGTCGTTTTTTCCGTGCCGAAGACTAAGCAGCATCAGACCGTGGCTACCCGGCCGATCTGATAGCGACCGGCCGCCGCGGTGCGCGGCGGAGGAGACAGGCTCAGACACAGCGCGCGGACATGGCGCCGAAGAAAAGGAGTGACAGCGATGAAAATGATAAAACAAGGGTATCACCGCCTGTTTGAGGCTGATGCCGAGACTGCGCGTATCGTCAGCGAAATGCTGCTCGATCTGGAGCGGCACGGCATGGACGCGGTGCGCCGTTACAGCAGCCAGTTTGACCAATGGTCGCCGGAGAGCTTCGAGCTTAGCGAGCAGCAGATCGCGGAGGCGGTCTCCCGGGTGCCGGAGCAGATCCTCGAGGATACCGCCTACAGCCAGGATAATGTCCGCGGCTTCGCTAAAGCGCAGATGGAGATGTTCCGCGATCTGGAGGTGGAGATCCGTCCCGGCGCGGTGCTGGGGCATAAAAATATCCCGATCCGCTCGCTGGCGTCTTATATCCCCGGCGGCGCCTATCCGCTTTTTGGCTCGGCGCAGATGAGCATTATTCCGGCTCGGGTGGCCGGAGTGGAGAATATTTACGCCTTTACTCCGCCGGTCAAGGGCGGCGGATATTATCCGGCGACCATCAATGCGATGAGGCAGGCCGGCGCGGACCGCATCTTCATTCTCGGCGGCGTACCGGCCCTGGCGATGGCGGCCTTCGGCATGGAGGATCTGCAGCCGGTGGATATGATCTGCGGCGCCGGCAATAAATATGTGGCCGAGGCTAAACGGCAGCTGTTCGGCCGCTGCGGCATCGATCTGCTGGCCGGGCCTTCGGAGATCGCTATCATCGCCGACGGCAGCGTCGAGCCCTATATCGTTGCCGCCGATATTCTGGGCCAGGCCGAACATGATCTCAATACCGGGCTGATCTTGATCTGCTTTGACGAGGACTATGCCCGCCGCTGCCTGGACGAAATCGCCCGTCAGCTGCCGCAGCTGGGCACGCGCAATATCGCCGAGCCCGCCTGGAATAATAACGGCCAGGTCTGCCTCGCCGACAGCCGCGAGGAAGCGGTGGCGCTGTGCGACGACTGGGCGCCGGAGCATTTGGAAGTTCTGGCGGCTCCCTCGGAGCAGCAGTATTATTTGCAGCGGCTGCGCAATTACGGCTCGCTGTTCCTGGGCGAGGAGACTACGGTCGCCTATGGCGATAAGACCATCGGTACTAATCATATCCTACCCACGTCCCGGGCCGCCCGCTCTACCGGCGGCGTCTGGGTAGGCAAGTTTCTCAAGACCGTCACCTATCAGCGCTGCACCCCGACGGCCAGCGTAGAGATCGGCGAGGTAGTGGAGCGGCAGTGTCAGGCGGAACATCTGCCCGGGCATGCCCAAAGCGCAACGGTTCGTTTAGAAAAATACCGCCGCTGAGCTGCATCGCAGCAGTATAAGACAGCGCCCCTCAGGGGCGCTGTTGCTTTATGGCGGAAGGGGAGGCTTTGCTGCGGCGGAGATTCGTGCTATAATAAAAATAATGGTTTCAGTCTATTATAACAGCAGCGCGGCCATCGGCCGCTGAAGGAGATACCGTGAGCGCAGATAAACATACCGCCGGGCGTCAGGCCAAATCCGCGGCACAAGCGGCGCGGCGGCAGGAGAAGGCCGACCGCCAAAGAGCCAAGGATGACTGCCGGGCAGCTAAACGCGCGGCCAAGCAAGAGGCCGGTCAGCAGCGCGCCGAGAAAAAACAGCAGCGGCGCGCTCAGCGCGCGTATGAGCAGGCGGCTCAGGAGAGCAAGCGTCTCCGCCGGGAGCATGACCGCGCCTTCCTGCAGCTGACCGCCGCTATGAACGATAGGCAGCAGCAGCGCCTGCGCAGCTATTTCGGCCAGGTGTCGCAGCATATCCTGCTGCCGCGCGAATGGAAGCAGCCGCTGCTGCGCGATTTTGAGCGGGGCATCGCCTATCATCTGCGCCGGGGGCAGACCCTGGAGCGAACTCTGGAGCTGCTGGATCCGCTCAATCTGGGCGGTTTTTATTCCAGCCCTGCCTCCATGTGGTGGCCGCTGGATAATGCGGCGAAGGTGTATCCGATCTCGATGAGCCATGATCAGATGGAGGTGTTCCGCCTCTCTGTTTATCTGCGCGAGGAAGTGGTGCCGGAAATACTCCAGCTGGCGCTGGATTTTACGATCAAGCGGTTTCCCTTCTTCGCTACCACGGTCAAGAACGGCTTTTTCTGGCATTATATCGACACGGCCAAGCGGCGCTTCGCCGTGGAGCCGGAGCGGACTATCCCCTGCGCGCCGATGAATGTATCGCTGACCGGCGCCCAGTCCTTCCGCATCGTCTATTACCGTAACCGCGTCAGCGCGGAATTTTTCCATATTCTCACCGACGGCAGCGGCGGCATGGTCTTTCTCAAGAGCCTGATCGCCGAATATTTGCGCCTGCTGGGACATGATATTCCCTGCGGCTGCGGCGTGCTCGATATTAATGAGCGGCCCGATCCGGCGGAATCCGCCGATGACTTCGCCAAGGCCGCGGTCAAAGGACGGCGGGGCTCCGGGTTCGCAGGCAAGCCGGCGCGGCAGATGAGCGGCTATCTGACCCGCACCAAGCCCTGCCAGGTGCTGCATTTTGAACTCGATGCCGGGCAGCTGCATCAGCACGCCCGCGAGCGCGGGGTCTCGGTGACCGTCTATACCCTGGGGCTGATGTTTGTTGCAGGCAAGGCCGCCACCGAAGAAAACGACGGCATGTTCCAGATCCAGGTGCCGGTGAATATGCGCCAGTATTATCCCTCCTCGACGATCCGCAATTTCTCGCTGTATTGCAGCATCGGCCTGCCGGTCGGCGAGATCACCACGGTAGACGAGATCCTGCCGCGGATCGCCAGCCAGCTGCAGCAGCAGGGCTCGCGCGAATCGATGCTGGAGATGATGAATTCCGCGGTGCAGCTGGTTAATTCGCTCAAGTATGTGCCGCGGGTGCTCAAAACCGCGCTGGGAAAATATGTCTACGGCTTTTTCAGCGACCGCATCTTCAGCAATACTCTCTCTAATCTCGGTGTGATCGAGCTGCCGGAGGAAATGCGCCCCTATATCGAAAAAATGGACTTTGTTCTGGGCATGAGCCTTACTAACCGCGCCGCCTGCTCGATGGTGACGGTAAATAATACCGCTGTGCTCTCGATCGCCAAGGCGACCGTTGATCCTACTTTTGAAGAGAAGATTTATGCATTGCTAAAGGAGAACGGGCTGCCGTTCTCGCTTAGCGGGAGCGAGCTTTATGGAAATTAACAACACTTATCCGCCGTTGCCGCCGCGGCTGCACCGCCGCCGCCGGCTGCGTACCGTTTGCGGCTGGTGCTTCCTGGCTTCCGGAGCGGCCTGCATCATCACCAATCTCTGCATCGGCGGCAAGGCTTGGAGCGCGGTGGCGGTATGGGCGCTGTGGATGATTTGGTCGACGCTGCTGACGCCGGTGCTGGTGGAAAATAATCTGATCAGCCGCAGCACGCGTCTGCTGATCAATACCTGCGTGCTGCTGGTGCTGATCGATCTGACCGTCAGTTCCGGCTGGGCTGCTTTCGTCATTCCCATCGTCTGCTATGGGATGCTGATCGCTATCGGCCTGATCTTTTTTCTCAATATTTCCAAGCAGCGGCAGAATATGATGCCGATGCTGTGGGTGGTCGCCGGCGCGCTGGTTGCCGCTATCAGTGCGATTTTCGGCTTTTCCCTGGACAGCTGGCCGATGATCGCCCTGGCCGCCATTGCCGCTGTGATCCTGATCGCTACCATGGTGATCCTGCGCTCACAGTTTTTTGCTGAGCTGAAAAAGCGCTTTCACCGCTAGGCTCAACCGCAATGACAAAAATAAATTCCGGTATAGCTAAGCGGCAAAATATGTTATAATAGGGGCAGCAATCACTGGCTGCGCCAAAAAATCCGGGCCAACTGCCGGAAAAGGAGGAAGAACCATGACCCTAACTACTTATTCTTTTGCTCTGCCCACCAGGATCGAATTCGGACCGGGCATCTCCCGCACCGCCGCTGCGGAAGCTAAGGCGATGGGGGCGACTAAAGTGCTGCTGGTAGCAGATAAGGGCGTGCTGAATGCCGGGCTGACCCTGGCGATTGAGGAGGAGCTGAAAAAGGAGCAGATCCCTTATGCGATCTTCGATCAGATCGTCCCGAACCCCCGTGATGTCGACTGCGCCGCGGGTTGGGAATTCGCCAAAAAAGAGGGCGTCGATGTGATTATCGCCGTCGGCGGCGGCAGCTCGATGGATACCGCTAAGGCGATCGGCGTGCTGCTGACTCATGGCGGAGTGATTCAGGATTGGTGCGGTTTCCAGCTGCTGCAGCGCGATATTACGCCGCTGATCGCCGTGCCCACTACCGCTGGTACCGGCAGCGAGGTGACGCCTTTCGCCGTCATCACCGACAGCGTGCAGCATGTCAAGCTTAATGTCTTTGACCCCAAGGCCGCGCCGAAAGTCGCGCTGGTGGATCCGGAAATGCTGGTCAATCTGCCTGCGCATATCATGGCTTCCTGCGGTATCGACGCTATGACCCATGCCGTAGAGGCTTATACCTGCAAAGTAGCTTCCCCGCATACCGACGCTTATGCGCTCTATGCTATCGATATTATCGCCAAGAACCTGGTCAAGGCGGTCAAGGAACCTGATCTGGCTTCCTGCACCGGGATGATGCTCGGCAGCACCATCGCCGGCATCGCCTTCGGCTTCGCCGATGTCGGCGCGGTTCACTGCATGGCCGAGGCGCTGGGCGGCCGCTATGATACGCCGCATGGCGTGGCCAATGCGGTGTTCCTGCCGACAGTGATTGCCTTCAATGCGCCGGCAGATTATCAGAAGCACGCCGACGTCGCCCGCTATCTGGGTGTGGATACCAGCGATATGAGCGTGGAGCAGGCGGCGCTGGCCGCAGCCGATGCGCTCGGCAAGATGTGCCAGGATGTCGGTATCCCTAAATTCAATCAGCTGCCCGATGTCAATCCGGATGATTTCGAGGCTCTGGCTCTGGCGGCGGAGAAAAATGTCTCCACCCCCAGCAATGTCCGCGAGATCAAAGCTGCGGATTTCCTCGAATTATTCCGCAAGGCTTATGCGCTGTAGCGACAGCTGCAATAATAAAACCCCCTGCACCGTGATGCAGGGGGTTTTTCTTTGGCGGTAAGGCGGAGCTGCCGGCTGCTATTCCTGCGCGGAAAAGACCAGCGTCAGCGCGTAGGCCTGCTGATAACCGTCCGCCAGCAGTGCCGGGATATTGTCATAATCGTCCAGGCTCAGCGAGGCGATTGCGGAATCGCTGCTCATGCCCTGGATCGCCATGGGGATTTCTTCATCGTAGACGATTTCGGCCGCCTCGTCGCGCTGTTCGGTGACAGTGATCAGCTGCTCTTCATCAAGCTGCGCGGACAGATCGTCCGCATTGTCGCGCTGATGCCGGGCGCGGCTGGTGTCCTGCTCACCCTGTACGGAGAGGGAAACCGTCTCGCCGATCAGATCAAAGGCGATCGAGAGCCGGCCCTGCGGCTCATTGAAGGTGACGCCGGCGCCGCTGATGCGGTGCCAGGTACCGTCGTCCGCCAGCTGATAGGCATAGGCGGTGATTTTCTGCAGCTGCTCATCAGCAGTGAAATCGTAGATAGCGAGCGAACGGCTGGCCGCCGAGAGGTCAATGATCCGTTGCTCTTCTTCGCTCAGCTCCGCCGGAGTCAGCTGAATCTGCGTCTCCGGCTGCGGATCGACAACCGGCTCCGGATCAGCAGGCTCAGGATCCGGCGGCGAGGGCTGCTCAGCAGGCTGCTCATTGCCGGGATTATCATTGACCGGAGGCTCGTCCTGCTCCCAGGAACAGGCGCTCAGCCCCAGCATTAATGCGATAGCCAGGATTGTGCATAATAATTTTTTCATCGGTTTCATCCTTTCTCCGCCATGCCGGCGGGCGGTTAGCACTTGGCGGCAGATGGCTGCTTGGTGCAATTTATTCTGCGCCTCCGGCATTATTCCCTTTATTTCCGCCGGCCGCATTGGGAGACGGAACAACCGGCCGAGGACAAAAAAGCCTGGACGCAATTCACGTCCAGGCTTAATGTGGTTGCGGGGGGAGGACTTGAACCTCCGACCTCCGGGTTATGAGCCCGACGAGCTGCCAGCTGCTCTACCCCGCGGCATGGTGGAGAGGGATGGATTCGAACCATCGAAGGCGGTGCCAACAGATTTACAGTCTGCTCCCTTTGGCCACTCGGGAACCTCTCCATGCAGATAATTAAGATGAAAAATGGAGCCGACGATGGGACTTGAACCCGCAACCTGCTGATTACAAATCAGCTGCTCTGCCAATTGAGCTACGTCGGCTTATGTGGACAGCTCAAAAGCCCCTATTCCCATTCCAGCGTGCTGCCGGCAGGATTTGTGCCCGCCGCCAAGATGCTGCCCAATTATCTTATCATATCCCCAAGGGGAATGCAAGCATTTTTTTTGCGGCGGAAGAAAAATAATCAGCGGCAGAAGTACCCGCAGTCATAAGGCTGGCTGGCACAGCGTTTGGCTTCGTCGATGAAGGCCAGAGCGTTGTCCAGCGGCGTGCCGCAGGGACAATCGCAGCCGGTGGAGACGGTGAAGCCGCGCGGATTATCCCAGGCTTTGGCAAAGCAGGAACGTACCGCAGCGCGGACTTGCTCCGGCGTACCCAGATACATGATATCGGTAGGCGGCACATTGCCCACCAGCGGAATCCGGCTGCCGATGCGTTCCTTAGCCACCGCCAGATCGACGGCATTGTCAATGCTAAAGGAGCTGAATCCGCAGGCGACGATCTCTTCCAGCAGCGAGGTGGTATCGCCGCAGATATGCACTGCAACTCCCAGAGGATTGAGCTGATTGCAGGCTTCGACGAAGGCGCGGTTATAAGGGAGGACGAACTCGCGGAAGCGTGCCGGCGAGAGTATCGCGCCGGTCGCGACCGGATCAGCTAGCGAGACGCTGAAGCCGGCGCGGAGAAAAGGCTCGGCCAGGCGGATCAGCGCTTGATTGGCGAAATCGAGCAGGCCGTGGGCGCCCTCGGGATCGCGGATCAGGCTGCGCAGCAGCTGCTCCGGGCCAACCAGCCCGGAGGCGGCGGTGAAAGCTCCGGCAAAGCTCATCGCGCAGCCGACCTCGCCGCCCAGCTCATCACGGAGAATCTCCAAACATTCCAGGCATTTGGCGGCGCGCTGGTCATGGGCGGTCAGCTCGGGGTCAAGCTGCTGATAATCGCCTACCTGCGCCAGCGGATGGCTGGTCAGCGACAGCGGCGCGTGTTCCGGCTGGTCGAAAGCGGCGCCGTAGAGCAGCGCCAGGCCATGCAGCCCGTGCCCTGCTCCCATCCCGTCGGTACGGAGGATGCGGTAGACCTGCTTCTGCACTTCAGCCAGGCTGCGGCCGCTTTCCCATTCCTGCGCCGCGGTCCAGCCGAGCAGGGTATGCGCCGGTGCGCCGAACATAATGCCGACCGGCAGGCGGTCGACCGCGCGGCCGGCCTCAAGCGCGTGCCTGCGTTCCATCGGCGTCATTTGATCTTGATACATAGCTGCTCCTTTCCGGCGCAGAACGCCTGGATGCTGGATTAGGATTTCATCTTGCGGTAGACCAGATCGCCGATGCTCTGAATCAGCTGCACCAGGATGATCAGGATACCGACTGTGATATACATAACGGTGTCATTGAAGCTCTGATAGCCGTAAGTGATGGCGACCGAACCCAAACCACCTGCGCCAACCGCACCGGCCACAGCAGTAGCGGATAAAATAGAAATAGTAGCGATGATGACGCCTGACAGCATCGAGGGCAATGCCTCGGAGAACATCACTTTGAAGATCACCTGGGCGTCGGAGAGGCCGAAGGAATGCATGGCCTCGACCAGCTCTTTGTCTACTTCTTGCAGTGAGCTTTCGATCAGCTTGGCGATAAAGGCGGTGGCGCTGACGGTCAGCGGCACTACAGCTGCCGGCACGCCGATCGAGGTGCCGACGATCAGCTTGGTCAGCGGCAGCATAAAGACGATCAGGATAATCACCGGGAAAGAGCGGATCACATTGACGATGAAGCTTAAAACAGCATAGACCACGCGGTTTTCCAGGATGCCGCCTTTATTGGTGATCACCAGCAGCACGCCGACCAAAAAGCCGAAAATCACGCTCAGAATCGTCGAATAAATCAGCATTTCAAAAGTCGCTTTGATTGCCGGCAAGAGAATTTTATCCAAAAAATTGAGCTGATAATCGCTTAAGAAATCAAGCATCGGCCTCTTCCTCCTGTAATTTTCCGCTGTCCAGCGGCAGATAGCGATGCCAGACGATGCCCTGCGCATCGAGATAGGCGCAGACGCGGCTGATATCCTCCGAGGCGAAGGTCAGCACCAGCGAGCCTAGCTGCTGATCGCGATAGCGCTCGATTTTGCCGCCGGCCACGCTGTAGGAAACCTGCAGCTCCCGCGCCAGGCGGGAGAGAATAGTCTGGGAATTATCATCGCCGGTGAGCATGATCTGCAGCTCTTCGCCGCGCGGATCCGGCGGAATATCGTCCTCCAGCATAAAGCGGCGCAGCGCGTCCGGCTGGCTGAGAAACAGCTCGTTGACCGGACCGGAGAGCACCAGACGGCCTTTTTCCAGCAGCGAGACATTGCGGCACAGCTCGCGGATCACCGACATCTGATGCGTGACGACAATAATGGTGATGCCCAGCTCTTCATTGATCCGCCGCAGCAGCCGCAGGATCGAGGCGGTAGTGCCGGGGTCGAGCGCGGAGGTGGATTCGTCGGAGAGCAGCACCTGCGGCTTCATGCTCAAGGCGCGGGCGATCGCCACCCGCTGCTTTTGTCCGCCGGAAAGCACATTGGGCTTCATTTTTAGCTTATCGGTGATGCCGACGATCTCCGCCAGCTCGCGCACGCGGCTGTCGATCTGCTGCTTATCATATTTCCAGCAGCGCATGGGGAAGGCGATATTATCATAGACGGTTTTGCGCGACATCAGCGGAAAATGCTGGAAGATCATGGCGATATCCTTGCGGAACAGGCGCAGGCCGGGCTTGTCCAGTTCTTTGACCTCCGTGCCGTTGACGCGGATGCTGCCGCTGTCGTAGGTCTCCAGCCCGTTTAAGCAGCGCAGCAGGGTGCTTTTGCCGGCGCCGCTTTTGCCGACCAAGCCGTAAATATCGCCGTCCTCGATGCGGAGATTGATATCCTCCAGCACTTTGAGTTCGCCGAATGATTTTTGCACAGCGGTGATTTCGATCATCTGTTACTCCTTTTAAGCAAGTGGGAAGGGGAAACGGCAGGGATCAAGCCTCCTGCCGTTCCTCCCTTGGTTTTGCACTTGACGGGCAGCCGTTATGTTATTCCATTGGCAGCATAGCGCCGCCGTTGTTTTCGAGAACATATTGCTTGGCTTCCTCGGAGGTATAGGCGGCCAGCAGATCCTGTGCCCACTGGGTGTCGGCATCCTCAGCGCGGACGACCAGACCGAGGGCAGGGTCGATATAATCGACGTAGTAGATGAGATTCTCCGTCGGGTCGAGGCCGAACTCATAGACAGTATTGGAGATGCCGTAATAGGCGGCGAACTCATCGCGGGAATTATACATGACATTGCGGTCCATATAGAC
>CALXQC010000049.1 GCA_944390435.1 uncultured Clostridia bacterium
TTCACCAGAATCAACAGAAAAACGATTAATAGTTGAAGACCTAAAGGTCCGTCTGTCAAGACTATTCACTCCTTTAATAATTACGGGGTTTATTGATCACAACAGGTAGCCATAGCTTAGCGCGGCTTGGAGAACCGTCGGCTCTGCGGCAACACAAAAAGGACATGCCAAACCCTACTTAGCAGCTGGCCATGTCCTGAAAAGTATCTTGATGTTGTATTCGTCGATTACCGCTCGGGTCGGCGTCTTCCATCTTGCGTAGAAAACCTTTCTCCAAATTTACTAAGCTATTATTATGTAGTGTAGCAGAAAAGCGCGCCGCTGTCAAGATGGCGGCGCCGGAGTCCCTATCAGGCGAAAATGCTGTGGCCGAGGAATTCCTGCAGTACGGAATTTTGCGGCACCAAATCATAGTCGGCCGGGCTGAAATAGCGGATCAGTTGCAGGATACGCTTAGCTTCCAGGTAGCAGGCTTGCTCTGGATCGATCGCCGCCAGCTGGTCTTCGATCAGCGGACGCAGCACCGGCAGCTCGTAGAGCAGGGCGGAGTTGACGAAAAAATCGACCTGTTCTTGATAAGGAAAGATATTGCAGTGCTCGCCGCGGCGGACTTCATTCCAGTGATTGAGGGTAGCGGCGGGACTCAGACCGCGTGAGTGGGCGTCGCGGACAATGCGGCGGATCAGGCGGTTATCTGAAGTGAAGAAGGGGGTATTCTCATCGAGGTTGATCTGGGTTAAGGCGGAGATAAAGATTTTTCGCTTGTATTGCGGGGGAATATTGGCGCTGACCTGCTCATTGATGGCGTGAATCCCTTCGACGATCAGCAGCTGGTCGTCCTCCAGCCGCAGCTGGCGGTGATCGGGCACGCTTTTGCCGGCAGCAAAATCATAGCGGGGCAGACTGGCTGTTTTTCCATCCAGCAAATCATAGAGATGTTCTTGGAACAGTGGCAGATTCATGGCCGCCAGTCCTTCAAAATCCGGATTGCCCCGCTCATTGAGCGGAGTGCTTCCCAGGTCGAGAAAATAGTCGTCCATCGAGATCAGCAGCGGGCGAATACCCACTGAGCGCAGCTGAATACAGAGTCGCTGGGCGGCGGTGGTCTTGCCGGAGCTGGAGGGACCGGCCATCAGTACTAGACGGACAGCGGGGAAATGGCGTTCCAGCTGATCGGTGATCTGGTGGAAAATACGCTCCTGCAGCGTTTCGCAGATCAGGATCAGCTCGCCGAAAGCCCGCCGGCCCTGCTCCACGATGGTATTCAGATCGCTGACGGTAGTTATTTTCAGCAGGCTGGCCCATTCCTGATAATCGCGCAGGCAGGCTTGCAGTTTGCGTGGTTCGAGTTCTACGGTCTGGCTGAGGCCCAGATATTCGCGGCAGGGCAGGCAGAGCACGAATCCGTCTTCAAAGGGGATGAGGCGGAAGTCCTGCAGCAACCCGGCATGGGTCGCCATTCTGCCGAACAAATAGTCGGAAAAGCCATGCGCCTGATACAGACTCAGGTATTGCTGATCGCGCCGCATCAGCAGACTGGCTTTATGGTTTTTCCCTTCGCCCTTGAAGAAAGCTACCGCGTCCTCCTTGGCGACAGTGAGCCGCTGTATCGGCATATCTTCGTCGATATATTGCCGCATTTGCTGCTCCAGACAGGCGATCTGCGCTGAGCTGAGGCGGTTGTTCTCCGCATCTTCCGCCCAGCCGAACAGCCCTTCGGTCAAACTGTGGCTGATCCATAAGCGATAATCCGGGAAACATTCCCGCATTGCCAGCAGCAGCAAAAAGGTCAGGCTGCGGCGGTAGATCTGCCAGCCGGTACTGCTGCTGATATCTACCCAGATGATATCGCTGTCACTATAAAGCGGGTAGTCCAGCTCCTGGAGTTCATTATTGACGATCGCCGCCAGTGGCTGGTGACGGCGCGGCGGCATCTGGGCGAGCAATGCTTCCAGACGCGTCCCCTGGTCAGCTTGGAGCGTCTGATCCCCGTCATAGGTGATCGTAATTTTTGTGCTTGCGGCCATAAGTCTGTTCCTTTCTGCTTAGCGGATAGCAATATTTTATCGCCTTTGGCGGTAAAAGACAATACACCCCTTCAGCGGCAGCTGCATATCATGTACTATGACTGGGCGAAGCCTGCGGCGGTCATCAGACTGCGAGCGGAACAGCCGCGCTCCCTCCCTGGATATTGGCTGAACCGGCGCTGCAGGCGAGCCTGGGACAAAAAATATATAAAGGCTAAAGGAGAGATGACAATGTTTAATTTCGGTAATGGTTGCGCTGATGCATGCGGCGGCAGCGAATTGTGGAGCTGCCTGCTCAATCTGATTATTCTGTTCATCGTTTTGGAATTTCTCTGCAATATCATCAGCGGCAGCAATGGCTTGGGCTGCGGCTCCGCTTGCTGAAGGGAGGCATAAACTATGGTCTGCTATAATGCCTATTCCCAGCCTGCAGTAGATAATAGTAATCAAAACGGCGGCGGCTTATGCGCCGGAAATAGTTTTTCCTGCATCATTAATCTGATTATTATTCTGGTAGTGCTGCAGTTTTTGACCCAGATTCTCTGCGATAACAGCTGTGATATCTGTTAAGTGCAGCCGGCGGCGCGCTCTGCTGCAGAGCGCGCCGCTGTAGTCAGATAATGAGTGTACCCGGAGGCGCTGATTCTTGATCGTGCGCAAATCCTCCTTGGCTGCCGCAAGGCGGCGACTGGGGCTGGCTTTCCGCCAGCCCCGTTTTTAATCGCGGAATGGTGCTGCATAGCTAAAACCCTGCCGCGGGGCAGGGTTTTAGCTATGCAGATTACTTTTTGGCTTGCTTAGCAGCCCTTTGCATACGTCTGGCTAGGTCTTGCAGCCCGGCTCGGTCGCCGCCGCCTTCCAGCCGCTGAATCAGTTCGGTGATAAACTGCTTATTCTGCGGAGTAAGAATATTTTGGTATTGCCGCAGCAGTTTTTTGAGATCCGCGGCATTTTGCGGTTTCGGCGGTAGGGTATTGTTCATCAGATGCCTCCTCATTGATATTCTGTGCAGCGCAGTCAATAGCGGTACCAACCGGCTGCCATTTGGCGGACTGTTTCATAGGGCGGCAGATCGAGCCCTGCCCGGTCGCAGCGGATGCGGCAGTGGCGGCAAGGATCGGCCGCAGGAGCAGCCTCGGGAGATTCTTCTTCGCCGGTGCAAGCGTTTAGTATATCATCAATTCCGCCTGAATCGGTTTGATCCGGCGCGCAATTCGCTAGATTGCCTAGCGCGGAGAGAACTGTCAGCGGATTAGCTCCGCCGTTGGATCCCATTTCGCCCAGACCGCCTAGCAGGCTGGTCAAACTGGCCAGGCCGCCCAGTTCTCCGCCGCCCAAACCGCCGAGCATTCCCAGGATGTCCTGCATACCCTGCATTTTCAGCCCTCCTTTATAGCCTATCATATGAACAGGACAGACCGCTGGTGTCTGTCCTGCAAGTAATTTTTGTTTCTAATCAGTTGTTTTCTCCCGATGCGCTGTCCGGGCAAATGCTTTAGCTTTGGCGAGCAAGCTGCGTTTTTTCGGTCCCGGCGACTGCGGCTCCGCCAGTAGCTCCGACGGGGGCTCACTGATAACGGCAGCCGCTGAGGCGGCGCTGGGGCAGAGCAGATTGCGCCCGCTTTCCTGGTCGAAAAAGTGCAGCTGCTGCGGGGGAATCTGGATGTGTACCGTAGCCCCCGGCGGCATAGTGACGGTTCCGGGCAGTTTGGCAGTTAGCCGGACTCCGCAGCATTCTAGATAGAGATAAGTTTCACCGCCCAGCGCTTCAGCTACATCTACCTGGGCCGGCAGTCCTTCTTCGCCCAGTGTCAGCTGGTCAGGACGGATACCGAGAGTAATCCGGCAGCCGCGGTAACGCGCCAGGCATTCCTGGGACAGCGGACTGCCGGCGGCGCTGATAGACAGTGCTGAGCCGCCGAGACGCAGGCAATATCCGGCCGCATCCTCTTCCAGTACGGCAGGGAGGAAATTCATCGGCGGCGTGCCGATAAATCCGGCGACAAAGAGATTAGCCGGGCGATGATATACCTCAGCCGGGGTGCCGATTTGCTGAATGACGCCGTCTTTCATCACTACGATCCGGTCGCCCATAGTCATCGCCTCGATCTGATCATGGGTTACATAGACGAAGGTCGTTCCCAGGCGCTGATGCAGTTTGATAATTTCGCTGCGCATCGAAGTCCTCAGCTTGGCATCGAGATTGGACAGCGGCTCGTCGAGCAGAAAGACTGCTGGTTCGCGCACCATTGCTCTCCCTAGAGCCACCCGCTGCCGCTGCCCGCCGCTCATCGCCTTGGGCTTACGGTCGAGCAAGTCCTCGATATCAAGAATCCGCGCTGCTTCCCGCACTTTGGCGTCGATCTGCTCTTTGGGTAGCTTGCGGTTTTCCAGCCCGAAAGCCATATTTTTGTAAGCTGTCATATGCGGATAGAGAGCATAGTTCTGAAAGACCATGGCGATATCGCGGTCGCGGGGAGGGACATCGTTCATCTTTTGCCGGCCGATATATAATTCGCCGCCGCTGATCTCCTCCAAACCGGCAATCATCCGCAAAATCGTTGATTTGCCGCAGCCGGAAGGCCCGACTAAAACGATGAATTCCTGATCTTGGATCTCCATGGAAAAATCGCTGACTGCCAGCACTTGATTATCGTAAACTTTTTTTAAGTTTTTTAAGGTAATGCTTGCCATGTTTGGCCTCCTTGATCAGCAAATAGATGAGGCAGCCGGCCGGAAAAAGCGCGCATAGCGTCCCGGCGAGCAGCGTTCTTGCCAGCTGATTTTCCGCCAGCCTTGCGGCGTTTTCCCAATAAGGATAGGCGATGGCCTCCTGCCGCAGCGTGCGTTGATCGAAATGCGTCAGCACCTGCGCGATCTGTTCCAGATCGAAGCGGCTGCTGTTTTCTATGATCTGCACCAGGCCGCGCTCGCGCTGCTTAGTGAGAAAATTATCCTGAAGCAGATTGCGGCCGAAAGAAGAAATCGGATTAGGCAGGATCACCTCATAACAGGTGATCGGCGCGGAGCCGTTGAGCTCTTGCAGCGCCTGGTAGGACAGATAGAGGCGGGGGCCGCCGGAGTAGGCTGCTGCGGTATAGCGGTCGGTCTCGCTGGAGACGACGCCGGCGATCTGATAGGGCCGTCCGCTGATGGTCAGCTCCAGCCCGGCGACATCGAGCGAGCCGTAGATCCGCCAAGCCAAATCCTCGTCAATGACCACTCTATCGAGCATAACGTCATCATCAGCGATATAGCTGCCATAACGCAGTGGCAGAGGGTGAAAAAGGAAAAAGTCTCCGCCCACTCCCCAAACGGCAGCTTCGGCGCTGCCATAGCTGCCGGCGACCGTGAGCCGGCTTTGGCTGGAATAGGCCTGCGTCCAGAGGCTCCCATTATCCGCTGCCTCCAAGGAAGCGGCCAGCAGCGCATTGTCAACGCTGTTGCCGAAGGCGGCGATATCGTTCAGCGTCGGCGCTGCCTCTGATGAGATAAAACAGGATAGCTGAGTATAAGCTGTTTCGCTGCCGCCGGCCCAGCGGCGGGCCGCCTGCTGATCAAGCAGCTGCGGCGCAATGCTTTGCGCTGTAATCAGGCAGATCAGCACGCCGATAATCAGCAGGCTGCTGAGGCTAAACAGCACCAGCTGTTTTTTAGGTAAGCGTATCTTTATCACCGTAATTCTCCATCAATATCGACTCAGAGTATCTATGCCAGCGTCGCGATCAGTTTTCTACCAGCCGAACCTGCATTCCGGGCTCTACCGGCTCTGAGGTGGTGGTAATCACATAGTCGGAGGTGGTGATGCCGCCGCTAACAGCGCTGTTGACATCGTCCTTGGCCTGCACCTGGACATCAACTCGGCGGGCAATATAGCGGTTGCCCAGTGGGGTGCTCTTGGCTTCGATGATCAGGACGAAGTCGCCGTTGCTGTCATTGCGGACTGCGCTATTGGGGACGATGGTCGGATAATCCGCGCTTTTTTGGCCGATGGCGAGTGAGAGCTGGCTGCCGGCAGCGATCTCGTCGCCGCTGACGGCGAATTCGAGGATTTTGTTTTTGCCGGGATTGTCCGGGTCGTTTTTGATCGCGCTAAGGACGGCTTTAATTTCCGGCCCCCAATAATAGCCGCTGACTTCCGCCGGGTCGCCCAGGCGCAGGGTTTTCGCCTGAGCAGCGGTAACGGAGAAGCTGACGCTGTACCCGAGATCTCCGGCTTCGATTACCGCCAGCGGCTGATCGGCGGCTGTTGTCTGACCGGCGGCGACATTGATCGAGGTGACAATGCCGGCCATCGGCGCTTTGATTTCCGCCCCAACGGATTCGGCTTGCAGCTCATCGACGATCCGCTGCTGTTCGGCGATTTTTTTACGCGCTGCTTCGAGATTGAGATTGGTGATGCTGCCGTCAACTTTTTTCTTCTGCTCCAGCTGATAGATCAGGTCATTGAGCGTTTTTTGCGCCGTTTCTACCGCTGCGTCGGCTTCTGCGAGACTGCCGGCGTTGGCGGTCAGCTGTTCCAGCTCGGCTTGCGCCTGAGCCAGCTCGCTTTCAGTATCGGCGATCTGCTCGCCATAGCGGGCGGCCTGCCGCATAGCTGTGTAATCCTCCTGTAGCCGCTCTAAATCCAGCTGCAAAGCAGCCAGCTGATCCGGTTCGGCATTGCGGATCTCGATCTCTTTATCCTCGATAGCGCGTTCCTGCGCCTTGAGCGCAGACTCGGTTACTGTGCCGTAGCCGGTTTCGGCCTGGCGGTTTTGCAGCCGGTTGAGATCTTCTTTCAGCTCGGCAATCTCTTCTTTGAGCTCGGCGATTTCGCTCGGAGAGGAAGATCCGCATTGCGCGCGTTGGGCGATGGCCTTGTTAAGCGCTTCTTGCGCCTCGGCGATAGCTTTTTGCTCATCGCTGTAGGCGGCGCCGGCATTGATGCTATCGATGCGGTATTGCAGGGTCAGCGCGTCGAGCTGTTCGCGGGCAGCCTTTAGCTCGTCGCTTTCGCTGTCCGCTAGGGTGAACAGCAGATCGCCGGCGGAAACGCTATCTCCGACTTTGACCATTACCGACGAGACCTCGCGGCTTTGATCGATGGTTACATTATAGGACGAATTAGCGGTGATCGTCCCGCTGCCACGTATTTTCGCCGTGATCGTACCGGCTTCGGTATACTGTACCGCTACTTCAGGCAGCGAGCGGTTCATGATGGTGTTGGAGAAAAAGGTCAGAACCAGCAGCACCGCCAGGAAAATGATCGCTGCGTTTTTGACCCAGCCACGTTTGAATTTTTTTTCTTCAGCCATGATGCAGACCTCCTGATAAAATGGGAGCAGTAAAATACGGCGGCCGGCGGATCAGCCTTTCACCGAGCCGGAGTGGGTGATGCCCTCGACCAGATATTCTTCGCCGCGCAGGAAGATCAGCAGCGAGGGGATCATATAGATGACAGCGACGGCGAAGGCGATGCCGACCTCGCCGGCATTGATCGTTGATAAATAAACGGATAGCGGCTGTTTTTCTGGATCGGAAAGCAGAATAATCGGCTGCTCAACCATATTCCAGTAATCGATGAAGACCAAAATGGCGATCGAGCAGAGCGCGCCGCGGCATTGCGGCAGGCAGATGCGGGTGAAAATACGCCACTCGCTGGCCCCGTCCAGCTTCGCTGCTTCAATCAGCGAGGCTGGAATCCGCCGCATGAATTTGGTCAGCAGAAAGACCGAGAAGGGTGCGAAGATGCCCGGTAGAATGATTGACCAGCGCGTATCCAGCAGGCCGGTCCAGTCCGCGATGAGATAATTGGGCACCAGCATCACCTGATAGGGCATCAGCATCAGGATAATATAGACGAAAAAGAGAATTTCCCGGGCGCGTCCGCGGTAACGCATAAAGCTGTATGCCGCTAGCGCCGCTACCGCTACCTGGCCAAAGACGATCGGCACCACCAAAATGACGGAGTTCCAGAATTTCAGCAGGTATTCCGGGCTTTTGAACAGCACCGTCTCATACTGGCTGAAGCTGACCATATCGGGAATAAATTTGAGCGTTACTTGATCGGAAATATAGGTATTGCCTCCGCCCTTAAGCGAGTCGAATACCGGGCCGTAATTAGCGGCCAGCTCGGTTTGGGACATAAAAGAATTAGTGATCGTCAGCACTGTCGGCAGGAGAAAAGTGATAGCAAAGACTGCTGCCAGCACCGTCAGCGCGCCGCGGCTGAGATATTTTTTTTGTGATCTGCTGTGCAGCCTCATCCTTCCACGTCCTTTCCGAATGTATTTTCCAGGAGAAAGAGCACGCCGATGATAATCACCATAGCTATCGCCATCACGATCGCGGCGGCGGCCAGCTTCTGATAATCAAGCGAGCGGAAGGTATTGTTCATAAAATGCTGCAGCATATAGAGGCTGCCGTAAGGATAATCGCCGGTCAGCAGATAGACTTCGCGGAACACTTTGAAGGAATTGATCAAAGAGAGGATAGTGACGAAGAGAATGGTCGGCGACAGAAAACGCAGCTTGACCTGGATGAATTTGAACCAGGGGCTAGCACCTTCCATCTCGGCGACCTCCAGCAGGTCGCGGGGAATATTGGCCAGCGCCGCCATGAACAAGATCATATTGTAGCCGAGGTTTTTCCACAGGAAGAGCAGCACTACTACCAGCTGGCTATAATCTGATTTGAGCCAATCGACCGGCGCTACACCGAAGATGGACAGGAAATCATTGAAGGCGCCGCTATGGCTGAACAGCACCTGCCAGATCAGCACCACCGAGGCTACCGGTACCATCATCGGCGAGAGGAAAAAGGTTCTAAACTGGCTTTTCCCCGGAATTCGCGCTTCCAGCATGATCGCCAGCGCTAGAGCCAGAATGACCGCCAGCGGCACGGCGACGGCAGAGAAGGCGAGAGTATTGCCGGCAGCTGTTTTGAACGCGTCGTTGTGAAAAAGGGCGATAAAATTATCGAGAAAGACGAAATTATGGCTGATCGGGTTGTCGATCAGCGAGTAATAGAGCACCACCAGCATCGGCAGGAGAAAAAAGACGCCGACGCCGAGCAGGCTCGGCCAGAGAAAGGCCATCTTGACCAATTTTTCCCGCTCGGGAATCTTGATGCCCCGCAGCAGCCGCGGCGGTTGGCTATGCAGTTGCGGCAGCCGGAGGGCTGCCCAAAAAGGTTTTTTGCGCATCGTGCTTACCTGGATAATCTTTCTCATCGTCTGCTAGTCGTGGCCGCCTAAGCCTGCGGGTGGCCCGGTCAACCCAGCTGCCCGCAGGCGGGCCCAGTGGCGGCGGGACGCCGCCCGGCGAAATTTTTAGCTCTGTTCGCTGATATAAGTTCTGACCCGGTCCTGGATAATTCTGGCGGTATCGTCAGCGCTTTTCTGCCCAGCGAAGAAGGCGCTGCTTTCTTCGACCACGATATTGGTGATCGCGCTGTTATAGCTCATTACATTATCGGTATGCTCGATCAGATAGAGCACCTTGTCGATATCCTCTTGCGTGACCCGGAACTGCTCGGCGGAGATATCGACAAGATCGCTCGCGGAAGCAGCCGCTACGCCGTATTCATCAGCGTTTTGCAGCGTATCGTCGATCATTTGCTGCAGCGCTGCCCTATTAGTCGGCAGGCCGTAGAAGGAATTTTCTTTCTGGTATGTAGGGTCGAGCAGATAGCTGATAAAATCCCAGGCCACATCTTTATGTGCGCATTTGGCAGAAATGGCCAGGCCGCTATTGGCGATGAAGGAGCTGCCGCTGCCGCTCTCGCAGGGATAACCTTTTAATGTGTAATCCTCGCCGAAATAGCTCTTCTGCCAGGCGAGATCATCAAAAGAGCTGATATGGCTTTGGATCAGCAGCACCAGCCCCTGCTTGATCAGTTCTTCCTCGGTGGGCAGGTTTTCCCAGTTTTCATAATCAATGCTTTCGGGGAATGTTTGGCAAAATTCGAGCAGCTGCGCGAAATCTGCGCCGTCAAAGCGGCATTCGCCGCTATCCCAGTCGACATAACTATCGATGCTGTTGTTCAGCAGCGTCATCAGGACATCGGTGCGGCTCATATTGGCAAAAGCCTGGCATCCTTGGGGCATCTGCGCCAGCGCAGCGGTTAGCTCGTCAATGGTCCAGCCCGGTTCCTCACCGACTACGCGGCTAGCTCCCATAGTGGTGCTAATGGTGAAAGATGAGGCGATATAGGGCAGCACATCGCCGACTGCGACAGCATCAAAGAACGGCTCGACTAAAGCTTCGCGTCCGCCCAGGCTGCTATCAGCTTCAATATAGGGATAAAGGTTTTCCAGCAGCCCTTTGGCGGCGTACTGATTGATCGGCAGCTCGGAGTCGACCAGTATAATATCCGGAACTTGGCCGGAGAGGATCTCGGTATTGAGCTTCATCAGCCCGGCACTGTAATCATCGTCACTATTGTATTGGGAATAATCCTTGACCTGAATGCGGTATTCGCTATTGCTTTTATTGAATTCGACTACCTGAGCGCGGACATCATAGTCCATATACAGACAGGCTAAAGTGAGCGTTGTTTGCGGCTTCAGCTGCGAGCGGTCGGTTTTGGTCAAAAGAACAAAATCCGTGCCGCCGTTGTTATAATCATAGGTGATGCCGAGAAAACGGTCGCCTGTCAGCGGGAAGAGATTAGCAACGCCGCCGCTGAGATCAGATTCGATCCAGTTCAGCAGTTTTTCCTCAACATTGCCGTTGGTGCGGAAGCCGTATAGATCGGAATTATCGCTATAATAGATATCATAGCCGGCGGCGCCGTTATAGATATTGTTAGCATGGTTGGTCAGCAAGATATCCTCTCCCCAGGTGCGGGAAGCGCTGTTGACCGGCTTCAGCACTACGCCTTCGCCGCCGTAAATCTGCGCCGCTACCGTACCGTCGGAGAGCAGGTAGATCCCGTTGATCCAGTCGTCGACTTCCAGAGAGAAGGCCTTCTGCCCGGTGCTGCTGTCGATGGCATAGACGGTATTTTGACCGTCTGAAGTATACAGATAGCCGTCTTGACCTGCCAGCAGGTAGCTGATGTAGAAATATTCCGCTCCATCGGCTAATGCGGTCAGGTCGAAGCGCTGGAGCTCTGCACCGGTATCGTCTAATTGACGCAGGATAATCTCGATGCGGCCGTCGCTTTGCTCGCCGTCTTCATTGACTGTATAATAGGTGTAACTTTCCATCACCCAGAGCCGTCCGGCAGCGTCTACGGTGATACCGCTGACATCGGCATAGCCGTCCACTCCGGCAGGTACTGAAGGAGCAGTATAATCGCTCAGCCTGGCAAAGCCGCTGCCGTCACTGCCCATTTTATATAAGGTGGAGCCGTAGATATCATACATGCCCTCGTAATAACCGGCCTCTCCGGGCTGCGGCTCTCCCGGTTCCGGCGTTCTTTCGCCACTTTTGCCGTAGGCGCAGAAATAGACGGTATCTTCGCTGTAGCAGGCATAGTTGACGGAAGATATGTCCTCGGGCAGGTCGATATACTCCGGTACATAGACATAGCCGCTTTGGGTTTCGCCGCCCTTGCCGCAGCCGGCCAAAAGCAGCAGGGATAATGCCATGACGACAGCGATGCAGACTGTCCGAAAAAGGTTTTTTTTCATAGCGCTTCTCCTTTGGCTGTGATTTGCTAATAAAACAGACAGAGATGGGTGCAACTCTGTGATTTGTGTACTAATTCATCTAGTACACTAGCACTGTATCATATCCCTGCTGTTCTGTCAATGCTAAAATTATAACTTTTAGCTAAAATTGGCGTTTTGGGTCTAGCAGCAGCGGCCGATCCTGCTGAATGTTCGCAGTACAGACTATGTGGCCGCAGCTTTTTTATGCCGCCAAAAAGCCCCCTCGGAGAGGGGGCGATGCTGATCTTATTAATTTAGCAGCAGCTGATCTGATTTAGCAGCAGCTGATCCAAAAGAGGCGGAACAGGCGCGGGTTCGGCAGCCAGGGCTGGCCGTCCCTGGTGATGGCAATATTTTGGAGATGGCGGCGCAGCAGCTGCCGGTCGGCGATGCCGCTTTTGCGGCGGACGAATTCCAGCAGAAGTTCGTCCTGCGGATCATAGAGGCAGCCGAAATCACATTCCAAGCGGTCTTGATGCAGCTGCAGGCCGTGTTCGGCGGCCAGCGAGAGCAGCTGTTCCTCGATCGGATAATTGTTTTTGCGCTGCGGAGCCTGCCATTGTTCTGCCGGCAGCAGCCGCGCAAGGAATTCCGGCTGATGAAAATCGTCATGCTGAACGAACAGCGCCAGCTGCTGCGCGCTAGCGATAATTTTATCCAGCGCCGTCCGGCTCGCCATTTGCTCATAGAAGCAGCAGGCGGCTACAGCCAGATCCGCCCGCTGCAGCGGTATGTCAAGAAAATCGCCGTAGATGCTGCGGAAGCGCGCCTGCGGATAACGCAGCGCCTGCTGTTTGAGCGCCGCCAGCGCTGTGGGCGAGAGATCGACTGCGGTGGTTTCCCAGCCTTGCTGCAGGCCGTAGAGGGCAAAAGCGCCCGGCCCGCTGCAAATATCGAGCAGGCTGCGGCAGCCTTTGGCGGCGTCGGCCAGCCGCTCCATAATCCGCCGCGGGTATTCGCCCCAAGTCAGCCCCTGATAATAATAACGCAGGGTCGCCTCTTCCCAGGATTTTACCATGCGAAAGCTCCTTATTGTTATTTTGACTCTTATTGCTATTCTGAATGCAGTATAATCACAGTCTACCATAAAACAGCTTCTTGTCAAGCATGTCTGCACCCTTGGCTTAGCGGTGAATACAATATAACAGAGCGACTACAAAGGAGTTGATAAGATGCCGTTTACCTGTGATGATTATTGGACGGAGGCCTGTTGGGACGGTTGGCCGCTGCTATGCCTGCCCTTATCCTATCTGGCGGTCAAGCGCCAGCTGCATTGCTGTCCTCCCTGCGGCCAGCCGCGGCCTGAGCCTTGTCCGCCGCCTGAACCCTGCCGGCCGCCGCGGGTCTGCGCGGAGGCAGCGTGTCCGCCCTGTCCGCCGCAGCGCTATCAGCTGCTTGCCGAGCTGCGGATTCCGCGTCACCGCTGCGTCAGCCGGGTCTGCGCAGAATTAACCGGCTGGTACTGGAATAACTGCCGTCTGGTGGTCTGTTATAAACTGACGGTGTATTATGTTAATTGCTGCGGCGCGGCTTGCGAATTCAGCCGGGGCGTCCGTACTTCCTGCCCTGAAATCAGGCCCGGAACAGGCGATCCTCAGCTGGCCATTGACGGCGCGCTGCACTTTGAAGTGTGCGGCTGCTGGCTCAAGACCAAACTGCCGCTGCTGATCAGCCGCTGAACCGGCATGTCCAGAAACAGCGGCGCCGCTAGACCGGTGGATAGAGCAAACAAAGACGGCGCAGCGAGCAGCTGCGCCGTCGGGCGTTGGCAGAAGGCGATAGTTTAAGCAGCCGGATGGTCGTCGGGAGATTCTTCCGCTGCCGCCACAGTGCTGCGGCGCGGGAAATAATCGAGCAGTACGGCGCAGACCATACAGACGATCAAAATCGCTGCTCCGACAAACTGGCTGGCAGTAAAAACCTCTTTGAGCAGCAGCCAGCCGAAGAAAGCGCCGAAAATCGATTCGCCCATCATCAGCACTGAAGCGGAAATCGGCGAGAGAATTTTTTGCGCCCAGGTCTGGATCAGATAGCAGACGATGGTCGGCAGAACGGCGCAGTAGCCCATTGAGAGGAACACTTCGGTAGGCAGCTGAGAAAGCACCGGCAGCGGCTCAATGATCAGAGCCAGTACGGTATTGACAGCCGCTACCATTACGATTTGGATAAAGGTCAGCAGAAAAGTATCATGATTATTGCTAAAACGGCCCAGCACCACCATATGGATCGCCAGCATCAGCGAGCAGCCCAGGGTGATGAAATCGCCGGAGGCGATATGAAAACTCTCATTGAGCGAGAGCAGCGCCAGGCCGCCCAGGGTGACTAGGGCGATAACGAAGTTGGCCGGCCGGATTTTGCGGTAGACCAGCCACATAATAAACGGGACGATCACCACATAGGTGGAGGTGATAAAGGCTGTATTCGAAGCGGTGGTATTCATCAGCCCGAGATTTTGAAAAATATAGGAAATCGAGAGCGGGATGCCGATGATCACGCCTTGTTTGAGCAGAGTTTTATTGAAATGTTTGAAGCGTTTGGCGCAGATAATCGCCAGCAGGACGATGGCGATGCTGAAGCGCATACTGACAAACCACAGCGGCGTGATGCTGGTTAGGGCGTTCTTGATCACGGAGAAGGAAGAACCCCAGATGGCGGTAGCCAGCACGATGCCGATCGCAGCTAAAGCCTTTTTGGTAGCGCTGTTATTGATCATAATATTTCTCTTTCCCCCGCAGCCGGCCGGGATTAGCCGCTGCGCTCTTGGTCTTGATCCTTGTAGCTTAATATTAGCTGCTTTGACATAGTTTTGTCAATCTTATTCATATATTTAGCTGAGAGAAAATAAACGATGGGGAAGGCTGAACATGAAAATTGTCAAAATACTCGCCGCTTTGGCGCTGCCGCCGTTATGCGGCTGCTTCCTGCTGCTCTGGCTGGGGCGGTCGCTCAGCGGCGATACCAGCATTGCGCCGCTGTTTTATTTGTGGCTGAGCGGCTGGCCGCTGCTGGCCGGAGCTGTTTGCGGCTGGCAGTCGGACCGTCCTTTTCGCGGCGCTGTGATTTGCGGCGCTGCGGTGATCCTGACGCTGCTGGCGGCGCTGATATGCCTGCTGCCGTATTTTCTGCCACCGCTGGGTTATTTGCTGCTGGCCCTGGCTGTGCTGACGCTGAGCCTTGGCGGCGCCTTGCTGGGAGCTTCCTTGAAGAGGGCGCGGCAGCTGTGGCGCCGGGACAAGGGCTCTGATGAAGATCTGCAATAATAACGGTTAATACCTTGCATTATCAGGGTAAAAAATGTTATGATATACGGTAATGCTGGAGCAATTTTATTAAGGAGATCAAATATATGGACGAGGCGAATAAGGACAAGCTTGCAACCACCTATTCTCCACAGGAAGTGGAACAGAAATGGTATCAGATTTGGAGAGAAAAAGGCTATTTTAGCTGCGATAATAATAAGGATGGAGAGCCGTTTTGCATTGTGATGCCGCCGCCGAATGTTACCGGGCAGCTGCATATGGGCCATGCCTTGGACAATACCCTGCAGGATGTGCTGACCCGCTGGCGCCGGATGCAGGGCCGACGCACCCTCTGGCTGCCCGGCACCGATCATGCCGGCATCGCCACTCAAGCCAAAGTAGAAGAATCCCTGGCTAAAGAGGGGATCAGTAAATATGATCTCGGCCGCGAAGCTTTCGTGGAAAAATGCTGGCAGTGGAAACATCAGTATCATGACCGCATCGCCAAGCAGCTGACGATGATGGGCAGCTCCTGCGACTGGGATAAAGAACGCTTCACTATGGACGAGGGCTGTTCCAAAGCTGTACGCGAAACCTTTGTCGAGCTGTATAATAAAGGGCTGATTTATCGCGGCTCTTATATCGTCAACTGGTGCAGCCATTGCCAGACCACCATCTCGGATATCGAGGTGGAGCATAAGGAACATGCTGGCCATCTGTGGCATCTGCGCTATCCCTATGCTGACGGCAGCGGTTATCTGGTGGTAGCCACCACCCGCCCGGAGACGATGCTGGGCGATACTGCGGTAGCAGTTCATCCTGACGACGAACGCTATAAAGATAAAGTCGGTAAGATGATCATGCTGCCGATCGTCAACCGCGAGATCCCGGTGATCGCCGATGAATACTGCGATATGGAGTTCGGTACCGGTGCGGTTAAGATCACTCCGGCGCATGACCCCAATGACTTTGAGATCGGGCTGCGGCATCATCTGGAGCAGATCGCCGTGATCGGCAAGGACGGCAAGATGAACGCCAATGCTGGTAAATATGCTGGTCTGGATTTGCAGGAATGCCGCGAGAAGATCGTCGATGAGTTCCGCTCTCTGGGTTTGCTGGAGGATATTACCGATCTGACCCATTCGGTAGGTGAGTGCTACCGCTGCGGTACTGCAGTGGAGCCTCTGGTCTCGCCGCAATGGTTCGTGAAGATGAAACCGCTGGCTGAACCGGCAATCAAAGCGGTAGAGGATGGCGAGATCCGCTTCATCCCGGCTCGTTTTACCAATATCTATACGCACTGGATGGAAAATATCCGCGATTGGTGCATTTCCCGCCAGCTATGGTGGGGACATCGCATTCCGGTATGGTACTGCCAGGATTGCGGCGAAGTTATCTGCCAGAAAGAAGACCCCACCGTTTGTCCTAAATGCGGCAGCAGCCGCCTGGAGCAGGATCCGGATGTGCTTGATACCTGGTTCAGCTCGGCGCTATGGCCGTTTTCCACGCTGGGCTGGCCGGAACGGACCGACCTGCTGCGCGAATTTTATCCCAACAATGTTCTCGTCACCGGCTACGACATCATTTTTTTCTGGGTAGCGCGCATGATCTTTTCCGGTATCGAGCAGATGGGACAAAAGCCGTTCAATGACGTCTTTATCCATGGTATCGTCCGCGACGAGCAGGGGCGCAAGATGAGCAAATCCCTGGGCAACGGCATCGATCCCCTGGAAATTATCGATAAATACGGTGCCGACAGCCTGCGCTATACGCTGGTCACCGGCAATAGCCCCGGCAATGATATGCGTTTTAAGTGGGAGCGCCTGGACGGCGGCCGCAACTTTATTAATAAAATCTGGAACGCCTGTCGCTTTGCCCTGATGAATTTGGAGGATTATCAGGAAGGGCAGTATCCGCTGCAGCTGACCCTAGTCGATAAATGGATACTCTCCCGTCTCAAAACCGTGGCGGCCGAGGCGGACAATAACCTGGAGAAATACGAGCTGGGCGAGGCGCTGCGCGGCGTCTATGATTTCGCCTGGGACGAGCTGTGCGACTGGTATGTCGAACTGGCTAAGCTGCGCCTTTATAAAGGCACGCCGCAAGAAAAATATACGGCTCAGACGGTGCTGGCGCAGGTGCTGCGCACGGTTCTGGAGCTGTTGCATCCTTTTATCCCCTTCGTTACCGAGGAACTGTGGCAGCAGCTGCCGCATCATGGCGCAACGATTATGCTGGCTAAATATCCTAATGGCAGCGAGGGCGAGAGCTGCCCCGAAGCGGAACAGCAGATGAACCTGCTGATGGAGATTATCCGCAGCATCCGTAATATCCGTGCGGAGATGAAGGTGCCGATGGGCAAAAAGGCCGAGGTGATTATCGCGGCTGATCCGCAGCTGAGCGAGCAGATTAAACAGGGCGAGGCCTATATCCTGGCTTTGGCGCAGGCCGCGGCGATTACTTTCGCCGCTAAGGGTACGGCTCCGGATAAAGCGGCCAAGGCGCATGTGATGGGCGCGGATATTTATCTGCCGCTGGCTGGTTTGATTGATCTCGATAAGGAGATCGCCCGCATTGAAAAAGAGATCGCCAATACCGAAAACGAATTGAAGCGCCTGGCCGGTAAGCTAAGCAATGAGAGCTTTGTCGCTAAAGCCCCGGCCGAGGTCGTGGAAAAAGAACGGGCCAAGCAGGGTATGTATGAAGAAAAACTATCCTCGCTGCGCCAGCATTTGCAAATGCTGTCCTAGCGGGCTTGGCAAGAGGAGAATTTTGAGCAGCGGCGGGGTTATCCCCGCCTGCTCTTTGCTTAAGCCGCGGTTGAATTATCCGCGCCGCATAATGAGAGCGAAAGAATGGATTATCAGCAAGCTTTAACCAAACTGCATCAGCTATCCAGGTTCGGCATCAGTCCCGGCCTGGAGCGGATCGAGGAATTGAGCCGCCGTCTCGGCTCTCCAGAGCGGAGGCTGCCCTGCTGTATTCATATTGCCGGCACCAATGGCAAAGGGTCGGTCGCGGCGATGCTGGAGTCGATCCTCCGCCAGGCGGGACGCAAAACCGCGCTGTTTACTTCGCCGCATTTGCGCTGCCATACCGAGCGCTACCGCGTCAATGGCCGGCCGATCAGCGAGGAACGCTTTGCCGCGCTGTTTGCGCGGGTCGATCGGCAGATCGCTGCGATGACCGCCGAAGGACTGGCCTCGCCGACGGAGTTTGAGGCTGTGACGGCGCTGGCGCTATTATGGTTTGCTGAAGAAAAGGTGGACTGCGCGGTGATTGAGGTCGGCCTGGGCGGGCTGACCGACAGCACCAATATCGTGAATGCCGACGTAGCGGTTATTACCAATGTCGGTATGGATCATATGGATTTTCTCGGCGATACGATCCCGGAAATCGCCCGCTATAAGGCGGGCATCATCAAGGAACATTCGCTGGTAGTGACCGCTGCCTCCGGAGAGGCGCTGCCGGTAATCGCCGCACGCGCCGCTGCGTTGCAGCGGCCGCTCTACCGGCTGGGACAGGAGTTTGCTTTTTCCGCTCCGCTGCTGTCTTGTCAGGAGACTCAGCTGGATGTCACCACGCCGCAGCATCATTATCATGGGCTGCGCCTGCCGCTATTGGGACGGCATCAGCTGAGCAATGCCGCGGTCGCAGTACAGGCTGCGGAATTGCTGGGTCTTGGCGAGGCTGCTATCCGGAGCGGTTTGGCCGAGGTGTCTTGGCCGGCGCGCCTGGAATGGCGGCCGCAGCTGGCGCCGCAGGTGCTGCTCGACGGCGCGCATAATTATCAGGGCATGGAAGCGCTGCGCGCAGCTCTGGACGAGCTATGGCCGCAGCGGCGTATCATCGGCCTGCTGGGAATGCTCTCCGATAAAGAACGGCGGCAGTCGCTGCAGCTGCTGCTGCCGCGCCTCAGCCAGGCGGTGATCACCCGGCCGCCTTATTTGAGCCGCTCCGAAGACTGGGCGCTTTTGGCAGATATGTGCCGCAGTGCCGGCGTTGAGGCAGCGGCGGTCGAAGATAACCGCGCTGCTTTAGCCTATGCCCGCCAGCTTGCCCGGGACGATGACTTGCTGCTGGTATGCGGCTCGCTCTATATGGTCGCGGAAATCAGAAACTATTTGGAGGAGGAAAAGAATAATGTTTGCTGACCGTCAGGTGGTTCTGGCATCCGCCAGTCCGCGCCGTTTGGAAATTTTGCGCCAGATCGGTATTGAGCCGGAGCTTTGCCCAGTTGATATTGACGAGGATAATACTATCAGCCCGCAGCGCGATGAGGAGGCGCTGGTTTCAGAGAATGCCGCGCGCAAGGCGCAGGCAGCGGCGGGCCTCTATGCTGATGCGATTATCATCGGCGCTGATACCATAGTGGCTCTTGACGGGGTTATTTTCGGCAAGCCTGCCGACCGTGCCGAGGCCAGGCAGATGCTGGAGGCCTTATCCGGGCATACACATAAGGTTTACAGCGGCGTGTGCCTGATTGATAGCCGCAGCGGCAAGAGCGTGGGCGGAGCCAGTGTCTGCGAGGTTACTTTTCCCCGGCTCAAGGAGCGGGAGATAGAAGAGTATCTCGATAGCGGCGAGCCTTTCGATAAGGCCGGCGCCTATGGTATTCAGGGGCGCGGCGCCTTGCTGGTGGACCATATTGACGGCGATTATTATACGGTGGTAGGCCTGCCGGTGGCGCTGCTGCGGCGGCTGGAGATCATTTTGGCGATGGCATAAGCTGCTTCTGCCTGGAAGAAAAGCGTTTCTCAGGCAGGAGATCGCCGCGGCGTAATAGAATTTACAATAAGTTTAGTTTTGTTTCTTGAAGGAGAGGATTAGATGCGTAATTTTTGGCCAGCGGCCATTAGCAATAGACCGACCATGCTCTATGAAAAAAGCCTGCGTTCCGGTCAGAATATTGATTTTGACGGCAATGTTGTGGTTCTGGGCGATGTCAATCCCGGCGCGGAGATTATCGCCAGCGGACATATCCTGGTGATGGGCGCATTACGCGGTTTGGTCCATGCCGGTGCCACCGGCGAGGAAGACGCCACAGTGACGGCGCTCCATTTTGCGCCGACGCAGCTGCGCATTGCTTCGCATATTACCCGCCCGCCGGAAGATGACAATGAGGATAGCAGCGATAAGCCGGCGGAAACCGCGCGGATCAAGAATGATGCGGTGGTTATCGAAAAATACGAAGCGCCTAAATAAAGGCAAAGCTAAAGCAGGTAAATAATGCCGAGCCAAGTTGTTGGCTGGATTAAGGAGGAAAGTATGGGTAGAGTTATCGTTATTACGTCCGGCAAAGGCGGCGTAGGTAAAACTACTACTACCGCCAATGTAGGTACCGCCCTGGCGATGCAGGGCAAAAAAGTAGTGTTAGTGGATACTGATATCGGGCTGCGTAATCTGGACGTGGTGCTGGGGCTGGAAAACCGCATCGTTTACGATATCGTGGACGCGGTGCGCGGTAATTGCCGGCTGAAACAGGCTCTGATCAAGGATAAGCGGCTGGAGAATCTTTATCTGCTGCCCGCTGCCCAGACTAAGGATAAAACCGCCGTTACTACCGAGCAGATGGTCGAGCTGTGCGAAAAACTTAAAGAAGATTTCGACTATGTGGTCATCGACTGCCCGGCCGGTATTGAACACGGCTTCAAAAACGCTATCGCCGGCGCAGAGCAGGCGATCGTCGTGACTACCCCGGAGGTTTCCGCTGTCCGCGATGCCGATCGGATTATCGGCCTGCTGGAAGCTGCCGGACTTGCTGAGCCTAAGCTGATCATCAACCGCATTCGCACCAATATGGTGCGCAGCGGCGATATGATGGGCGTGGACGATATTTTGGAAATTCTGGCCGTGACCCTGCTTGGTATCGTGCCGGATGACGATGCGATCGTAATTTCCACCAACCGCGGCGAGCCGACGGTATTTGACGATAATTCCCGTCCTGGACGCGCCTTCCGCAATATCGCGCGCCGTCTTGAGGGCGAGGATGTTCCGCTGATGAATCTGGAAGAGAAACAAAGCTTCTTCGGCCGGCTCAAACATATGCTCAAAGCGGATTAAGGAGGTTAGGTCATGAGTATAGTCTCGTTTTTGGGTAAATTTTTTGGCAGAGATAGCGAAGCCGACTCCTCAAAATCCGTAGCAAAGCAGCGTTTGCGCCTGGTGCTGGTGCATGACCGTCTGGATGTTTCTGAGACGATTATGAATAGCCTCCGCGAGGATTTAATCGCCACCATCGGCAAGTATATGGAGATCGATAAGGATGCTCTGGAAGTCTCCCTTTCGCGGGAGGATGAGGGCGTGGCGTTGATGGCCAATATCCCGGTGATCAATGTCAAACGTCAGCCAGATAGCGTTAAACCGGTCATCCAGGCTAAAGGAATCAGTTCCGGAAAATAGCTGGCTCTGCCCTGTGATGTAAACACCGACCACAGCCCCAAGCGGGCTGTGGTTTTTGTTTATACAGGAGAGGTTTTTATTGCGAAACAACTAGATATTGTGGTATAATAAAAGCAAATTAGCTGCGGAGGGACAAGATGTACTTAAAGCGGATCGAGCTTCAGGGCTTCAAATCGTTTAGCTCCAAAACAGCAGTCAGCTTTGAACCGGGGATTTCTTGCATTGTCGGGCCCAACGGCTCCGGCAAAAGCAATATCGCCGATGCGCTGCGCTGGGTGCTGGGCGAGCAAAATGCCCGCAATATCCGCGGCGGCCGGCTGGAGGATGTGATCTTCTCCGGCACGAAGAAACGCCGCCCCTTAGGCATGGCCGAGGTCAATATTATCCTGGATAATTCCGATGGGCATCTGCCGCTGGCTACTTCGGAAATTAGCGTTACCCGCAGGGCGATTCGCGGCGAGGGCAGCGAATATCTGATTAACAATCAGCCTTGCCGGCTCAAGGATATCCGTGATCTTTTTGTCGATACCGGGATCGGCGTCGAGGGGCTCTCGCTGATTAATCAGGGGCGGATCAATGAATTGATCAACGCCCGGCCTGATGAACG
>CALXQC010000050.1 GCA_944390435.1 uncultured Clostridia bacterium
ACTGATTTTGAAACACCGCCAAATGATACTTTCGGTGCCGGCAATGTGCCAGGTCAGGCCACTGACGACTTTAGCTCCGCCTGGTTTCTCGCCCAAAGCATTGCGGACAATAACGGTACTGTAGATATCCACGCGGTGCAAAACGCTCTGATAGAATGGTCAAAGCATGCGGTTTTTTTCGATCGTTTTGCCGGTCCTGCTACCAGAGTGGCAATCAAACGTTTTCAGGGTGAGGAAATCCCTGAGTCAGGCGGAGTCAATCTGCAATCGAGGCAGGCTACTAATGGCTCGGCGATGCGAATCTCACCCATAGGTATGTTCAATCCGGGAAATTTAGAGCGGACGATAGAGGAAAGCATCACCGTGACAATGCTCACTCACGATAATTATCCGGCTCTATCCGGAGCCTGTGCCGTATCTTGTGCCGTCAGCAGAGCGCTGGCGCCAGATGCCGATTTTTATAATGTATTACAAGCAGCTGTATATGGCGCACAAGAAGGCGAGCGCCGCGGACGGGAAATAGCTTTGGACGTAGCTTCTCCCTCCGTCTTAAAAAGGTTAGAAAAAGCTATCGAAATCGGCTTGGGCCGCGGAACCCCGGAAGAAAAAATGTATTTATTGGGGGATTGCATTGGCGCCGGATTACATGTAGCGGAAGCCATCCCCTGCGCTATCGGGTTGGTGGCAGCCAACCCCAATGATCCGGTTGGGGCTATCATCGGCGCGGTTAATATCGGCTATGACACCGATACTATCGCAACAATGACCGGAGCAATAGTTGGCGCTCTTTATGGCGCCAGTAGCTTCCCGAAACATTATCTGCCTACCGTAGAACAAGCTAACGGCCTGCCGATTAGCCCATTGGCAGAAAAAATCACAGCAATAGCTGAGCAGAGACTGCAAAAGGAGGGATGCTAAAATGGCTTTTGATATTAAAGACAAATATTTGGGCTGCATTATCGGCGCGGCTGCCGGCGATGCTTTAGGAGCCGCTACTGAACCGCTGTCCACTCAACAGATTATCGAGACTTACGGAGGCCCGGTAACGGATTTTCAGACTCCAGCTGCGACCACGCTATCACGTGGACGGCAAGCCGGGCAGGTAACAGACGCTTTCAGCATCCCCTATTTTTTATCCCAACATATTTTAGCTGCAGGGGGAAAAGTTAGTCGGGCTCTTGGCGAAGACACGCTACGCGAATGGGGTGAAAGCGAATGGTTCGCTCCTTTTGCCGGCATGACCACGCGAAAAGCAGTCAATCGGCTCAAAGAAAATGACAAGCAAGAACTCTGGTCTTATGCTGGGCATTTGGGCAATAAATTGTTCAAAGGGCATTATTATGCTTTGTCTTCTAACGGAGCGGCAGTCAAAGCTTGGCCGGCAGGATTGTTGCACCCCAGCGATATTAATGCCGCCATCGCAGATGCCGTTGAATTGACAATGGCCTCTCATGATGACCCCTTGAGCATCTCCGGTGCCTGTGCTATGGCAGCAGCGGTAAGTCAGGCTTTAGATGAAAATACTACTCTCTATGATATTATTCAGTCGGCTATCTACGGTGCTAGCGAAGGAGAGAAATTAGCAAGAGAACGTGAAGATATTTGGGTTTACCCAGGCCCTTCCGTAGTACGCAGAATAGAAATGGCCATAGATGTTGTCATGAAATACCCCGATGATGGCATGGAGGCACTCCGAGATCTAATCGGTAGCGGCCCAGCGGTGGCTGAAACATTACCAACAGCATTAGGACTTCTCTTGGTACATCAGGGGCAAATAATGCCCGCGCTTATTGATGCAGTCAATATCGGCGATGAAACCGCCGCTATTGCTTCTATTATCGGAGCGATCGGCGGGTCTTGGCGCGGGAGCGCGGCATTTCCCACTCATTATCAAACTACTGTGGAACAGGCCAATTGTTTCGATCTACTAGATTTAGCCAATCGCTGGGTCGATTTAATCGCTTTGGCATAAAGACAAAGCAGACTTATAATCTAAAAAACCATCCGGACTAAATGTCTTGATGGTTTTTTAGATTTTTTAAAGTAGCTATATTATTATTTATATCCTATCATGAAAGATAAGCCGCCTAGCGGCATATTTCCTGTTTAACCAGACTAAAATTTTTTCAGCATACCAGCTCCAAAATTGTCATACGGCATTTTCTGGAAGCCGAATTTTTGATAAAACCCCTCTTTGCCTTTGGCGCTAATCAACTCTAAGGTAGTCGGCCATCCCGGTTTTATCTCATTTTTAATATAGTTTTGCACATACTGCAATAGCTCCTTGCCAACTCCCTGCCCCTGATATTCTGGCAAGATAACAAAATCTTTTAAATAAAAGGTTACAGCACCGTCACCTAGCAAGCGGGCCATACCAATCACCTGCTTTTGCTCGATTACGGCAAACGTAGCATAGCTATTTGTGAGAGCAACTGCTACCATATCGGCTTCGGCTTTACCCCATCCGGCGCTTTCATGTAAACGCATATAGTCTGCTACCTGCAAGGAATTTGTGAGAATTTCCATGAATAATACTCCTTCAATAGTAATCAAGTAAAGGCTGGATAAAAAAATCCGAGTATTCATACGAACACTCGGACTGATGGTCGGAGTGGAATTATAGGACTTGGAAAAGTCCAGAAATATCAATGGTTTGCAGGCTGTCAGCAAGAAGTTTTATCCTTACAAACTAAAAACTCGCAGAGCACAATCCATTTAGGAGTGTGCTCTGTGTTCTTCTAAAAGATGATTGAACATCAAGACGCAGAAAGCAACTCCAGATTATTCGCACTGTCCCGCTCACTCCATTTTATAACTTTTGCATCATAGTTTAGGAAAGCATCTTCAACACCTTTTGCAATATTGTTCTGATCATTCAGGATAACAATGAGTTGGCTCCCGTTTTTTCTGGCTGGCTTTGTATCATTCCACGCAAACAAG
>CALXQC010000051.1 GCA_944390435.1 uncultured Clostridia bacterium
CCTGGTTGTAACGTTCATGACGCTGCCGCAGCAGGGCGATGATGCGGGGATAGCGGTGCAGGATGGCCGCTAATGCCGGCATATTTTTTTGCGGCGGTTTGATATAATCCGCCGGCCGGGTCAGCAGGACGATAATCTGATCGCAGCCGTCGTCCAGCGCCTTTTGATAGGGCAGCGGCGCCGCGACGCCGCCGTCGAAATAGAGTCTCCCGCGGAACGGGTAGGGGCGGCAGGCCGCCGGTACGGCAGAGGAGGCTTTCAACACATCATAATGATCCTGGCTGATATCAGCGCGGGAAAAATAAGTGGGCTGTCCGGTAACGGCATCGGTGGCAACGACAGTAAACGGGCAGGCGTTGCTGGCGAAGGCCGGATAATCAAGCGGATATTCGCCGTCATGATTGCTGAGGGTAGCATAGACATAGTCAAGATTGAAATAATTGCGGTCGTGCAGCCAGTTGCCCACGCTCATATATTGACGGCGGAAGCTGTATTCGCTGTAAAAGACGCGGGTGCGGCCATGCTGGCCGGCGAGAAAGGTGATCAAATTGGCAGCGCCGGCCGAGACGCCGATGGCGTAGTCCACGCCCAGCCGTTGCTCCAGGAGGTAGTCGTAAATGCCGGAAGTGTATATTCCGCGCATACCTCCGCCCATATCGATGATGCCGATCATAATATCGCCTCGGGTCTGTGATAATGGCAAACCGCCGCGATCGTCCGGCGGCGGTTAGCGGTATAATATTTTTTTACAATTTTAACAAATTATTTCGCTTTTTGAGTGCTAAAACCTTCTTCTTGGGGCGGGCAGAGCTGTAAAAAACGAGAAACAGCAGTTGAGCTGGGCAATATCCGCCGGGATGTTCTTGCGCGGAGCATTGTTGTATTAGGAAGCCGACGGGAAAAATAAAGGAAAACCGCTGATTATGTAGAAATGATTTTGTGGCGGCAGGATAATAACCGCCGATAAGTTAAGCATTCCTAACTCAGCTGCTTCCCAGATCAGCTTTTATTATTTTTTGTTGTTTAGCGAAAAACGCATAGTCTACCCTATTATAGACTATAATAAAACAGAAATTCTGGATTGTCAAGAGTTTTTACAGAAATTCTTAATTTTATGCGTTAGGCGACAAGCGAAGTTATGATTGGCTTCGCTGCAAAATCTACAATATATAATATTAACTCAGAAAGGGAGTATGATTATGTCCACACTTGGCAAGCGGATGAGAGAGGCGCGGGAAAGCAAAGGATTGTTACAGAATCAGCTTGCCAAAATGATCGGCGCCCGTTCGGCCGGAGTAATCAGCAATTGGGAAAACGATCTCAATAAGCCGGATATCGATAAACTGCTGGCTATCTGCAAGGCGCTGAATGTCTCGGTCGGTTCGCTGCTGGGCTTTGCAGCGGAAGGAGAATTCATCTGCTCTCCTGCGGAACAGCAGCTGATCGAGAAATACCGCGGCCTTGATGAACGCGGCCAATCGGCGGTCTGGGCGATCTTGGAGCATGAATACCGGCGTAGCGTCCAGGATGCGAGCGGCTGCCGCCTGGTAGCGCGCGGCGCAGCGCAGCCGGCGGAACAGCTGGCAAGCGAGGATAATTTGGCCAAACTCAACGAAATTTTAGACGAGCAGTTCGGCGGGGACAGCAATGAAACAGGAGCGCAAGGAGCAGATTAAAAATAAGGTTCTCGGGCTGCTGACCGAGCAGAGCATCACTTATCTGCCTATCGATCTGGATCAGATCATGGCTTCTTTGAGCATCAAAGCCGTGGCTGTTTCTTTAGTGCGCCAGCGCGGCGTAGTGGTGCCGGAGGGGATCGACGGTTTCACCGTGATCCGCGGCGGCGACCGGGCGCAGTATCTGCTGGTGTACCGCGACGATATTAGCTTTGAGCGCTTGCGCTGGACTTTGGCCCATGAACTGGGCCATATTTTATTAGGTCATTTGCGTAGCGGCAGGCGGGCGGCAGGTCATGGACGGCAGGAAGAGGAGGCTAATTATTTTGCCAAGGAGCTGCTGATGCCGCTGCCGGTATTGGCGCGCCTGGATGCCCGTTCCGCGGCGGCGATCAGTCGGATATGCGGCGTCTCCCGCGAGGCGGCGCAGATTCGCGCCCGCGATTTTGAACGCTATGATTGGTACCGGCTGAAACATGGCGATACCGAGACCGATCAGCGCTTTCTGGCCTGTTTTATGCCGATGTACTGCCAGGAAGCTAAGCGCGGCGGTACGGGCGGTGCGGCTTGCTGCTAATTCTCCATGGGCGCTTCCGGCATTGATCCGGCTGCGGCCTTCCGTGACAACGGGAGGCTTTTTTTGTTTGCTGTGGCCGCGCTGCTTTACAATTGCCCCCGCTGGAGGTTATAATCAGCACAGAACTATTAGCAGGAGGTGGCGGCGATGATCGCGATTATCGGCGGCGGAGCTTCCGGCTTGATGGCGGCTTTGACGGCGGCGGAACGTGGCGAACAGGTAGTGCTGCTGGAACGCCAGCCGCGCGTCGGCCGCAAGCTGCTCTCTACCGGCAATGGCCGCTGCAATTTATCTAATCTGCATAGCGCTCCCGAGCATTATCACGGCGATGACTACGCTTTTACCGTTCCGGCTCTGGCGGCCTTCGACGCTGCCGCGGCACGGCAGTATTTCCGCTCTTTGGGCTTGCTGACTGTCTGTGAGCCGGACGGCAGAATTTATCCGCTCTCCAATCAAGCCGGCAGCGTGGTCGATGTGCTGCGGCTCAATGCCGCCGGCCGCGGTGTAGCGCTGCGCACTGATTGCCAGGTGCAGGCGATCCGCCGCGAGGGGACAGGATTTCTGCTTCAGCTGGAGCAGGAGCAGCTGCGGGCGCAGCAGGTAATCGTCTGCTGCGGCGGCTGCGCCGGAGCTAAGGTGGGCGGCAGCTCCAGCGGCTACCGGCTGCTGGAGGGGCTGGGGCATCGATGCACCCGTCTGTATCCTGCTTTGGTGCAGCTTAAAACGGAGACGGCTTTGGTCCGCGCGCTCAAAGGCGTGCGCGCCGACGCAGCGCTGAGCTTATCGCAGAATGATGCGCCGCTGGCGGCAAGCAGCGGCGAGGTGCAGTTCACTGAATACGGCGTGAGCGGCCCGGCGGTCTTTGATATTTCCCGGGCAGCCTCGGTAGCTGGGGGCGGCCTGCTATTGACGCTCGATTTTCTGCCGCAGCTGACAGAGGATGAAATTGCCGCTATTCTCCGGCGCCGCTGCGAATTGCTGCCGGAGCTGCCGGGCAGCGATCTGCTGGCAGGTATTCTCCATAACCGCCTGGGGCAGACGCTGCTGCGTTATTGCGGATTGCGGCTGAATATGCCCGCTGCCGAGCTCTCTAACCGGCAGCGGCAGAAAATCGCCTGCGCGATCAAGCGTTTTCAGCTGCCGGTTACCGGTACATTGGGCTTTGACAGCGCGCAGGTCACCGCAGGCGGCATCGTTACCAGCCAGTTCAATCCGCAGACTTTGGAGAGCCGCTTGATGCCCGGGCTGTATGCGGCCGGTGAGGTGCTGGATATTGACGGGGACTGCGGCGGCTATAATCTGCACTGGGCTTGGGCCAGCGGGCGGCTGGCCGGGAGGACGCTATGATTCGGATTCGCGACCTGGCGCTGGCTCCTGGCGAGGATACCGCGGCGCTGCGGCGTCTGGCGGCTAAGGCGCTGAGAATTTCCGATAGGGAAATCGAGGAGCTGCAGATCAGGCGGCGCTCGATCGATGCGCGGAAAAAAGAGCAGCTGCGTATCGTATATACTGTTGACGTGCGTGTGGCCGGCAATGAGCGGCGGCTGCTGGCCCGCGCTTCCAGCAAGGCCGCGCCGGTGCAGGAGCACTGCTATCTTCCGCCGCTGCCGCTGCTGCCGACGGAACGCCGTCCGCTGGTGGTGGGTTTTGGCCCGGCAGGGATTTTTGCCGCGCTGGTATTGGCTCAGGCCGGACTGCGGCCATTGGTGCTGGAACGGGGCGCTGATGTTGAACGCCGCCTGCAGCAGGTGGAGCGTTTTTGGCGCGAGGGACAGCTTGATCCGGACAGCAATGTTCAGTTCGGTGAAGGCGGCGCTGGGACTTTTTCCGACGGCAAGCTCAATACCGGGATCAACGATCCGCGGATTAGCTGGGTTTTGCAGCAATTCTATCAGGCCGGGGCAGATGAGAGCATCCTTATCGACGCGCGGCCGCATATCGGTACCGACCGGCTGCGTCAGGTGGTAAAAAATCTCCGCCAGCACATCATTTCCCTGGGCGGCGAAGTCCGTTTTGGCTGTCGGCTGAGCGACCTGATGCTCCGCGGCGGACGGCTGATCGGCGCTCAGCTGGGGTCAGGAGAACAGATTCCCTGTTCAGAGCTGATTTTGGCCATCGGCCACAGTGCGCGCGATACTTTTGCGATGCTGGAGCGTCAGGGCGTGCCGCTGGCGGCTAAGGCTTTTTCGATGGGGGTGCGCATCGAGCACCGCCAAGCGGATATCGACCGGGCGCAATACGGACGCTGGGCTGGGCATCCGGCGCTGCCGCCGGCAGAATACCGCCTTTCCTGCCGCTTCCCCGAAGGCGATAGCGCCTATACCTTCTGTATGTGTCCCGGCGGCTATGTAGTGGCGGCAGCCTCCGAACAGGGTGGAGTGGCTACCAACGGCATGAGCGAATTCCGCCGTGATGCCGTCAACGCCAATGCCGCGCTGCTGGTGACGCTCGATCCGCCAGATTTTCCCCATTCGGGGCCTTTGGGCGGTATGCACTGGCAGCGGGAAATCGAGCAGCGGGCTTTCAATGCCGCGGGCGGCGGTTATCGGGCGCCGGCGCAGCTGGTAGGCGATTTTCTCGCCGGACGTCCCAGCGAGGGCGCAGGGATGATCCTTCCCAGCTACCGCCCGGGAGTGACTTGGTGCGATCTGCATCAGGTGCTGCCGCGGCAGCTCACCGCCACTTTAGCTAAAGCTATTCCGGCTTTGGGGCGCAAATTGAGCGGTTTTGACCTGCCGGAGGCGGTGCTGACTGCACCGGAGACGCGGAGTTCCTCGCCGGTGCGTATTCTCCGCAACGAACGCTGCCAATCGCCGCTGCGCGGGCTGTATCCCTGCGGCGAGGGCGCGGGCTATGCCGGTGGCATCGTCTCCGCCGCAGTGGACGGAATCCGCTGCGCCGAGGCATTGATCGCTAATCTCGCTGAGGAGTAACCGCTGCCGGCAGCTAAGGAGAAGAAGATGATCATCAATACCGGCGGGCGCACCGACACGGTGCAATATTACAGCGAATGGCTGCTGCGGCGCTTTGCTGAGGGCTATGTGCTGACGCGCAACCCGCTTTTTCCCCATAAAGTGACTCGCTACGAGCTGACCCCGGAGCTGGTAGACTGCGTGGTTTTTTGCTCAAAAAATTACCGGCCGATCCTGCCGCGCCTGCGGGAAATAACCGACCGTTACGCCAGCTATTTTTACTATACTATCACCGCCTACGGCCGCGATATCGAGCCTGGAGTGCCGCCGGTCGAAGAGAGCATGGAGACGCTGATCGAGCTATCCCGGCAGGTAGGGCGGCAGCGTGTGGCCTGGCGCTACGATCCGCTGCTGCTGACTCGCGATTATACCCTGGAGCGGCTGTTGGTGGCTTTTGAGCGGATGGCGCGGGTGCTGGCGCCGCATATCGACCGCTGTATTTTCAGCTTTATCGAGATCTACAAAAAAGTAGAGCTGAACTTGCCGCAGCTGATCGTCTGGTCGCCGGAGCAGATGGAGGAAGCTGCGCGCGGGTTGGGTGAGATCGCTCAGCGCTACGGCATTTATCTGCAGACCTGCGGCACTAACGGTGATTTCCGCCGCTATGGCATCCACCCCTCAGGCTGCATTACCCTGGATATCCTGGGACGGGCCAATGGGCTTGTCTTTAAGCAGCTGCGCCACAAGGGGATGCGCCAGGGCTGCCACTGTATCGAGAGCCGTGATATCGGCGCCTATGACAGCTGCCCGAACGGCTGCCTATACTGTTATGCCAACCGCACGCCGCAGAAAGCGCGGGCCAATTTCCGGCTGCATGATCCGGCCTCGCCCTTGCTGATAGGAAATTTGCAGCCCGGCGATCAGCTGACTTGCGGGGCGCAGAAGTCGTTTTTGCGCTGAACACGGCTTTACAGCAGCGGCATCAATATAGTATAATTTTTCGGTATACAAGCAGCGCCGTCAAGATAAGCAAATATGATTGAGGAGTGAAAGCGATGAGAGCTATCGTATCCGTATTAGGCCAGGACCGCATCGGCATTATCGCCAAGGTCTGCACCACCCTGGCGGAAAATCAGGTCAATGTGCTGGACTTGAGCCAGACGATTCTGCAAAATTATTTTACTATGGTCATGCTGGTGGAGACCGAGCAGTGCCCGCTGCCCTTTGAGACCCTGCAGCAGCGGATGGAAGACGCCGGACGGGAAGTAGGCGTGAAGATCAAGCTCCAGTCGGAAGACATTTTCAACGCCATGCATAAAATCTAGGAGGAAGCATGCTTAACGCCAGAGATATCTACGAAACACTTGATATGATTAACCGCCAGCATCTCGATATCCGCACTATCACCATGGGTATCTCGCTGCGCGACTGCGCCGACCGCGATCTGGAGCGCTGCGCCGGACGCATTTATGAAAAAATCGTCCGCCGCGCCGAGCGTCTGGTGCGTACCGGCGAAGAGATCGAAAGCGAGCTGGGCATCCCGATCGTCAATAAGCGGATTTCAGTAACGCCGATCGCCCTGGTGGGCGAAAGCTGCGAGGGCGAAAATTTTGTCCCCCTGGCGATGGCGCTGGACCGCGCGGCGCGGGAATGCGGCGTCAATTTTATCGGCGGCTTCTCCGCCCTGGTGCATAAGGGCATGACCGTAGGAGACGGCAAGCTGATCGCTTCGATTCCCGAGGCGCTGAGCCGCACCGATTATGTCTGCTCTTCGGTCAATGTCGGCTCGACCAGGGCCGGTATCAATATGGATGCCGTGCGCCTGATGGGACAGGCGATCAAGCAGACCGCCTGGCTGACCCGCGAGCAGAACGGCCTGGGCTGCGCTAAGCTGGTGGTGTTTACCAATGCGGTGGAGGACAACCCCTTCATGGCCGGCGCTTTTCACGGCGTGGGCGAGCCGGAATGCTGCATTAATGTCGGCGTTTCCGGTCCCGGCGTGGTGCATCATGCGCTCAAGTCGATTCATGGACAGCCCTTCGACGTGGTAGCCGATACGGTGAAAAAGACCGCTTATCAGATCACCCGTATGGGACAGCTGGTCGCTCAGGAAGCTTCTCAGCGTTTAGGAGTGCCTTTCGGCATCGTCGATCTCTCCCTGGCGCCGACTCCGGCTGCCGGAGACAGCGTAGCCCGCGTCTTGGAGGAGATGGGTCTGGAAGTATGCGGAACCCACGGCACTACCGCGGCGCTGGCGCTGCTCAATGATGCGGTCAAAAAGGGCGGAGTGATGGCTTCCGGCCATGTCGGCGGACTCTCCGGAGCATTTATCCCTGTTTCGGAAGATGAGGGCATGATTGCCGCTGCCAGCTCCGGCCAGCTGACTATCGATAAGCTGGAGGCGATGACTGCGGTCTGTTCGGTAGGCATCGATATGGTAGCGGTTCCCGGCGATACCGATGAGAGCACCATCTCGGCGATCATCGCCGATGAATCAGCGATCGGCATGGTCAATAATAAGACTACTGCGGTGCGGATTATTCCGGCTGTCGGCAAACAGGTCGGCGATACTATTGAACTGGGCGGCCTGCTCGGCTCTGCGCCGGTGATGCCGCTGCACCAAGGACGCTGCGAGGAGTTTATCGCTCGCGGTGGGCGGATTCCCGCGCCGATGCACAGCTTGAAAAATTAATACCGGCTGCAAGAATTGTTGCCGCTTATGCCGCCTGTCTTGATTGGCAGGCGGCTTTTTGTCGTCTGCGGCAGGCAAATGCATCCGCTGAATAGTCGCGTTATAGATGACGCTGATAAATCAGCCGGGCGGTTTAATGAATTTCAATTGGACACTATCACTGCTTTTTGTTACACTAAAGATGCTTAAGACAGGGCGTTTGCGAACGGGCGCTCCGCCGCGCTGCTAATCAAAAGACTTATTTGCACTCCTTTGATTTAACTCTTAATCATACCTCCCTCCTGGGTAAGAGCTAAATCAAGGGACTCCCCCCTTTAGTGACAGCAGCGGATTTTGGTCGTTATCAAAGCAGCCTGAGCCGGACGCCGGGTTCGGCCAGGCCGTATAATCATTATCCTTTCTCCTCAACACTGCCTATGTTTTGCAGCAGGGCCGGAATCACGCCGGCACAACCGCTTGTTGTGAGCGAGCGCGGTTTGACAGCGTGATTCCCTGTTTCCTGTTGTTGAGCGAAATAAGCCGGGGCATTGGAGGAGAATTCTTGTATGGTCAAAAACTGCCGCACCTGCCAGCGGCAGAGAAAACGCAGATATTATAGGAATTCGAGGTAGCTATATGGAGACCAAAGAGGAATTTTTGGCGGAATTATCCCGCTGCGTGGTAGAGATGGAGGATGATAGTATCGCCGCCGTGGCCGAGGCTTATGCCGCGCACGGTTATGATCCGCTGGAGGGGATCACCGCCGGGCTGGTGGACGGGATGAATAGAGCCGCTCTGCTCTATGAACAGGAAGAGTATTTCGTGCCGGAGCTGCTGATCTGCTCCAGCGCTATGTATAATGCCCTGGAAGTGCTGCGCCCGCTGCTGCCGCAGGAAGAGAAAAACAGCAAAAGCCGTATCGTCATCGGCGTAGTCAAGGGCGATACCCATGATATTGGCAAGAATTTGGTCAAGATCATGCTGGAATCCGCCGGCTATGAGATGATCGATCTGGGACGCGATGTCGCCTGCGAGGCTTTCGTTGCCGCAGCCCGTGAGCAGCAGGCGGCGGTGGTGGCGCTCTCCACGCTGATGTCGACTTCGATGATTAATATGGAGCGGGTGATCGCCGCTCTGCAGGAGGCCGGGATTCGCGATCAGGTCAAGGTGATCGTCGGCGGCGCGCCGGTTTCGCCGTCCTTTGCCGAGAAGATCGGCGCTGACGGCTATTCGGCTAATGCCGTGGAAGCAGTCAAGCTGGTCGATCGCCTGCTAGCGGAATAAAACTGCCCGGTGATAACGGTTTGCAGGAGGAGCTATGCGCAGTCAGCGCATAGCTCCTCATTGCCAAATGCCCGGAAAATAGCTACAATAGTATTCAAGCAGATAATTACTATCCAGAAGTGTGAGGAAATTTATGAGGCAATTAACAGCTATCGAGCGTCTCGCTGCCGCGGCGCACGGCCGGGAGGCGGACCGCTGCCCCTGCATCTGCCCGGGCGGGATGATGAATATGGTCGTCGCCGAGATCATGGAGCGCTGCGGCGTCTCCTGGCCGGAAGCGCATAGCGACGCCCGGCAGATGGCCGCGCTGACCTATGAGCTGAACCGCGCCGGCGGCTTTGAAAATTACGGGGTGCCCTTTTGCATGACTGTGGAGGCCGAGGCACTGGGCGCGACGGTGGATATGGGCGACCGGCAGACCGAGCCGCATGTGACTGTTCCGGCGGCTTATTCCGCCGCCGAGCTGGAGCAGCTGCGCCCTTTTTCGCTGGCTGCGGGACGTATCCCCGTAGTTTTGGAGGCGATCCGCTTGCTCAAAGCGCGGCGGACTCCGGTGCCGGTGATCGCCAATATTACTGGTCCGCTGAGCGTGGCCGGCACTTTAGTCGAGATGACGCAGCTGCTGATGGAGCTGCGCAAGCAGCCGCAGTCCTGCCACCGCCTTTTGGCAAAGGTGACGGAGGCGCTGATTAGCTACGGCCGGGCTATGCTGGAGGCAGGCGCCGACGCTATCTGCATCGCCGAACCCAGCGGCACCGGCGAGATCCTGGGGCGGAGGCTGTTTCACGACTATTCGCTGCCCTATCTCAACCGCCTGCTCGATGCGCTGTCGGCGCCGGTGACGATCGTTCATATCTGCGGCCGCCTGCACAGCGTTTATGCGGAACTGGCGTCGCTGCACTGCGATGTTTTCAGCTGCGATGCCTGCGTCAGCCTGGAGGAAATCAAGCCCTATCTGGCAGGCCGGGCATTGATGGGCAATGTCAATACTCATGCTCTAGGCTGTATGTCCGCGGATAAGGTCGGCCAGCTGACCCGCGCGGCACTGCAGCGGGGAGCGGATATTGTCGCGCCGGCCTGCGGGCTGCCGCTAACTACGCCGCTGGCCAATATTCAGCGCATGGTCGCCGCAACCGCCGGGGGAGGACGGTCATGAACTATCAGATCGACCTGCCGCAGCTGGGACGGACGCTGTCCGGCGCGGCAGGAGCTAATCTTTATCAGCTGCTGGCAGCGGAGGGGGTGCTGGATGCACCCTGCGGCGGCCGCGGCACCTGCGGCAAATGCGCTGTGTTGATCGATGGCGAGGAACGCTTGGCCTGTTCCTATTCTTTGCAACATGATATTAGCGTGCTGCTGCCGCCGCAAAACGCGCCGCAGGAGATCGCCGCCGCCGGCTATCTGAAGCCGTTTTCTCCCGATGTTTTTCCGCCGGGCAGCTATGGCGTGGCGGTAGATATCGGCACCACCACGGTAGTTGCCGCACTGTATGATTTGGCGCAGGGGCGCGAAGCAGCGACGCTGTCCTGCCTGAATTCCCAGAAGGCCTTCGGCCAGGATGTGATCAGCCGCCTCAATTATGCGCTTGAGCATCAGCAGGGGCTGCAGGAACTCCAGGCGCTGATCTGCGCTGATTTGCGGCAGCTGATCAGCGGATTGCTGAGGCAGGCGCGGCTTGAGCCGGAGGCGCTGCGGCTGATCGTTATTGCCGCCAATACGACGATGGTTCATCTGCTGGCGGGAATTGATCCGTCCAGCCTGGCGGCTGCGCCTTATCGGCCGGCTTTCAGCGGCGCCCTGCATCTGGATGCGGCGGCCTTGGGCTTGGGCGCGGACTGTCCGGTCTATTGCCTGCCGGCGGTAGCAGCCTTTGTCGGCGGTGATATTACCGCCGGGCTGCTGGCCTGCGATGCTGCGAATTGGCCGGGCAAGACCTTGTTCATCGATATCGGTACTAACGGCGAGATCGTTCTTGCTGCCGGAGGGAGGCTGTTCGCTTGCTCCTGCGCCGCCGGCCCAGCGTTGGAAGGCATGAATATCAGCTGCGGTATGCGCGCGGCAGCGGGGGCGATTGAGTCGGTGCGGATTGCGGCAGGGCAAATCGCCGTCGAGACTATCGGCGGCGCTGAGCCGCGCGGCCTCTGCGGCAGCGGCCTGCTCTCCGCTATCGCCGCTCTGCGCGGAGCAGGCGTGATTGACCGGCGCGGCCGGCTGACCGAGCATCCGCTGGTGATCCGTAGCGAAGGCAAGAAACAGGTGCCGCTGGCAGGATCAGTTTATCTCAGCCAGGGGGATATCCGCCAGGTGCAGCTCTCCAAGGGGGCGATCCTCTCCGGCGTACTGACCCTGCTTGAGGCGGCGGGGATAGATATAGAGCAGCTGGAGCGGGTGCTGATCGCCGGACAGTTCGGCCTGCACCTGACCCCGGATAGTATCATCGGCAGCGGCCTGCTGCCCCGGTCCTGCGGCGGAAAAATCACCTATGTGGGCAATACCGCCAAATCCGGCGCAGCTCTGTGCCTGCTTGCAGCAGCGGAGCGGCGGAACGGCGAACGGCTGGCCGGAGCTGTCGATTATCTGGAGCTATCCGCTCTGGACGGCTATCAGCAACGCTTTATCGACTGCTTGGGCTTTGAGGAATGAGCGCGCCGGCCTCCTGCGGCCGGCAGAAACGAGGTGGCGCGGATGACGCAGTTAGCAGCTAGTTTTCCTAAAAAATGTCTTTATCAGGCGGCTGATACCATCGATATGCAGCTGCTGCAGCGGCTGGGGATTCCAGCCGGGCAGCTCTACGAGCGCACGGAGCAGATCGTGGCCCTGGCCCGGGCTCTGGCGGAACAGCGCTGCAGCCAGGTGATCTCGCTGCCCTTTAGTCATACGGTGGAGGCCGAGGCGCTGGGCGCGGAGATCCGTCCCGCTGATGATAGCGGCGGCCCGCGGCCGGGACAGCTTAAATTGACAGATCCCTGCCAGCTGCCGGAGGTGGAACTGACAGCGGCGCCGCAGGTCAAGAGACTGCTGGAAGCCTGCCGTATTTTGAGCGGACAGGGCTATCAGGTAGCGTATCAGATCAGCGGCCCGATCTCGATTTTCAGCTGTTTGATGGATCTGGCGGCGGTGTTTCATCTCTGGCTCAAGCAGCCGCAGCAAATGCAGCAGGTGCTGGGGCGGCTGCAGAAGATGCTGCTGGCTTATGCCACGGCGGCCTGCGACAGCAAAGCGGCTTATCTCTCTTATGCTGATCCGGCCGGCAATGCCGATATTCTGGGACCCAAATTCACCCGCCTGCTGACCGAGCAGTTCAGCGCGCCGTTGCTGGAGGCGGTGCAGCAGCTATGCGCCGCCAGCTCGCAGACGCAGCTGCTGCTCTGTCCGCTGACAGCTGCCGCTCTGGCGCAGAACGGCCGCTTGACCGAAGCGGAGAATGGTCCGGTGGCGGTCGGCTGTCTCAAGGCCGGAGCAGGCAAAAGCAAGCTCGGCTTTCGGGTGACCGGCGGGAGTAGCAGTCTCCCAAAATGATTTAGTGATCCATGCGCCGCAGTTCCTGTTTGAGGTGTTTGACCAACAGGGAAAGGGCCAGGGAACGACAGCCTTTGCCGCTGGCAAGGAAGAAAAAAGAAAAACAGAAAAAAGACGTGCAAGCAGGTATTTCATCCTGTTTGCGCGTCTTTTGTGCCAATAGAGGCGCGGAGCAGATATGCCCCGCGCCCCGTAAGAAAACTGCTTATGGGCGGATAAAGAACAAAGCGTCATGGATGTCCTGTTGTTCTATGGTGGTTCATCCAACCCATTCATCCAACCCATCAATGCCTTTGCGGCAAGGCCTCTTTGCAGCTAGTTCCGTTCGCAAAAGCGGTGGAGCATAGCCGCAAACTCAGCGCGGGTGGCGTTGTCTTGAGGAGCAAGCTTATCGTGGTCCCTGCCGCCAAAAATTTCGTAGCCGACAGCCCACGCCATAGCGTCTTTCGCCCACGGGGAAACATCGTCCTTGTCGGCAAAGCGGTCAAGGCTGCCCGTTATGGTGGTGTCATAGCCTTTGTGCTCGGCATAGCGGTAGAAGAACGCCACAAGCTGTTCTCTTGTTGCCGGGTCGTTTGTGCCGAACAGATTATTGCCGTAGCCCGTGGTAATGCCGTTTTCATTCGCCCAGATGATCGCGTCGGTGTACCACTCGCCGTTTTTCACATCGGTAAAGGGATTATCGCCCTCCTGCTGCGGTTCTCCGTCCATGCGCCATAGCGTTGTGACTACCATAGCGCGGGTGGTCGTGCCATATGGGTTAAAGGTGGTATCGCTTGTGCCAAGCATCAAGTCATTGCTAAATACAAATATTACATCGTCATAGAACCAATCATTTTCAGCAACATCGGTAAACGGATTTTCCTTGATTTCTTCCCAGCCTGCGTAAACAGTGGCATTGCCGGTAAGCCGGATGCTCGTGATTTTTTCCGTCAAATCCTTGTCGGCATACCAGCCGCTAAACTCGTAGCCCTCGCGGGTCGGGGTATAGCCGGAAAGGTCGATTGTCGTATGCTCTGCGCGGCGAATGGAAGCAATCTCGCTGCCGCCGTTGGTATCAAAGGTCAGGCGGTAATAATCCGTTGTGCTGCCGCCGCTAACATAACTCCAAGCTGCCGTTATCGTCGTATCGGCTGCGGGCATGGTAAAGGTGGTGCTGGCGCTGGAAGCGTCGTCAAAGCTGCCGCCGTTGGAGGAAGTCCAGCCGTTAAAGCGGTAATTGCTGCGGCTGCCCGCGTCAATGTTGACAACTGCGTTCTCGGCGTATTCCCCGCTTGTGGCACTGCCGCTGCCGCCGTTCAAGTTGACGGTGAGGGTATAAATGGCGGGTATTGTGATTTTCAGCGGCTGGCTGACGTTCCCTGCCGCGTCTTTCACGACGATGTAAATATCCTTTGCGCCCGCCCCGGCAAGGCTTGTAAAAATGGTCTGCTCGGTTGTATCGCAGGTAGTTCCCGTCCCAGCCGTATCAATGGTTGGCTGGATTTCCCCGCTGTTTACTACTTCATAGTAATAGCTGCCCGCCTCACTGCTGGTAAACTTCACCGTCGCGGTGGTTTCGCTGTCGCGGATAGCCGAAACATTGGAAAGCGTCGGGGCGGTGGTGTCAACGGTGAGGGTAACTGCTTCAAACGCGCTGGCGTAATCGGTCAGTTTGATATCGTCGTTTTCACCGCCGGTATATTGTTCGCTGAACACATTAAGGGTATAGGTTCCATCTGCAAG
>CALXQC010000052.1 GCA_944390435.1 uncultured Clostridia bacterium
TGGGAGTAAGCTCGCTGATTTATTGCTGCGCTACGCAGACGGGGCTGGTTATCATCGTTTTGGCGGCTCTGTCGCTATTATTGGCCGCGCCGATGCTGCGCTTGGTTGCGCGGCGCCGCGGTTGAAAGCTGCACGCCGGCCGCTGTGGAGTAAAATAAAGCTTGATTCGGAAGTCAAGGGCATGGTGCAGAGAGCCAGCCCTTGACTTTATTTATTTTGACAGTATATAATCTTTAGTATAGTGGTATGCCAATAGATTAATATATAATCGTGATGGGAGGCGGGACGATGTCGGTAAACAGTAAGCTAAAGAACGAAAGCATCGACGAGCTGTTCGCGGCAATACTATGCTTAGACAACATCGAGGAATGCTATCGTTTCTTTGAGGATTTGGCGACCGTGCCGGAGATCAAATCGCTGGCGCAGCGCCTGCAGGTAGCGAAGATGTTGATGAATAATGAGACCTATACGCTGATTTCTAAAACGACCGGCGCCTCTACCGCCACGATCAGCCGGGTGAAAAACGCGCTGTTTTATGGTGAGGACGGGTATAAACTAGTTATCGAGCGGCTGAGTAAGCAATAGCCGCTGCACGATAGATGAAGCGGCCTGACCGCCAATACTTATTGAAAGGACGGATAGAAATGGAGATAATTCCGGCTATCGACCTGCGTGCAGGGGCTTGTGCGCGGATTTTTTCTGAAGTCTCCCCCTCCGAAATCTACACCGACGACCCGGTTGAACAGGCGGTTATTTTCAAACAGCTGGGAGCACAACGCCTGCATATTACCGATTTGGACGGTTCTTTTTCCGGACATCTATGCAATCTGCGGGTGCTCCAGGAAATGCTGGATATTTCCGGCCTGGAAATAGAGCTCTCCGGCGGTATTCGCAGTATGGCTAATATCGATACGCTGATCGACCTGGGCGTAAGCAGGGTGGTGGTCGGCATACAGGTGCTGCGTGATAAAGAACTGACCCGCCAGGCTTTTGCCAAATACGGCGATAAAATTTTGCCCGGTATCGACGCCCGCGACGGCATGGTGGCGATCGAAGGATTTGAGACTTCTTTGGGCAAAACCGCTGCTATGCTGCTCAAGGAGCTGAAAGCTCTAGGAATTAAGCGGATTCTCTATACTGATTTGCGCCGTTACGGCAGCATGAAGGGGCCGAATTTCCAGGGTATCGAGGAGATGGCAAAAACCAGCGGCCTGGAGATCGTCGTAGCCGGCGGTATCCCTGATTATCAGGCGCTGCGCCGCCTCAGGGAAATCGGCGTCGCCGGCGCAGTGATCGGTAAGGCGCTGTATGCCGGCAATATTGAGCTGCCGCGCGCTTTGACTATAGCGGCTTCGTAAGCGCGCAGACGCTATGCAGCATTTCAGCATAGTCCGAGCAATAAAACTCGGGCTATTGTTGTATTATTACTGAATTCATGCCGCCGGGACATCAGGCGCAGCGGCGACGCCATTTGAGGACAATTGTAGTGACAAAAGATTATTCAGCTGAACAAACATTAATCAGGCTGGCTCAAGCAGGCGATGGAGAAGCGTTTACCCGTTTGGTGGAACGCTATAACCGGCAGATTTATAATATCGGCCTCAGAATGCTGGGCAATCCCGAAGATGCTGCTGATATGACGCAGGACGTATGGCTGAAAATTTACCGCTATTTGGCAAATTTTCGCGGGGACTCCGCCTTTTCCACTTGGCTGTATCGGATCGCGGTTAATTGTTGCCGCGATTATCTGCGGCTGAGCTACCGCACCCGCGAGTTGCCTTTCAGCGGCTTTGGCGAGGAAGATGAGAGCGAGGCGGTTTTTGAGATCGCCGACCGTAGCGCCGGTCCGGAGGAATTGTATCTCCACCGCGAGGGGCGCGACGAGCTATTGGGTTGGGTGGCGCAGCTGAGCCCACAGTTTCGCATCGTATTAGTGTTGCGGGAGATCTGCGGGCTGAGCTACCAGGAGATCGCCGCAGCAGTGGAAATTTCACTGGGAACTGTCAAATCCCGCCTGGCCCGCGCCCGCGCCGCTTTGGTGGAGAAAATCACCGCCAGCCGGGAACAATCTGCGGCTGCTGATAGTCATATGGATAGTGAAGATGAAAGGGGGCGGTCTGATGGATTGCGCTGAGATACGGCAGCATTTGAGCGAATATCTTGATAATGAGGCCGCGCCTGTGCTGCAACGTCAGATCAAAGAACACTTGGCGGCCTGTCCGCAATGCCGCCGGCAGCTAGCAGAGCTGCACGAGCTGTCGCAGGCTCTTACCGCTTTGTCTGAGCCGCTGCCGGATGGTTTATCTGCCCGCTTGGCTGATTGTCTGACACAGCAGCGCCGTGAACAGGTTTCGCCGCGACGTACGCCGTTGCATAAAAAAGCCTTGTTTAAGGTAGCTTCGATCGCTGCCTGCCTGTTGCTGTGCCTGGGCGCGGCAGGTTTGGCATTTGAACCCGGGCAGGACGGTGCGCCAACCCCTGATAATAGCTTGCCGGAGCTGGCGGCTCTGGATGCGGATAGCAACGGCGAGAAACAGCTGGCTCCGGAGAATAAGGATATTGGACTTTACGGCGGATCGGAATCTGCAGACGCCAGCATTGGCGCTGCGCCCAGCGATAGTGACGCTGCTAATGTCGCGGAGGATAGCGAGGGCACTACATTCGGCGAGGCTGATGCCGCTGATACCGAGGATGAGCCGGGGGAGAATTCCGCCGCCAGATCGCCGGTGCCCTTTATCTTGCTGGCGGCAGCCTGTTTGCTAGTGATATTTCTCCTGGTTTGGCTCTTGCTTCAACGGAAGAAAGATAGTAAAATATAACTGATACAAGATTATTGATACGCCTTTGTCATCTCTGCTAAGGCGTATTCTCTTTTTTGAATCCATATTTGAGCTGGGAGGTCATGCTTTATATGAAGGCTTTAGCGATAATATTGGGCGTGCTGATGGTAGCCGGCGGAATCTTTTGCGTGGTTGATTCGGCGATGACTTTTGCTGTGCTGGGCTGGATTGTCGGGCTGGCGGCTTTTGTCGGCGGTATCGGGCTGATCGGCGCATACAGCAATAATCACCGCCAGGGCGCTGCCAGCGGCTGGACGCTGTTCGGCGGCATTGTCTCCGCGGTAATCGGCCTGTTTATCCTTTTTTCCGGCCGGGCGCTCTTTTTTACCGATACGGTGCTGGTGTATATGATTAGTTTCTGGGCGGTGATCTTCGGCATTGTCAGTATTGTCGTAGCGTTCAAGATCAAACAGCTGCGTAATCATTTGCCGCCGGAGCAGCGCGGACATTTATGGCTGTGGTCATTGGTTTTGGGTATTTTAACCGCTTTGCTGGGAATATACGCCTGCCTGCATCCTTTGGTTACGGTGGTAACCGTAGGCTGGCTGGTCGGCCTCAGTATTATCTTCACCGGCGTCGATACTATTTTGCTGGGTATTATGATGCCAGGAAAAAGATCTTAAGCTGCGACTGTTGATTTAAGAAGATTGATATTGGCCTTGGATTGATGTCCGGCCGCAATTAGCGGCCGGACTTTTTTGCGCTGTCTGTAGGGTAAAAGGCGGTTTTTTTATCGGCGGATAAATGTTATAATAAATTCATCACGGTGGGCTGAAGGAAGCTAAGAGGAGAGAGCGATGGAAAAATTGTTACTGATAGACGGTAGTAGTTTGCTGCATCGGGCTTTTTATGCCTTGCCCTTGCTCAGCAATAAGGATGGCGTGTTCACCAATGCTGTGCATGGCTTTATGATGATGCTTAACCGGCTGCTTGCTCAGCAGAAGCCGGATTATCTAATGGTAGCCTTTGATAAAAGCCGCGTCACCTTCCGCAATCAGATCGACCCGGATTATAAAGGCAATCGCGCGGCAACGCCGATAGAGCTCAAAGGCCAGTTTGAACTGGTGAAGCAAGTACTCGATGCCGCTCATATCCGCTGGTACGAGGAAGATGGCTATGAGGCCGACGATATTCTTGGGACTTTGTCCCGGCTGGGAGAGGAAGCTGGTTTCTCTGTGGAGATTTTTTCCGGCGACCGCGATATTTTTCAGCTGATTAATGATCATACGGTGGTCTTTATGACCAGGAAAGGCATTAGCGAAATCGAGCGCTATGATGTTGCCGCAATTCAGCAGCGCTATGGCGTGATGCCGCGGCAATTGATCGAGATCAAAGGGCTGATGGGCGATAGTTCCGATAATATTCCCGGAGTGCCGGGAGTCGGCGAGAAAACAGCGATTAAGCTGATTAGCCAATACGGTACGATCGATAATCTTTATGCCCACCTGGATGAGCTGAAAGGAAAATTGGTTGAACGCCTGGCGGAAAACCGGGAAAGCGCTTACCGTTCCCGGGAGTTGGCCACTATCTGCCGCACTATGGACGTCCCGGCGGAATGGCAGCAATACCGTTATGACCCTGCCGCAGACCATAGCGCCTTGGCCGACCTCTACCGCAAGCTGGGGCTTAATCAGCTGCTGCGCGGCCTTGCAGAGCAGCCGCAGGCTGTGGAACGAGTCCGTCATCCGCTTTCTCCTTTTGATGACGAGACCCCGCCCTGGACAGAATGTCAGGAGGAGGCTGCGGCGGAGAATTCCGCGCAGCCGGGCGAGACTGCGGCCGTCGGACTGGTCGAGATTTTAGAGCTATGCGAACAGATTCAGCGCAGCGGCGCTATGTCGCTCTATGTTCAATGGCAGCCGCCGGCGATCAGCGGCTGTTTCAGCGAGATCGGCCTTGCAGTGCCCGGCGGAAGCGGAGTATTGGTCGCTCCGGAATGCATCGAAGCTCTGCGCGGCGTTTTAGAGGACGGCCAGATCACCAAGCAGGTCGCATACAGTAAAGAATTGCGCCTGCTGCTGCTGGCTCATGATATCAATATCGCAGGGATCAGCGATGATGTGATTTTGGCAGCCTATTTGCTTGATCCGGCAGCCGGAAGTTATCAGCTGGAATCCCTGGCGCTGCAATACGGCATGCCCAGCCAGCACACTGCTGCCGGATGGGCGCAGCTGCTGCCTGATCTTGCCGCGGCACAGCGGCAACAGCTGGCCGAGCAGGAGATGCTGAAACTTTATCAGGATATGGAGCTGCCGCTGGCCGCGGTGCTGGCGGATATGGAGAAGCAAGGCATTCGTGTGGAAGGCGATAAGCTGGCGGAGATGTCCCAGACGCTGACTAAAGCTATGGAGGAGTGCCAGGCGGATATCTATGCCATTGCCGGGCATGAGTTTAATATTAATTCTCCCAAACAGTTAGGCGCAGTGCTATTCGATGAACTGGGCATCCCACCGGTCAAAAAAACTAAAACCGGTTATTCGACTGACGCCGAGGTGCTGGAGACTCTGGCCGGGCAGTGGCAGATTGCAGCGCGGATTTTGGATTACCGCCTGGTTGCTAAGCTGAAATCAACTTATACCGACGGCCTGCAGCCGCTGATCAATCCGCAGACCGGCAAAATTCATACTACATATATGCAGACCGTGACCGCTACCGGACGGCTTTCTTCAGTAGAGCCAAATTTGCAGAATATCCCGGTGCGTCATGAGCTGGGACGGCGGATCCGAGAGGTGTTCGTCGCCGACCGTCCGCAAGAATTGCTGCTCTCTGCGGATTATAATCAGATCGAGCTGAGAGTTTTAGCGCATATTTCCGGCGACGAGCGGCTGATCGAGGCTTTTCGTCATGGCGAGGATATTCACCGCCGCACCGCTTCCGAGGTTTTAGGCATCGCGCCGGAAGATGTTACCCCTTTTCAGCGGCGCCAGGCTAAGGCGGTCAATTTCGGCATTGTCTATGGTATTTCCGACTATGGTCTGTCGCGTGATCTGGGCATTTCCCGCGCCGAGGCGGCGGATTATATTTCCCGTTATTTTCAGCGCTATCCCAAAGTTGCCGAGTATCAGCGTCAGACGATACTGACGGCGCGCAGCAATGGTTATGTCAGCACGCTGTGCGGGCGAAGAAGATACCTGCCTGATCTGCTTAACCGTAATTATAATCTGCGTTCATTAGCGGAACGGATGGCGATTAATACCCCTATCCAGGGCAGCGCTGCTGATATTATCAAAATTGCGATGATCGGGATCGCTAATGAACTTAAGCTGAATTCTTGGCAGTCGAAGATGATTCTGCAGGTTCATGACGAATTGATATTTAATGTCGTACCCAAGGAACAGCAGGATTTGATCGCACTGGTGAAAGATAAAATGGAGCACGCTCTGCCTTTGTCGGTGCCGCTTACTGTTGATGTGAAAGCTGGCGGGAATTGGTATGATATGGAGAAGGTGAAATAATGCCGGAACTGCCGGAGATCGAAACAGTCAAAAGAACTTTGGCGCCGCTGATCAGCGGTGCGGTTATCACCGCCTGCCGGATCGAGCGGCCGCAGATCATCAAGCATCCGGCTGCGGATGAGTTCAGCGAGCTGATTATTGGCCAGCGTATTACCGGCACGGGTCGGCGGGGAAAATTTCTCCTGATCGAGCTGCAAAGCGGGGATACGCTGATCGCCCATTTGCGCATGACCGGAAGGATGCTCTGTACGCCGCGGGAATATCCGCTGCTGCCGCATACTCATGTGATTTTTTCCCTGGATAATGAGCGCGAACTGCGTTTTGCCGATGCGCGCCGTTTTGGCTGTCTATGGCTTAAACGAGCCGGTGAAACCGACGATTTCACCGGTATCAGCCGCCTCGGGATTGAGCCTTTTGATGAGCGGTTTGGCGCGGAGTATCTTAAATCCCAGCTTTCCCGCCGCCGGATCACGATCAAGCAGGGGATTCTCGATCAGTCGGTATTGGCGGGCTTAGGCAATATCTATGCTGACGAGGTGCTGTTTGCCGCCGGGGTCGCTCCGACGCGTAAGACCGATACGATCAGCGATGAAGAATGGGAGAAAATCGCTGCAGCTGTTCCGCCGATTCTGCTGTCGTCGATCGCCAATAACGGCACTACCTTTTCCGATTATTTGGACGGTGAAGGGAATAAAGGTAATAATATGCCGTTTTTACAGGTGTATCAGCGTACCGGTATGCCATGTAACCGCTGCGGAACTACGATCATGAAGATCAAGGTTGGCGGCAGAGGGACGCATTTTTGCCCGAATTGTCAGAAGTAGCGTTACATACAATAGACTGTGCAGAGTAGATAAAGCAGGGATAACTATGCTTACTATTGGCTTGACCGGCAATATGGGCAGCGGCAAAAGTACCGCTGCCGCTTATTTAGCTCAGTTGGGCGCTGCGGTGATCGATGCCGACGCTGTCGCGCATCAGCTGCTGGCCAAAGGCGGCCGCGCTTATCAGCCGCTGCTGGATGCTTTCGGCGAACGCTTTGCTCCCGGCGGCGGTGAGATCGACCGGCGCGCTTTGGCACGCCATATTTTCAGCGATCCCAGCGGCGCGCTGGCGCTACAGCTCAATGAGCTGACTCATCCGCTGATTCGCGACGAGATCCGTCGCCGTTTAGCTGCTTTGGCAGAGCAGGGATATAGCGTAGCTGTAGTTGAGGCGGCGATGATGTTCGAAGGCCGCATGGCGGAGCTGCTGGATCGGATTTGGGTGATCGTGTCACCGGTTGAACTGCAGCTGGAGCGTATCCGCCAAAGAGACTCCCTGCCTGAGGAGGATATTCTTGCGCGCCTGAACAGGCAGCTCCCGCCGGAGGAACTGATGCGTTTAGCGGATACGGTAATCATAAACGATGGGCCGCTGGCTGATTTCCAGCGGCGGCTCGCCGAACAATATCAACAACTGCTCGAGGAGAGAGCATGACGAGAAGAAAAGGTTGCGGCTGTTTTAGCCTGATAATATTTTTACTCATACTCATATTGCTGCTCGGGATCGGCCTGGCAAATAAAGATAAAATCATCGCTTTTTTCTATCCCCGTGATTATGAGGATATTGTCGATGAGTATTGCGCCGAATACGGCGTGGACAAATGGCTGGTTTTGGCGCTGGTTAAAGCGGAAAGCGGCTTTGACCCTGAAGCAGTTTCTTCCGCCGGAGCTGCCGGGCTGATGCAGCTGATGCCGGAGACTGCGCAATGGTTGATCGATAAAGGCGAATTTTCTTTGGATGCTGATGAAGCTTTAGAGGATCCGCGTACCAATCTCCAGTTGGGCATTTATTATCTGTCGCTGCTGTTTGCCAACTATCAAAACGAGCTCGGCTATACTGATCCCGCTACGGTTATCGCAGCTTATAATGCCGGGATGGGCTCGGTCAGCCAATGGCTTTCTGATGGCACCTGGGACGGCTCGCTGGCCAATGCTGCGGATATTCCTTATCCGGAAACAGAGCGCCATGTGAAAAGCGTGCTGCGGAATTATGAGCGTTATACGCGCCTTTACTCCGAAACATCCGGCTAAAGCCTTCCGGCAAAAAAGCTGTGCCAAAGATGAAAAAGGACTTGCGCGCAACAGCGAAATGTGATAAAATACAGTTCGCTGGATCGAGCGGTAGTGCTGGAATTGGCAGACAGGTACGTTTGAGGGGCGTATGTCGCAAGGCGTATGGGTTCAAGTCCCATCTACCGCACCAGAAAAGACCACCTAAACGGTGGTCTTTTCCTTTTCGTGTAGAATTCCCTGTAGAATTTGTGACGTTATGCCATGCTGCCGTCGACCGCGGCATAGAAACAGCCGTGGTGAATATACTAAAGAAACGCCGCATTCTTGCCCCGCTTATGTGATGCTTGGCAGAAGCCTAGCTGATAATAATGAGACGGGAAAAGGATTTCATCTGCCGGCAGCGAAAAATATGTAACGGCAGAAAGGTGCTCGAGCAGTTAGCAAGGGCTTTTGTTTATCGCTGACCCGGATGAAAATTTGGGCGTTGCCTGGACAACAATGTCCAAATGAGCGCTCCTTTCTGCCGCTGTAACATATCGGTGCGCAAAATTATTTTGGGTAAGGAGAATCGTTAATGAATCAAGAGGGCGAATGCATTACTGTACAGGTCGAGCCCTCAGATATCGATCTGTTCAATAAGCTGATCGAGGGTTATGATAATTTAGCCCTGGTCACTACGGTGGATGCTGGACTGGGAAAACTGGTGCTGCGGGTAGCGCATAATGCCAAAAAGGACATTATGGCGGTGCTGCATTGCCTGCCGATCCCGGTTTCTATTGATCCGGCCTAAAGCTCCGGCAGCTGCTCGATTTGTTCAATTAGCTCCTGGCATTTTTGATAGCTGCCTTCGCCTAAATAATAAAGATGTAATTCTTCAGCCAGCTGCTCTTGCAGTTCGGCTTTTTTTTCGCCTGGCGCCGCCTCGGTATAGGCGGGACTGCTGAAATCGCCGAAAATGAGAACGCAGATTAGGGCGATAAGGGCGAGCGCAACGAGGCAGAGTTTCTTGGGCACAGTCATGATGCTTCCTGCTTCCAATGAGGATTATGCGCCAATTATTCCTTATCGGTTCAGCTAAACCCTGCTGTTAACCCGCCGCAAATTGACCTAAATTCCCCGCTTATCCGCCTGATGCGTCCTGGACGCTGCGGACGGGCTCTGCGGCGGCTGCCGGGATAATAAATTTTAACAGATTGCTCTTAATTATATGTTCATCTTATGCTATAATAAAAAAATCAGCAGGGTTGTAGATGAATTTTATTGCATCAGGGTTAGATCGAGGAGGACATATGATTATTAAAACAGCGGAGGAATTGGCCGCCATGCAGGAGATCGGCAAGATTTGTGCCATTACCTTGAAGAAAATGGCGGCAGCACTTACTCCGGGCATGACTACTAAAGAATTGGATTTATACGGGGCGGAAATTTTAGCCTCTTACGGCGCTAAATCGGCGCCGATTGCCTGCTATAATTTCCCCGGGCATAATTGCATCAGCGTCAACGATGTAGTGGCGCACGGTATTCCCGACGATACCGTGATCAAGGAGGGCGATATCGTCAATATTGACGTTTCAGCAGTCAAGGACGGCTTTTTTGGCGACAACAGCGGCAGTTTTCCTGTGATGCCGGTCAAACATATCTATGAAAAATTGATGGAAGTAGGCCGCGAGGCGCTCGATGAGGCGATTGCAGCGGCAGTGGCCGGATATCCGCTCAACGGCATCGGCCGCGCAGCGGAAAAATGCGCTAAACGCCACGGCTATAAAACGATCCGCAATCTCTGCGGTCATGGGGTCGGCCGTACTCTCCATGACGATCCGGAAACAGTTTATAATTATTATGAAAAAAGAGAAAAACGGATCATGGAGCCGGGACTGGTGCTGGCGATCGAGCCTTTTGTGTCAATGGGCGATAATTATGTGGTCGATATGGGCGACGGCTGGACGCTGAAAACGCCGCACCGTCATCAAGTAGTGCAGTATGAGCATACTGTGATGGTAAGGGAAGACCAGCCGCCGCTGATTTTGACAGTAGCGGACTAAATTGGCGCCAGGCATCCGGACTGCCGGCTGCCCTGGCAGAACTAGGAGGAATAATTATGCATAAAGTGATTCTGATCAGCGGCAGCCCGCGCAAAGACGGCAATACCATGGATCTGCTGCGCGTTGCGGCCGAAGAGATCGAACAGGCCGGCTGTGAGGCGGAGATAATCAGCTTAGCTGGAAAAAAGATCCAGGGCTGCATCGCCTGCGGCGCTGATTGCTGCGTTAAGGGCGGCTGCGTGCTCGATGATGGAGCTAATGAAATTTTTGAGAAAATTGCCCAGGCTGACGGACTGATCGTCGGCGCTCCGGTCTACTACGGCACGGCGCGCGGCGATATGATGAATCTGCTGCAGCGTTTAGGTATGTATTCCGCTCATCACGGCAGCTTCCTAAACGGCATGGTCGGCGGTCCGGTGGTCGTAGGACGCCGCGGCGGACATACCG
>CALXQC010000053.1 GCA_944390435.1 uncultured Clostridia bacterium
GGCCGCGGCACCGACATCATGCTCGGCGGCAATTATGAGGCGCTGGCCATGGCCCAAGTCGCCGAGGATAAGGAAAAAGGCATCGACTATACTGATGAGCAGATCAACGCCCTGATCGCCGAATACAAGGCCAAGTCCGCCGCTGAGCATCAGCGTGTAGTTGAGCTGGGCGGGCTGCATATCATCGGCACCGAGCGCCACGAATCGCGGCGTATTGACAATCAGCTGCGCGGCCGCGCCGGACGTCAAGGCGACCCCGGCAGCACCCGCTTCTACATCTCTATGGAAGACGATCTGATGAAGCGTTTCGGCGGCGACAATCTAGCGGCGCTGATGGACCGCGTCGGCATGGACGACAGCCAGCCGATCGACTCCGCCCTCGTCTCCCGCAGCATCGAGTCTGCGCAGAAACGTGTTGAGGAGCGCCATTTCGACGCCCGTAAAACCGTGCTCGACTATGACGACGTAATGAATGTCCAGCGCGAGCTGATCTACTCCGAGCGGCGCAAGGCGCTGATGGAAGACGATATTCATGACAGCGTTCTGGGCATGATCGAGGCCACGGCGCAGATCGTAGTCGGCCGCTACTCCGCAGCCAGCCAATATCCCGAAGAATGGGATCTGCCGGCGCTGATCCAGGATATGGCCGCTTATCTGCCGGAGAACACTCCCAGCGAGGAAGAAATCAAACAGCTCGCCGGCACCGAGGTGGCGAATTTCTTCTACGACCGGCTGCTCGCCTACTATGACCAGCGCCGCGAAACAATGGGCGCGGAAGTGCTCAATGCGCTGGAGCACGCGGTAGTGCTGCAGGTAGTAGACCGCAACTGGATGGATCATCTCGACGCTATGGATCAGCTGCGTCAGGGCATCGGCCTGCGCGCCTACGGGCAGGTCAATCCGCTGGTGGCTTATAAAAAAGAAGCCTTTGAAATGTTTGAGGCCATGATCGACGATATCCGTCTCGAGGTCACCAGAATGTGTATGCTGGCGCAGATCGTTGAGCGGCCGCAGGAGCGCGACAATGTCACCTCCAACCGCGGCGGCAAACCAGCCAAAAAACAGCCGATCCGCAAAACGCCGGAGCAAAAAATCGGCCGCAATGATCCCTGCCCCTGCGGCAGCGGCAAGAAATACAAAAACTGCTGCGGCAAAAACTAGCCGCAGCCGGCACCGGCCAAATATGCAGACACACTGCGCCCAGGGAGGAAATTTATGATCGAAGACATCCGTCCCCTGCTGCAAGAGGGGAAACAACGCTTAGCCGCACTAAGGGGGTCTCTTTGACTTTGACGCCAAAATGGCGGAGATCACCGCACTGGAAGAAAAAACCTATGCGGCCGGCTTTTGGGACGACCCGGCACAGGCGCAGGAGCTGATGACGCAGCTGACGCGCAAGCGCGAGCTGATTAAAGGCTATCAGCAGACTGCCGCCGCCTATGATGACGCCGAAGCAGCTTTAGAATTGGCCTTAGAAGACGATAGCTTTAGCCGAGAAGCGCATAAAGCAGCCCAAACCTTCAGCCGCCTGCTGGAGGAGCTGGAGCTCTCGCAGATGCTCTCCGGCGAATATGACAGCCACGACGCTATTTTATCGATCCATGCCGGAGCCGGCGGCTTGGAAGCCCAGGACTGGGCGGAAATGCTGCTGCGGATGTATAGCCGCTGGGCGGAACGCCATGCCTATAAAACCGAGCTGATCGACTGTCTGCCGGCAGATGAAGGCGGCATCAAATCAGCTACCATCTCTGTACTGGGGCTCAATGCCTATGGCTATCTCAAAAGCGAACGCGGCGTACACCGGCTGGTGCGAATGTCCCCCTATGATACCCAGGGGCGGCGCCATACCTCTTTCGCCTCGGTAGATGTGCTGCCGCAGGTAGCCGATGATGATGAAATCGAGATCCCGGCCGAGGAGATGCGTATCGATACTTACCGCAGTTCCGGCAAAGGCGGCCAGCATCTCAACAAAACCGATTCAGCAGTGAGGATCACCCATCTGCCGACTAATATCGTGGTGCAGTGCCAGGATGAGCGCAGCCAGTTCGCCAACAAAGAGCGTGCGATGCAGCTGCTCAAGGCCAAGCTGCTGGATAAAAAAATCCGCGAGCGCGAGGCCGAGCTGGCGGCGCTGCGCGGCGAGCAGCAGGATATCGGCTGGGGCAGCCAGATCCGCTCCTATATTTTCCAGCCCTACCGGCTGGTCAAGGATCACCGCACCGGTTATGAAATGGGCAATACCGACGCAGTGATGGACGGCGATCTCGACGGTTTTATCGCCGAATATTTGCGCCGCTTTTCCCAGCGCGATTAAATGCGCCGGACAAGACGAGGATTATTTTTTAAGATAAAACGACGGATAATTTCAGGAGGATCAACCAATGAACTTTGCCAATGCTGATGAATTCGCGCTTCATATGCGCCGGGAAATCATCAAAATGCTGGCGGCCTCAGGCAGCGGACATCCGGGAGGGTCGCTGTCCGCTACCGACATCATCGCCGTGCTCTTCCATGACGAGATGAATATCGACCCCGCAAATCCGGATAAGCCGGACCGCGACCGCTTTGTCCTCAGCAAGGGACATGCTGTGCCGGCGCTCTATGCGGCGTTGGCGCTGCGTGACTTTTTCCCGCTCGATGAGCTGCAGCAGCTGCGCAAGCTGGGCAGCCGGCTGCAAGGACACCCGGATATGCATAAAACGCCGGGCATCGATATGTCTACCGGTTCGCTGGGACAAGGTATCTCCGCCGCCTGCGGCATGGCGCTGGCCGCGAAAAAAGACGGGCTGCCCTGCACTATCTATGCTCTGTTGGGCGACGGCGAAACCGAAGAAGGCGAGGTCTGGGAAGCAGCGATGTTTGCCGCGCATTACCGCCTCGATAATCTGATCGCCTTCCTCGATCATAATCATCTGCAGATCGACGGCAATCCGCGCGATGTGCTGTCTCCGGAACCGCTTAATGAAAAATGGCGCGCCTTCGGCTGGAAAGTGCTGGAAATAGACGGCCATGACACCGAGCAGATCAAAGACGCGATCAAAGAAGCGAAACAATCATCCGGTCAGCCGGTGATGATCATCGCTGAAACCGTTAAGGGTAAGGGAGTCAGCTTCATGGAAAACCAGGCCGGATGGCATGGCGTGGCGCCTAATGCCGAACAGGCGGAGCAGGCGATTTCCGAACTATTCTGGCAGGGAGAATAATCCTGCCTGCCTCATTCCACTATAATCGACAGCGGAGGATATCATAATGACTGATAGCAAAAAAATCGCCACCCGCGACGCCTATGGCAAGGCGCTGGCGGAATTGGCGCAGGAAAACAGCAATCTTTTCGTCATGGACGCCGATCTCTCGCAATCCACCAAAAGCGTAGAATTCGCCAAGGTCTGCCCTGAGCGTTTCGTCAATGCCGGCATCGCCGAGGGCAATATGATCGCCGTGGCCGCCGGACTGGCCAGCATGGGCAAGACCGTCTTTGCCAGCAGCTTCGCCGTTTTTGTCACCGGACGCGCCTTTGAGCAGATCCGCAACAGCGTCTGCTATCCGCGGCTTAATGTCAAAATCGCCGGCTCTCATTCCGGCATCACCGTCGGCGAAGACGGCGGCACGCATCAGGCGATCGCCGACATCGCGCTGATGCGCAGCCTGCCCAATATGACGGTACTGGTACCAGCCGACGCCACCACCACCCGCTGGATGGTGAGAGAGGCTGCCGCTTATGACGGCCCGGTCTATCTGCGTCTGGGACGGCTGGCCGCGCCGGTGCTTTATCCCGACGGCTATGAATTCAAATGGGGCAAGGGCGAAATCGTCCGCATGGGCAAGGATATCGTTGTCTTTGCCTGCGGACTGATGGTCTCGATCGCCCTGGAAGCCGCCGAACTGCTGGCGGCGGAAGGCATCAGCGTCGCAGTGGCGGATCTTCATACCATCAAACCGCTGGATAGCGATTTCATTCTCGAAATGACCGAGCGCTGCGGCGCCGCCATGACGCTGGAAGAACATAATATCATCGGCGGACTGGGCTCGGCGGTAGCTGAGACCCTGGCCGGCAACAGCGCCGCGCCCTTCGCCCGCTGCGGCGTCGAAGATCAGTTCGGCCAGAGCGGCTCGCCGGAGGCGCTGCTCAAGCACTACGGGCTTGATGCCGAGACCGTGGCAATGAAAATCAAGCAAGTGCTGGCGCGCAAATAGCGCCGCGACGGGAGCTCTCATGAAACAACTGCTGATCGCCACCACTAACCGCCATAAGCTTAAGGAAATAGCCGCTATCTTCAATGAATGCGGCGTTAGCGACTGGGAATTGATCAGTCTGGACGCCTTCCCCGGCTATCAGCCGCCGGATGAGGATGGCGATACCTTCGCCGCCAATGCCCGGATCAAGGCTGTCTCAGCCGCCCAAATGAGCGGCCTGACAACCTTAGCCGACGATAGCGGGCTGAGCGTCGCCAGCCTCGGCGGAGCGCCGGGAGTACGCTCGGCGCGCTATGCTGATACCCCTGGGCAGACGCATGATGATGCCGCCAACCGCCGTAAACTGCTGGCCGAACTGAGGCAGACCCCGCCGGGACAGCGGCAGGCCGCCTTTGTCTGCGCGGCGGTGCTGGCTACACCCGACGGCGCAGTCACCTGCCTTGAGGGACGCTGCGAAGGCGAGATCGCAGCCGCCGAACGCGGCTCAGGCGGCTTCGGTTACGACTGCCTGTTCTATCTGCCGCAGCTGGATAAAACCATGGCTGAGTTGAGCGAGGAAGAAAAAAATTCTCTCAGCCACCGCGGCGCGGCAATGCGGCAAATCGCCGCCCTGCTGCGCGAACCAGCAAACAGCCTTCGCTAAAAATATCGCTTAAACAAAGAACCGGTAAGCTTAAGCTTACCGGTTCTTTGTTTAAGCGGAGGAGTCATCGCGCCGGCTAAAAGCTCACGATCAAGCCGCCGCGTTCGGCATAATAGCTGCATAAGCCACGCTGTTCTGCCGCTCTACCAGGTCTGCGGCGCGACCGCAGCCGAAACATCGACGCCGCCGAAGCTGTCGAGCGCCTGGCCGTTGACTAACAGCCGCACCTCATCAACGCTGTCGAACTGCGTCAAAGTATTGACAATGCTGTACAGCGCCAGCTTTTGTTTTTGCTGGTCGTCCGGCAGATCGCTCAGCAGCTCGGAGCTGAAATCCACAGTGCAGACGCCGCCTGAGATATTGATATCCTCCAAAATCGTCGCTGCCGGCAGCGTCGGCAGCAGCGACTCGTCATGCGGACCGGAGATCAGCTGATTTACCGTAGCGCGAGCCAGCCCTTCCTGCTTGGGAATCATGCGCTGCTCCGCCTCCAGCCGTCCTTCTTCGTTGGCAAAATACAGCGTCACCTGATGCGTCTCACTGTTATCCGCCGCCGCATCGGGCACACTGTCCGCGGCATCCTGCTGTCCGGACTGGCCGCGGCCCGGCAGCGGCGCAGTCATCGTATCCTCATCCTGCGCGTCTGACTGAAGATCATCGTCCACGATCACCTGCGGCTGCTCGCTATCCTGATCCGCCGCGCCGTCGTTTTCTTTAAAAGTTTGCAGATTATCGACCAGACCGCAGCCGGAGAGACACAGCAGCAGCGCCAAGCCTCCGGCAATTAACAACTTGCTTGCTTTCATGATTATATCCAGCCTTTCCCTTGTCTTTGCCATAATATATGAACGAAAAACCGGCCTTAGAACGCAGCGGCGGCGATGTATAATCCAGCCCTGCCGGAACATACTAAAGACACGGCAAGGCCGATTTTCTATCTGCAATGGAGGTTTTACCATGAAAAAGAGCAAAAACAGCCAACAGCACAATGACGACCCGCAGCAGGCCCGCACCGCCGTTCAGCCGTGGCAGCAGCACTGTCCTAACGTGCAGCAGTAAGCTAGACTATAAGGGAGCGCTCCCGCGTGCGCTCTCTTTTA
>CALXQC010000054.1 GCA_944390435.1 uncultured Clostridia bacterium
GGCGACATCGCTTATGGCACCGGCATCTATGACGGCGGTGTGATCCAGGGCCGTGTTGACCGCTTCTACATCGAAGTCAACGGCGAGAGAGTTTACGTTGCTGACGACGCTGCTGAAGATGTTGAAGATTACCTGATCGCCAATGCTCCTAACGGCGCTTTCGTAGCCTACAAGACCGAAGGCGGCAAGATCGTTGACGTTGCTGACATCGTAGCTATCGACGCTGCTGCTGACGTAGATAATTTCAAAGCCTGGACTGCTGACACCGGCTATGAAATGCTCGCTGGTTCTGTAAACATGATTGACGGTTACACCAACGCTTACGGCCAGATAGATGTTGATGCTATCACCAACTGCACTGTTCCTGCTCTGTGGGACGGCGAATTCACCTTCATCGTTGACGCTAACAGCTATGTCAATGGTTATGACATGAACACTGGCGACACTGTAGCCATCGCTGATTTCCGTGATCTCGTCGTTGACGGTAAGACCATCATCGGCGTATACGTCTCCGGTACTAATGACCTCGCTTACATCATCATTCTGTAATGTGATCAATAGCTAAAGGCATTAACTGGAATCAGAATTACCCAACAAGCGAACAGCTTTTGCTGTTCGCTTGTTTTTCTTTCCCCATCATCTTAAATCTCCGTCCCCTGCGCTCCGCCGCCATCCAAATCAACCCCGCACACCCCCTATACCCGCCACTCCCTGCTCCCCAACCCTACCGCCCAATCCTGCTTTATCTGCGCGCAGAATATTGTCGTTATAGATAAATACTCCGCTTTTCTTTCGCCCTCTCCGCCGCGTCCCGTGGTTTTTGGCTGGTTTTCTGCTGATTTTTTTCTGACTGCTGCGCTTGCCGCCCTAGCTGGCCTTGCAAATTTCTTCTACATTAAGTATAATTTTATTATCTATTATTATTGTCCCAGCGCGCCGCTGACGCTGTGAAGAAAGGCCTGCCTATGAGATCATCTTCCCGCCATCTGCATATCCGCCGCCTGCCGCTGCTGCTTGCCGCAGCCGTTCTGGTAGCGCTGCTGCTCCTGGCCTGGGCGCTGGGTCTGTTCTCCGGCACAGAGGACGACCGGCAAGATCTCACCCTGCTTGCCGGCGGTTTCAGTGAACGCCAAATCAGCGATCCCGAGTCGGCGCTGGCCGCCATCGGCGATGCCGCCGCTTTGATCGGCATCAGCGATCCTGCCTCTGAGCTTGGCTCCTGCCGTACCGACCACGTCTTTGGCCAAACTTATTACCGCTTCACCCAGCATTATCAGGGGATTCCGGTCTATGGCCGCAGCCTCACCCTGGCGGTAGACAGCTCCGGCGCCGCAGTCGCTCTTGCCGGCAATTATCTGCCCCTTGCCAATCTCCGCGTTACGCCTGAGCTGACCGAGCAGGAGGCGGTGGCCGCAGCCGGCCGCGCTTACCAGGGTGCAGTCACCAGCGAGGGACTGACCATCTATTCCCTAGCCGGACACGATCCGGAGCTGGCCTGGCAAATCTCTGTCAACAACGGCGAAACTTCGCTCTATTGTTTCATCTCCGCCCGCAACGGCTCGGTGATCGCCGCTCACGACCGCATCGCTTACGCCTCCTCCTCCGGCCAGGGCGTAGATAATGACGGTGTTGAACAGGTGTTCAATACCAGCTCCGCCGGGGGGCAATATCAGCTGATCGATCAGCAGCGTCATCTCCATGTCTATAATGCCGGCGGCGGACGCCTCACCTTCGAATATGCCATTGCCGATAGCGCCGGCCGCCTCTACCGCTTCGATACCGCCCGCCAGCTGTGGGTCGACGAGGACGATTCTCCGGTCTCTTTCCAGGGCAGCAGCAGCTATGGCGATTGGTCGGTGGTCGCCTCCCATGGCGAAACTGTCGGTTATCACGCCTATCCGGTCTTTTCCCTGCGCAGCGGCAGCTCATCCTCCGCCCTGGAAGAAGTGTCCAGCCCCTCTGCCGGCTGGGAGGATTCGCGTGCCGTCACCCTGATCAGCCGCGCCGCCGACTGCTATGATTTTTATCAGCAGGTGCTGGGACGCGACGGCTTCAACGGCAGCAACGGCGAGACTCTGCTGGTCTACAATAGCTATGCCAACGGCGAATCCAGCGCCTTTTCCACCTCGCTGCGGCTCAGCGTGGCCACGCTGCTCAATTTTTCCCGCGATCATTCCCTGTCGCTCGATGCGATCGCCCACGAATACACCCACTCCGCGGTCCGCTCGATCAATGGCCTGCTCTGCTATGGCGAGCCCGGCGCGCTGCTGGAGGCCTATGCCGATCTGTTCGGCGAGCTGATCGAGGATTATTATCATGCCGAGCAGCCTGCCGAGACAGAAAACGCTCCCGAGACAGCGGACGGGCAGCAGCCTGCTGCAGCGGTCGATCTCAGCCAGATGACCGCAGAGGAACGGCTCGACGGCAGCTGCGATTGGCAGCATGACGGCGGCTTGCGCGATCTGACCGATCCTGCCGCGCAGCACCAGCCGTCAGTCTATCATGGCCGTTTTTGGGCGGACAGCGCGCCCGACGCCCGTGATAACGGCGGCGTCCACACCAATGGCTCCGTCATCTCCCATGCCGCCTATCAGATGACCCAGGAGGCGGAGGGAGCGCAGCCGCTGTCCGTCTCGCAGCTGACGCAGCTGTTCTACCGCACGCTGTTCCTGATGCCTGCGGACTGCAATTTTGCTGAGTTCAATAGCCTGCTCCGCTATACCGCCCAGCTGATGGTGCAGGAGGGCAGCCTCGAGAACGAGCAGCTGCTCCGGGTCGAGCAGGCGCTGGACGAGGCTGAGCTGCCGCTTTCCGCGCAGCCCTGCTATGCCGTGACCTCTCAGCTGACCCTGACCATAATCGGTGCAGACGGCGCCCCGGCCGCTGATTACCGGATCACCCTCACTCAGGGCGAGACCAGCCAGGAATTCACCGCCGCCCAGATCGCCGATTCCGGACTCTCGCTGGCTGCCGCCGGTCCTTATCAGCTGACGGTCAGCGACAGCCAGGGACAGAGCGAAACCTTCCTGCTGCAAGTCAGCGCCCACGGTTCCGGCCAGCTGACTCTTACCACCCGGCTCAATACCGCGCCGTAGCGGCAATATTCATCCGCCCGGCGCAGCAGCGCCCAAGTCACAAGCAAGATAAAAGGGATATGCCGCCAGCTGCATATCCCTCTTTTTACGCCAGCTTATAGCAGGCATCAAGCGCCTGCCTGTTTTCCCGCAGCAAAAAAGCCTCTCCGTACTTCGGAGAGGCTTTTCATTATCATTGTCATGAGCTCGCGGCCTAATAATCGCTAAACAGCTTTTCCAGCTGCTTGGCGCTGTAGCGCTCCACATTGCGGCGAAATTTCCGGTAAGCATCAAGAAATTTGCTGCCGCGGTTGGTCAGATGCGAACCGCCGCCGCCCTCGCCGCCGCGGCTGCTCTGGAGGAGGATAAACCCCAGCTGTTCCTCAGCGCGGCGGATCCGCTGCCAGCCATGGCTGTAAGAAACACCGGCCTGCTTGCAGGCGCGTGCCAGCGAGCCGTATTTATCTGTCAGCTCAAGGATCTGCGCCAGCTGCTCGTCAAAAAAAATCTCGGTGCGGCATAGTGCCACCCGCGCCGCTGCTGATAGCGGAGGCAGCTGTGCGGCGGCCGCCGAATACTGCTCCAGCCGCCGGTAATCCTCAGGATTATCCGCATCCAGCACCAGCCCCTGATCCGGCAGCGTCAAAACCGCCTTGCGCGCTTCGAGGCTGTCGATCGCGCCTTTCAGTCCGCCCTCGCCCTGATAGTCCGTCAGCTGACCGATTACCGGCGCTGCCAACAGCACCGGATGCCCCTGACGGCCATTATAGGCCGGAATCAGAATATCGCAGCCGTAACGGTCCATATATTCGCTCATCGCCGTTATGCTGTAATGCGAAAACAGCGGCACGTCTCCGGGAAGAAAAAAGACCCGGTCCGCCCGTCCGGAAATCGTCCGCAGCCCCAGACAAGCCGAATAAAACATATCCGTCTCGGCATAGCGCTCATTGAGCACTGTTTCCACACCCAGGTCCAGAATATGCTCGGTCAGTTCCCGGCCGTTGCGCCCGGTAACGACGACAACCGGTGCCACAGAAGCTTTTTGCAGCGTGCCGATCAGCGTGCGGATCACAGTCGCGCCGGCCAGCGGCAGCATCGGCTTAAAAGAATGCATCCGCGAGCTCATTCCGGCGGCGACGATCACTGCGCCGGTGATTTTAGTGCTCATGGCACTCTCCTCCGGAGCTGCTGCCTGGGCAGCCGCTGCCGCCAATATTATCGGTAATCATCGGCAGCTGATCCCTGACAAAAAGCTTGACCGCTTCGGTCGCGGTTTTGCCGGCGCCGTTATAGCGGCTGACCCCTTCGCCGGCCAGCAGTTCGAACGGCTCCTTATTGATCTCGCCGCAGACGATAGCCTCGCAATTTTCCTCGATCGTCCGCTGAGCGAAGGCCAGATCACGATGCAACGGCTCAGCCTCGTAAATATGCGTTACCTCAAATCCCTCAACATCGACGATAAAAAGATATTTTGCTGTCGAAAATTTGCTGGGGATAAAGGAATCCGCCTGATTTCCCGTAGTAGCAACAGCTATCTTCATCATATTCTCCTCTTAAATTTTATGCCCTTCTACCGCGTCCAGCCGTTTCAGCAGGCTGCCGCAGCGGCAGGGGGAATCGATCAGCCGGGAAATATCGCCGGTACGGTAGCGCAGCAGCGGCATCGCCTCGCGGTTAAGCGTCGAGACGACAATCTCGCCCCATTCGCCGTCCGGCAGCCGGCGGCCGCTTTGGGGATCAATGATCTCCAGCAGCAGGTCGGCATGGCGGATATGCTGCCCGTCATGCGCCGGGCATTCCACCGCGCCGCCCAGACCGGTCTCGCGCATTCCCCAGTGAGAAAAGACCTCGGTCTGCCAAGTCTGCTCCACCTGGCGCCGCAGTTGCTCAGGGATATTATCCGCCGAGAGCAGCACTGTGCGCGGCCGCAGCTCGGGGCAATGCCCGCACAGCGCCAAAATCTGCTGTGGCACCCCTACCAGGCAATGCGGCTGATGCGCCCGGGCAAAGGCCGCCGCATCGTCATAATCGCGCAGATAGCCATAGATCAGCGGCTCGATCTGCTTGCGCCGCAGTCCACGGGCCAGCAGATCACCCAGACCGTCCGGAGTCTGCCCGTCCATGCAGATCATCACCCGCTCACCGGGAGCGGCCAGAAAGAGCATCCCATTGGCGAAAAAGTCGATGGTCAGCTCCAGATCCGCCGCTGAAAAATAGATCCGCTTGGGGGCAGCGGTGCTGCCGGAGGTCATCATGCTGACAATGCGCTTAATCGCCCGCTGCGGCAGACAAACCACGCTGCTGCCGGCCGCGACAATATCCGCCGAGCTAATCAGCGGCAGCGACAGCGGGTCGTCCAAATCATACCCGGCATATAGCTCGCGGTAAAAGCGGCTGTGCTCCGCCGCATAGGCAGCCTGGCGCCGCAGCGCCGCCAGCTGATAATTTTCCACCGCCGCCGGAGTCACTGCTCCGCTGATCCCGCAATGCCGGCCGATCCATTGGTCAAATAATCCTTCCGTCATGCCATCGCCTCCGCTACCAGCAGCAGATACCCTGCCCCGGCCTGGCGCAGAGCGCAGCTGTCCAGGCCTAGACGGCGGTAGGCTTCCTCCCGTCCATAATCCAGTATCATCTGCCCCAGCATCGTCTTGAGCAGGCTGCTGCAGTCCTCGCCGTGGCGCACGCTGAATCCGGCTCCGCTCAGCAGAGCGCGGAATTGCTTTAAGGTATAAAGGCGGCGGATCATGCCCTCGCCGTTCCAGCCGGCCTCCTGCCGGGCATAGACATCGGTGATAATCAACCGGCCGGCAGGAATCAGCACCCGCTTGATTTCTGCCAATGCGGCCTGCGGCTGACTGAACAAAGAAACGCTGCACTCTGCCAAAGCCAGATCAAATCCGTCGTCGGCAAAGGGCAGCTGCTCTGCCGCTGCGGCAGCGATCTCCACGCCGGGGTTATTGGCCTCAGCCTGAGCGCGGCGTTGCTGATCCGGCTCCACCGCCGCTACCCGGCAGCCGTATTCTCCGCGCAGCAGCGCCAGGGTCTCGCCGCGGCCGCAGCCGAGATCCAGCACCCGGCTTTCCGCTGTCAGCGCGGCGAAAGAGAGCGCGTGGCGGGTCAGCTCCAAGCCTCCGGGACGCAGGCAGTCCATTATTGCCCCCCTCCCAGGGTCAGATAATGCGCGCAGAAGGGCATAAATTTGCCGTCGGCATAGACATGAAGGCTGCAGCGGCGGATGCGCTCAATATCCAGGTTATAGGCGTCCTGGAAGGCCATCGCCGTCACAGTAAAGGCGCGTGTCTTGGCCTGGCGCAGAAATTCATCCAGATCATCAGGTTCGCCTGCTTCGCTGGGCACCGCGGCGGGGATCTCCGATTCATCCGGACGCGACCAGCGGCGGCCGATATACTCACGGTTTTGCTCGGCGGTAGTAACGCCGCAGCAGCAGCCCTCGCTGTCCGGCTTGGTCAGGGCGATGAAGCGGCCGTCCTCCATAGCGATGAAGCTGCTGTGGAAGCCGCATAGCGGATGGTCGCAATGCGAGGGCGCTATATTAGTGATATTGACCATGCCGTTGGTCTGTTGTCCCAGATCCGCCACCAGTTCCGATAAGGTGTAGCGGTCCTCATTGGCCGGCGGTGCCGGATAACGTCCGAAATAGGAAACCGGCTGAAAATGGACGCCGCGCACATACGGCACCCGGCTGATGCCGAAGCGGACAATATTGCCAATATCGTTGGTATTGACGCCCGGCACCAGCGTCGGCACTAAGGTGACGCCGATATGATGCTTGCCGCAGTTGTCGATAGCCTGTTTCTTGATCTCCAGCAGCTCCCGCCCTCTCAATTTACGGTAAATATCGTCGCGGGTACCGTCAAACTGGAGAAAGACAAAGGATAATCCCGCCTCGGCCAGCTGCCGCACAAATTGTTCATCCTCGGCCAGGCGCAGGCCGTTGCTGTTGAGCTGCAGGAATTTACAGCCCTGCGCCTTAGCATAGGCGACGATTTCCGGCAAGTCGTCGCGCACCGTCGGCTCGCCGCCGGAAAGCTGCAGAAAGGTCTGGCCCGGCCGGACAATATCGCAGATATCGCGTTTGATCTTGTCGATAGAGATATCCTCTCCTGCGCCGCCTTCGGCAAAGCAGAAGCTACAATGCAGATTGCAGCGCCGCGTCACCTCATAGAGCACACAGCAGGTATCGCTGATATGATGCCGGCACAAGCCGCAGTCATAGGGACAGTTGGGGTTGTAATCATCGCCCAGCGGCTCATTGCCGCAGGTCCAGGAATTAATGTTGAGCCGCCCTCTCCAGATCACAGTTGAGAAATCGCCATGCTCGGGGCAGCTTTTTTCCAGGAGGATATCCTCGCCGCGGCGTACCCGCTGCGCCGGCAGCTGCCGGCCGCAGATCGGGCAGATGCTGCGGGTCTTGCCGATCACATGATCCTTAAGATACGGCATTTATTTATCCTCCAGCTCCGCTTCAGTATTACGCATTTTTCCTTCAGCTAATTCCTTATCGACATAAACCTGACCGCATTGGGGACAGCAGGGCAAATCAGTATGCAGCTGATGCCCAAAATAGGCAAAATAAGTCTCTTTGTTCTCCAGGGTCTTGCCGCAGCGGGCGCAAACGAGTTTTCTTTCCATAGCATGATCCTCCCCTCGCCTGTTTCCAGAGCCACCATAACCGAGCTCTGCCGGACTATTTTCCGGCAGCCTCATCTGTTTTTTCTACCTCCATACGGTGAAAATAAACGCTGATCAGCTGATACTGCCTGCCGCCCAGAGGCCGGTATTCCGCCCATATCGTCACGCCGCACAGCGGCAAACGGGCAATATGTATCTGCTGTTCGTCGATAAAATAATCGCCGCTTTGTTCTGCACGGGCGATCAGCCGGCGGATATGATCGGCGGAGAGCAGGCTCTCGTCCATCATCCGCGCAGTTTCCTCGCTGATCTCCAGGCTGATGCCGAGAAATTCCTCCTTCTCACCGCCCAGCGCCAGCGCCTTGGCCAGGCGGCGGTTATCGCGGCGCAGGCTCAGATGCGGCGTCGGCCGCTCCAGGCCGTTGAGCCCGGTCAGCAGATCGATAATATGCAGCGACTGCTTGCCCGCTCCAGCAAAGACGTCGCGGCAGTTGACGCAGTAAGCGAGGATGGGCCGCTCCTCCGAGCTGATCCGCCGCTGCGCTGCGGCTTGCGCCGCCGCCAGATTCGGCCCTTCGATATTGCCGCCGAAGCCGCAGCAGGGCAGCGTATGTATATCCTGATGCAGGATCTGATACGGCACCTGCATCCGCTCCAGCAGTGTGCAGACCGCCTGCCGTACCTGCGGCTCATCGCGGGACATACAAGGGTCGGCCAGCGCCAGCTCCGGCAGCTGGGGATAAAGCGGCAGCTGCAAGCCGGAATCAGCCAGCACCTCATAGACGGTCAGCGGCTGAATATCCGGCAGCACATAATCAATGATTTTCTTGCAGCTCATGCAGGCCAGCACCACTTGCGGCCGGCCCAGGCTCTCCCATTGCTGATGCTGCTCAGCCTGTACTGAGCGGTATTGCTCGATTTCGCCTACCCAATAAGAAGGCGCGCCGCAGCAGCTGAGCCACATCGCCGTAGCCGGTTCGGCCCGGAGCAGCAGCTGATAAACAGCCTGCGGATAGCGCGGATCCGAGGCTCCCAGCTGGCAGCCGGGGAAAAAGAGATATTTGAGCCGGCCCTGATATTCCGGCGGCACGATCAAAGCCGCCGCATCATCGCGCGCCTGCTCCATCTCCTCCAGCCAAAAATCGCGGGGAAAGGGCGGCAGTTTTTTGCGGCCAAACATTTTTTTCCAGCCCATGCTGATCCCTCCTTTTTGCTGTCCCGCGGCTCATGTCGTTAGCCGGGCGGCAGCAGCCTATTTGTCCTCGAGCTCCATTTCCGCTTCGCGCACTTTACCCTTGGCGAACTCATAAGAAATATAGGGCTGTCCGCATTTGGGGCAGCAGGGCACATCCTTGCGGAATTCATGTTCAAAATATTTGATCACAACTTTTTTGATTACCAATTCCTCGCCGCATTTGGCGCATTTGACATGTTTATCCATAAACAGCTCCTTATCTGTTTACTGAGGTATACCCTCTTCACGATCCGGCTCGACAATGGTCATCCGGTGCATATAACAGTTAAGCACCTGATATTCATTTGCGCCGGTTTGCCGGTATTCAACCCAGATCGTCGGCAGGCCGATCACCAAATGCCCGATGCTGACGCCGTCGTCATCGATAAATTTGCTGCCGGTGCGCTCCGAGTATTCGATCACCTGACGGACGTCCTCCTCAAAAATCAGGCTCTCGTCCATCTGCGCGGCGATCTCATCGCTGTAGCTCAGTTTGATTTTCGGCTGTTCCATAATGACCTCCTCATTAGTAAACAGGGCGCGGGCGCGCAGGCGGTTGCGCCGGCGTTCGCTGATATGCGGCGGTTCGCGGCGGCCGTCGCTGTCCAGATCTGCCAGCAGATCAAGCAGATGCGCCGCCGGCTTGCCCTCTCCGGCAAAGACGTCGCGGCAGTTGGCGCAATAGGTAAGATAAGGCCGCGGATCCGCAGCTACGCGGTTCTTCCGCATCATTTCCGCCAGCTCCGGATTAGCGCCGATGATATTGCCGCCAAAGCCGCAGCAGGGCATTTCTTTAATTTCATCATAGAGCAGGCTGTAAGACAGCTGCATCTTTTCCAGCAAAGCGCAGACGCTGGGCCGCGCCTGCTCGTCAAATTTCGCTGAGCAGGGATCGACCACCGCGTATTCCGCAGCGGCGGAGCGGTCCGGCAGCGATATCTTATCCGCTGCTGCCAGCACTGCATACAAGGAGACAGTCTCTATCTCCGGGAGAAAACGGCGGAACAAGCGCAAGCAGGTCTCGCAAGCGCAGACCATCACCGGTTTACCGGCCGCCTCCCATTGTTCGCGCACCCGTCCCAGCATTTCCTGATGCTGCGCAGCGTCCCCCGCCCAGTAGGCCGGAGCGCCGCAGCAGGTGATCAGCGCCGCCGTATCCGGCTCTGCCTGGCGCAGCAGATCATAGGCGGCTTTCGGATAACGCGGATCAGAAGCTCCCAGCTGGCAGCCGGGGAAAAAGAGATATTTAGCCTGATGCCCCTCAGGAACAGGGAAATAGAGATAAGCCTGTTCGCCTACGGCATGAAGCATATCGCGGATCCAATAATAATGATACGCCGGAGGGATCTTCTTGCTCTCGAACATCTCGCGCCGAGCCGCCAGCAGCTGCGTGCCGTTATCGATGGAGAGCGGGCACATCTCCTTGCAGACACCGCAGTCAGTGCAGGAGTTAACCATGCGGTTATGCGATTTCGGCTCCAGATTCATATCCGCCAGGCCGAAAGCGGTGAAATTAGCCACCTGGCGCGGATTATAATGATAATACTGCAAAAATTCGCAGTGATCCTGGCAATGCGAGCAGTCGCAGCGCAGGCAGCGCTTAGCCTCGCTGATCGCTTCTTCCTTGGTAAAATGCCCCTCGTCGCTGGCGGAGGTGCGCGGCTGCTGTTCCACGCCCTCGGTAAACACATGCAGCTTGGTAGTGCGGCTGCGTTCCGGAGTGAAGGACATCGCGCCGGTCATGAAATGCTTTTCGATATTGATCGCCGCTTCCGCGCCCTGGGCGATCGCCCAGGCGGTATCTGCGCCGAGAATACGGCCGCCGATAAAGGCCCCTGCCGGTCCCCCCTGAGGATTGCCGTCTGCATCGGCCGTAAGGCCGAAGCTCTCGCCGCCCGCTCCGGTAGCGATATAGACCGCGTCGAAATCATCCACCTCGTCCAGCGACTTGATTTCGCGGTTCAGAACCGTCTCATAGGTAAAGTATTTACTCTGGGTAGCAATATCGGCGAGAAAGACCTCCGGATCCATCAGCTCCCAGAGCTGACCGCCGATACGGTCGCTTTTTTCAAATACCGTCACCCGGTATTTTTTCGCCGCCAGGCGGAAGGCGCAGGCCAGACCGCTGATCTCACCGCCGATCACCGCGACGGGGATATCCTTGGCCGGCACGATGAAATTAATCGGAGCAAGGCTGCGGACATATTTGACAACAGCGCGCTCCAGCTCCAGCAGATCGA
>CALXQC010000055.1 GCA_944390435.1 uncultured Clostridia bacterium
CATAAATTTGTCTATTGACAAAGTAGTGAACAAGTGGGAACATAGGAATAACTTCCTTTTTATGATTTATGACATTGCTGATAGCGAGTGAGTAAACGATAAGAAAGTGTGGGTTGTGTGGCGACGCGTAAGAAATCGAAAAAATATCCACCCAAAAAACATTTGCGGAATTTGGCGATCATTGTTCTGGCGACCTTTATTGATTGCGCCGGATATTTGATCTTTATCAAACCTAATGATGTCCTGGCCGGCGGTCTGTGGGGGATCGCGGCCATTATCAATCATTTTTTCGATGTGATTCCGATGGGCGTTTATGTGGCGCTGCTGAATGTCCCGCTGCTGATTTGGGGTTGGAACCGGCTGAGCCTCCGTTTTGCTCTTTATACGATTTTTGCTATCGTACTGCAGAGCTATTTGTTGGTATTTCTTATCCCGTATCTGCCGAGCTATACGGCTAATCCTCTGCTGGCCTGCTTGTTTGGCGGCCTGCTCTCCGGTGCTGGAGCCGGATTGGTTGTCCGCTATCACGGCAGCGACGGCGGTACGGATATTATCGGCATTATCCTACATGATAAATACGATGTCAGCGTAAGCTCAGTCAGCCTGGTTATCAAGGTTTTTGTCGTCACTCTTGGCGCTTTTATTTTCGGTTTCGAACCGGCATTGTATACGATCGTTTATATGACGGTCACTGCCGTGACCTTCACTAAGGTTCTGGAAGGCGTCAACCGCAAACGCAATATGATGATTGTGACCAGAAAGGGCGCGCTGATCGCCGACCGCTTGGTTAGCGAGATCGGCCGCGGCGTGACCCTGATGAAGGGTGTCGGCGGCTATTCGCATCAAGAGCAGGATGTGCTGTTTTGTGTAGTTTCACGGTTTGAACTCTCACCGATTAAGGACTTGGTGAGGGAGGTCGATCCCCATGCCTTTGTCTGCATCAATGAAACTTATGAAGTCATGGGCAGCTTTCCTAAAAGACCGCAACAGCCCGGCGATGATTATGTGCATATTGCTGAAGCGCAGGCAGCCGCAGCTGGGGTTCAGGTAGTTGCGCCGGCTCAGCCTCCGGCCGAGTTCGCGCCGCCGGCTGTTGATGCGTCTGTTCCGGAACAGAATCCGGAAAATCAGTAACAGCTACAGCCGAAGCATAATATCTGCTGGAATGGGAAAAGAGGGATTTTATCCCTCTTTTTTTAATTGCCGCCACAGGGACGTGCTTACAATATCCTTAATGATAAGATCCCGATAATGCGCCTTGCCGCTATGCGGGTTGGGCGGGTAATCGGCGGCGGAGAGTTGGGAAGACAGCGGTTTGTCTTGTAAGGGGCGGGCGCCTTGTGCTTCTTCCGCTAATAGGAGGCGCGTCAATTCGTTTTCTCCGCCATTGACTATCTCTTCCCTTAGACGGCTTAATTTGTCGCTTCTAGGTATACAAAAATGGCTGCGGCAGACAAAAGCGCGGCAGGGATGAGCTGTGCAGCATTTATGTTTTGTATCCAGCAGGCAGCAGGCGCCGCTTTTTGGATCGCGGCGGAAGCAGATATCCGCTGCCCCATTGTCTGAGACCGTCAGTTCGCCAAAGGCAGCGCACACCGCATGAGCCGGAAAACTGCCCGCAGGCAGCAGGGAAGCTAATGCCGGAATATCGGCGGCGATCAGCGGCGCTCTTTCCCGGCAGCAGCCGTCGCAGCCTTTGCAATCAGCTAAATATTGGCCGGCAAACTGATCGAGCGCAGCCAAAAGATCTGCTACAGTGGCTAAATCATCATGAATTACTATATCGCAGCCTAGAGACTCCAGCCCTAAATCGTCAACAACCGGCAGAGGGATGATTTGGACGCTATCCATGATCTAGGCCTGCTTTTTCGCTGCAGCGCAGCTTTTGGCACAGGCATCAATCACATGGGCGCACATGATCGCGCTGGTGATAGAACCGATGCCGCCGGGTACAGGGGAAATAGCCGCGACTATTTGTTCAGCGGTTTCGTAGTCGATATCGCCGCAGATATGCCCTGGATTATCCGGATCATCGTTGATGCCGACATCGATGGCAACCTGCCCGGGGGTGAAGTAATTGCCGCGGAACATCTTGGCGCGTCCGGCGGCGGCGATCACAACATCTGCCCTCCGGCAGATCGCCGGCAGGTTTTCGGAGTAGCTGTGGGCAATGGTTACGGTGGCATTTTGCGCCAGTAACAGCATGGACAGCGGTTTACCAACCACCAGGGAGCGGCCGACGATAGTGACATTGCGGCCGGATAATTGGGCGTCGTAATATTTGAGCATCTCCATCACTGCAGCTGCAGTACAGGGCGGATACGCTTCGCCGCAGCCGGTAAAGATAACGCCTGAGCTAAGCGGATTGAGGCAGTCAACATCTTTAGCCGTAGGAATGAGCGAGACGGCGGCGGTCAGATCATAGCCCTTTGGCAGTGGCGAAAAGAGCAAAATCCCATGAACGGCAGGGTCCTGCGCTGCCTGCGATAGCTGCTGCTCTAGGCCTTGCTGACCGATCTGTTCATCTAAGACCGTTACCGTGCAGTCGATATTAGTAGCCGCACAGGCTTTTTCTAAGGATTTTTGATAATAGACATCATCGGTTCTTTCACCGACACGGATTATTTGCAGCCGCGGAATACTGCCTTGCTTGCGCAGTTGCGCAGCTTGCTGCTGGCAGTCTTGTTTGATTTTATCGGCTACTGCTTTGCCGGATAAGACAATGGCCATGTGCTACCTCCCAATTAGGATATTTTTTGCGCTACAGCATAAATTCTGCGCCTCTTGATAAAACCCTTCCAGCGCCACATCTAGTTGGCGGGATGAAAAAACATTATTATATGAAGAAAAAGCTTGCCAAAACCTAGATATTGTGATATTATATTTACTAGGATAAGAGGCCTTTTGTCGGAATTTATCGCCGATGGCCCCAAATTTGAATAAATGGAGGGAAGGACTTGTCAAACAATATCAATTCCGGCGCTGGAAAAGCTGATGCCAGCAGTTATAATGCCGGCCAGATCCAGATCCTGGAAGGTCTGGAAGGCGTTCGCCGCCGTCCCGGTATGTATATCGGTTCTACTGGAACCAGAGGCTTGCATCATTTAGTATATGAAATTGTCGATAACAGTATCGATGAGGCTCTGGCGGGTTTTTGTACCGAGATTAGAGTCTCTATTCATGAAGACAATTCGATCACTGTCGAGGATAACGGCCGCGGTATCCCGGTCGGAATCCATGAAAAAACCGGTAAAAGCGCGGTGGAGGCGGCGATGACTATGCTGCATGCCGGCGGTAAATTCGGCGGCGGCGGCTATAAAGTCTCCGGTGGCTTGCATGGCGTTGGTATGAGTGTAGTGAACGCCTTATCAAAATGGCTGGAAGTCAAAATTTGCCAGGGCGGTTATCAGTATCTGCAGGAATACAAACGCGGCGTACCGCAGTACGATCTTAAGCAAATCGGCCTTTCGGACCGTACCGGGACGACGATCACCTTCGCCCCTGATCCGGAGATCTTTGAAGACTTGATTTACTCTAAGGAGACTTTGGGTTCCCGTCTGCGCGAATTGGCCTTTTTGAATAAGGGGCTGTCGATCACACTGATCGATGAACGTGACGATTCGGAGACGCTCTATCAGTATTCCGGCGGCGTTGAGGACTTTGTCAAATATATCAATAGAAACAAGGACTCGCTGCACAGTATTATTCATTTTGAGACGGAATCAGACCGGGTACAGGTGGAGATCGCCCTACAATATACCGATAGCTATAATGAGAATATTTTCTCTTATGTCAATAATATCCACACCCAAGAAGGTGGCACTCACGAAGCCGGCTTTAAGAGCGCTTTGACCAGGGTGGTTAATGATTATGCCCGCCGGGCGAATATCCTGAAAGGCAATGACGCTAATCTTTCCGGCGAAGATATCCGTGAGGGGATCACCGCCGTGATCAGCGTCAAAGTCGAAGAACCGCAGTTCGAGGGCCAGACTAAGACTAAGTTGGGCAATACCGAAGTCCGCGGCATTGTGGACGCTGCGGTGGCTGAAGGTGTAGGCACTTATCTGGAAGAGCACCCATCTGAAGCAAAGAAAATCATCGAAAAGACAGTTCAGGCTTTTCGCGCCCGTGAGGCCGCAAGAAAGGCCCGCGAGGTGACCCGGCGTAAGAATGTGCTGGACAAAACTTCTCTGCCGGGCAAGCTGGCTGATTGTTCGATGAAAGATCCTGCTTTGTCTGAGCTGTTTATCGTCGAGGGCGATAGCGCCGGCGGCTCGGCAATCAATGGCCGCGACCGCCGTACCCAGGCGATTTTACCCCTGCGCGGCAAAATTTTGAATGTTGAGAAGGCGCGCTTGGATCGAGTCTTGGGCAATGAAGAGATTAGGGCGATGATTACCGCAATGGGCGCCGGTATTTCCGATGATTTTGATATTGACAAGGCGCGATATCATAAGCTGATTATCATGACCGATGCTGATGTCGACGGCGCGCATATTCGGACGCTGCTGCTGACATTCTTCTTCCGCTATATGCGGCCGCTGATTGACGCCGGGTATATTTATATCGCCCAGCCGCCGCTGTTTAGAGCGCGCTCTAAGCGGAATAAAGAAGAAGTCTACTTGTATGATGATCGGGATCTGGAGCGTTTCTTTTCCGATAAAGATAAGGATAAATACGATATCAGCCGCTATAAAGGTTTGGGTGAAATGGATGCTTCAGAGCTGTGGGATACGACCATGAATCCGACCAATAGAACGCTGCTGAAAGTTACTTTGGACGACGCGATGGCGGCGGAAGAAATTTTCACCATCCTAATGGGCGATAAAGTGGAACCGCGCCGCGAGTTCATTCAAAACAATGCTGAATACGTTAAGAATCTTGATATTTAAGGGAGGACAATCTCTTGGATTTGATCAATAATGGCAAGATTTTATCCAGAAATCTGGAAAAAGAAATGCGCGAATCGTATATCGATTATTCGATGAGCGTTATTGTCGGCCGGGCGCTGCCCGATGTCCGCGACGGCCTCAAACCGGTACATCGCCGGGTATTGTACTCGATGTTTGAACAGGGAATTACCCCTGATAAGCCGCATAAAAAATGCGCCCGTGTCGTCGGCGATGTTTTAGGTAAATATCATCCCCATGGCGATACTTCTGTCTATGATACGCTGGTGCGTATGGCTCAGGATTTTTCGATGCGCTATCCCTTGGTGGACGGCCACGGCAATTTCGGCTCGATCGACGGCCACAAAGCCGCAGCGATGCGTTATACGGAAGCCCGGCTGCATAAATATGCGCTGGAGATGATGAATGATCTCAACAAAAACACTGTTGATTTCATCGATAACTATGACGGCGAAGAGAAGGAACCTACTGTTTTGCCGGCGCGCCTGCCTAATCTGCTGGTCAATGGCAGCGCAGGTATTGCCGTCGGCATGGCTACCAATATCCCGCCGCATAATCTGACTGAGGTAATCGACGGCATTATCATGCTGATTGATAATCCGGGAGCTACTATCGACGAGCTGATGACCAAAATCCCCGGTCCGGATTTCCCCACCGCCGGGATTATCCTCGGGACGGATGGGATTAAGGACGCTTATCATACCGGACGCGGCGCAATCAAGCTGCGGGCGCGGACGGTCATTGAGCAGATGAATAACGGCAAGCAGCGGATCTTAGTCACCGAGCTGCCTTATCAGGTCAATAAAGCCCAGCTGATCGAGAAAATCGCCGAGCTGGTGCAGCTAAAAAAGATTGAAGGCATTACTGATCTGCGCGATGAAAGCGATAAAGAAGGTATGCGCATTGTGATTGAGGTGAAAAAAGAGGCCAATGCCTCAGTTATCCTCAATCAGCTGTTTAAGCACACTCAGCTTCAGACCACCTTTGGCGTGATCATGCTGGCGCTGGTGAACGGCGTGCCAAAGATTCTTAACCTCAAAGAAGTGATGGAGCATTATCTGCGTCATCAGGAAGAGGTCGTGGTGCGGCGGTCCCGCTTCGATCTGGAAAAAGCTCAGGCGCGCGCCCATATCGTTGAGGGTCTGCGCATTGCGCTTGACTTTATTGATGAGGTTATCGCCACTATCCGCGCTTCGCATAGCGACGCCAAAGAAAAATTAATGGCGAAATTTAATCTTTCCGAGCTCCAGGCGCAGGCGATTTTGGAGATGCGGCTGCGCGCCCTGCAAGGCATGGAACGGGAGAAACTCGATGCCGAGTATAAAGAGCTGATTAAAACCATCGCTTACCTTACCGAAGTGCTCAATAATGAGAAGCTGGTGCTCTATATCATCAAAGACGAATTGACCCAGATGCAGGAGAAATATGGCGACCACCGCCGCACTATTATCACCAAGGATGATAGCGAGCTTAGCGATGAGGACTTGATCGCCGAAGAAGATATGGTAATTACTATTACCAATAACGGTTATATCAAACGGCTGAATGCCAATACCTACCGTCAGCAGAGGCGCGGAGGCCGCGGCGTAACGGCGATGACTACCAAGCAGGAGGATTTCGTCGAACAGCTGTTTATCACGACCACACATCATTATCTGATGGTCTTTACCAACAAAGGGCGCGCCTACCGTCTCAAGGTACATGAAATCCCTGAAGCCGGCCGCCAGGCTAAAGGCACTGCGATCGTCAACCTGCTTTCCTTGACCGGTGAGGATAAAGTGGCTGCGGTTATTCCGGTCAAAGAATATACCGATGATTTGTACCTGTTTATGGCTACAGCCAAAGGTACGGTCAAAAAGAGCGTTTTATCCGAATATGACAGCTCGCGCCGCGACGGTTTGATCGCGATCAATCTTGATCCTGATGATGAACTGATCGGCGTGAATTTGACCAGCGGAGCAGAAGAAATTATCCTTTCTACCAGCAAGGGCGCGGCGATCCGCTTTAATGAGGAAGATGTCCGGCCGATGGGACGCGCTACTCGCGGTGTCCGCGGTATTACCCTAGAGCTGGGAGATCGAGTTGTTTCACTCGATAGTATTCAGGAAAACGGCGAGTTATTGGTGCTTTCGGAGAACGGCTATGGCAAGCGTACTCCGCTGGTTAATTTCCGCACCACCCGCCGCGGCGGCAAAGGCGTATATGCGCTGCGCTGCAATGAAAAAACCGGCCATCTGGTGGCGATCGAGGTCGTTCGTCCCGGCGATGAGATGATGATTATCTCTCGGGAAGGCGTGATTATCCGCATCAATGTCAATGACATTTCTGAGCAAGGACGATATGCTCAAGGCGTACGGGTGATCAAGCTCGGCGAGGGCGATAGCGTGGTCGATATGGCCAAGGTCGTTTCCAAAGACGATGAAGACGCAGTCGAAGAGCTCAGTATTTTTGATAAGCAATAAATCAGGTTTGCAGCCATAGAGCTAAATAAAACCCTGGCCACCCGGCCAGGGTTTTATGATGTGATAACCTATATTTTATTAGCGGTAAGTACGGTGCAGATCCATCCAGCGGGCGAGGAAAAACCCGGCAATAAAACACAGCAGGCTGACTGCTACTTGGGTTGCATTGGCAAAAGAGGTCGGCACGATCATCAGCACTGAGGAAATCACAAAGCCTAAAATCACCTTGGAAAAGACAGCATAATAACGCTCGATCACTCTGTTGACTATTTTAGCGCTGACCGCCACAGTAATAATAAATCCAGCCGCTAGCGGCAGCAGCACCTGAAAATCAAGATTGCCGATACCTTGCGCCATTGGTTGATAGAGCCCCATGAACAGAAGAATCGATGATGAGCTTAGCCCCGGTATAACCATGCTCAGCCCCCAGATCACTCCGCAGAAAATATACCAGGCGAAATTAGCTTCCAGGGTGCCGACTACGCCGCGGTCAAGGATTTGGAAGAAAATAAATGAGGCGATGAGAGCAATGATCAGCGCTGTCCAGCCTTTTTGCCGGTCGGCAACAGCAGACTGATGCATCAGCTCAGGGATAGTGCCGCAGATCAGTCCGCAGAATAGAGCCATCGCCGCAGCTGCCGAGGTGGCCAAAAACAGCTCTACCGCTTTAGCCAGCAGCACAAAACCGACCAAACCGCCAATGATGATCGGGATCAGCAGGCGGTAATTTTTTTTGAATGATTGCAGCGGATGCGATAAAAAGGCGATCATCGGCTCGTAGACGCCAAAGGCCACGCAGAGCACGCCGCCGCTGACGCCGGGCAGAATGGCACCGACGCCGATCAGCGCCCCCTTAAAAAAGCTTAATAAATAAGTTCGCCAAGCTGACATAAACATCTCCGTTAGCTGCTGCTGTTTGCTGCATATTCAAGCAAAATTATACCTGCTCCCAGCATAAATGACAAGTTTTTTCTAGAAACTTTTCTTAAAAGATTATATGCCACGGCGTGGGCGATAAGTACCGGTTTATCTGCCGCTTCCGGCAAAGGTGCGAGCAGCGCTGGCGGCCTCCATTACTGGGTGAACGCTACCCAGAAGCGATGGAAAATCGCCGCAGTCTCGGCTCTGGTGGCAGTAGCTTGCGGCGCCAAAAGCGAATCGGCTTCTCCCCGGATCAGCTGATGACCGACCGCCCATTGCAGCGGGGCGAGAGCATATTCCGCTACCTGCCCTGCATCGGCAAAAGCAGATAGCGAACCGCTGGCATTGGTATCATAGCCTTTGTAGGTGCTATAACGGTATAAGACGGCGGCTATTTGCTCCCGTGTGGCATTAAGCTGGGGGGAAAACAAATCGCTGCCCGTACCGGCTATGATATGGTTCTCTGCAGCCCAGGCGGCGGCTTCGGCATAATAAGCGTCGCTGTTAACATCGTTAAACGGCGCCGCGGTGCTGGCAGACGGCTGCCCGTCCAGACGCCAGAGAATGGTGACCAGCATTGCCCGGTTAAGCGGTAATTGCGGGCTAAAGAACAGCGGCGAAGTGCCTTCCATGAGTTTTTCTTTCACCATGAAAATGATATCGGCTTCCGCCCAGCAGCCGGCGATATCGACAAATCCATCTACTTTGGTCAAAATATCAGCGGTAAATTTATCCATATCGACCTGACCGTTGATGCCCGGCACAGAACCGCTGCTGCTATACTGGAAACCGACCCAGGAAGCCCATTTCCCGGGATCTCCCGGGCTGCTGGGGCCGTATTCAGCGATCCAGAGCGGATACTGCGCTAGCCGCTCGTCAAAGATATCCCGGGCATTATATAGATCGCTGTAGATAATCGGCGTCCGGCCGCTGGCGGCAGCTAATGTCTCCATGAAAGTCAAAGCAATCTCATTGATCTCCTGGGAGCTAAGATTGCCAAAGCTTTCAAAATCCATTGCCGGCGGGCTGTCGGTAGCCTTGCCCTGAAGGATTTGCGCGAAATTATTGGCTTGAGCGGCAGCCTCTTGGGTGGTGCATGCGGTTACATAGTAGTAAAAGCCGATATTAAGCCCGGCATCCAAGGCCTTTTGATAATTAGTTTCCAGCATGGAGTCCTGCCGGCCGCCTTGTCCAGCTTTGATATAGACAATATCGACGCCGGAGCTTTTGACGGCGGCAAAATCGATCTCGCCCTGCCAAGCGCTGATATCGATACCGTCTAAGATTGTTTCGCTGGAAGGCCCGAAGGCTAAGCCGGGCGAACTGCAGCCCATTATGATGATTAAGCTGCAGCAAACAGCCAAAACGCCTTGGCCGATAAATGCGGTTAATTTTTTCATAATACCTCCTTATCACTAAAACAGCTAGGATCAGAGCCAAGAATTACCTGCAGAGCGCTTCATACTTATGCGCCGGAGCTTGTTTGCGGCCGCATTATATTATATGATCAGCAGCGCGGCTGGTGTGCCTGACAGTTAGTTTGTCAGCTTAATCGCATAGTAACAAACAGGACTGCTTGTGGCAGTCCTGTTGTGATAAGCGCCGTATAACGCTCTATGGCTTAGAAAACTTTTTTGCAGGCGTAATGATCTTCCACCTGTACCAGAGCTTCGCCAAAGCGCTGGTAATGGACTATTTCCCGCTCTCTGAGGAAGCGCAGGGTATCGATCACACCCGGATCGTCGGTTAGATCCAGCAGATGATTATAAGTGGTGCGGGCTTTCTGCTCCGCCGCCATATCTTCGGTTAGATCGGTAATCGGGTCATCCTTGGCCTGGATATAAGCAGCGGTCCAGGGATTGCCGTTGGCGTCTTGGTAGTAGAGAGCTTTGCCGTGTTCAATGAATGAGGGATCAAAATTGCCGGCGAATAGCTGATCGCGATCAGCGTCCTTAGTTAATTTATAGCACATCGTGGCGATGATCTCTAGATGGGCCAGCTCTTCTGTACCGATGTCGGTGACCAAGGCTTTGGTATTATTTGTCGGCATGGTAAAACGCTGATTAAGATAGCGTAGGGCTGCCGAGAGTTCGCCGTCCGGGCCACCGTACTGGCTGATTAAGAGCTTTGCCAGGCGGGGGTTGGTGCTGCTGACTTTGACCGGGTACTGTAATTTTTTTTCATAGATCCACATAGGCTCTCCTCCTTAATAATCCCAGGGGAAATCGCTCAGCCCCCAATTCCATTCGCTATCGCTATTGCAGGCATCATGCCAGGTAAGCGGGGAATAGGTGCGGGAATATTCTTCCTGCAAGGCTGCATATTCGGCGGCTGCCATATTAAAGCGCTCCAGGGCATATTGGTCATAAAGATGAGTATCCAAATATTCCCTTAAATCGTCCATAGTCATGCCGACCTGCTGTAATTTCAGCATCATAGCGGCTTGTTCTGCAGTCATTGCTATTACCTCCTTGTGGTGCATTTTTAAGCAAAAGCGCTTTCCTTAGGCCCGTATTTCCCTTGCGGATAAATCAGATCAGGAAAGACAGAACCGGTAATCAGAGCAGACTCATAGTCGTAAAAGCGGTTGACGTCCTGGATAGGCACGAAACCATATCCGACCTTAGGACAATTTTCACCGCAGGGCATAGCGATGCCGGGACATTCTTTCATTAGTGACGACCTCCTCTTATAAGCTATGATATTACAGCATATGACACTGCCGCAGTTTGGTGCAGGCGTTTAGGGCGCAAGGCAAAATAAATAGGCCACTACCGCTATAAATGCGCTTTTTCTCCGGCAATTCTTCTGCCGACGCTGCATAAAGTGTTAGCAGAAGATGCTGTGGCAAGGGGGCTGGCATGATTAAAGAATTGGATAATGCTGTCGTTCAGCCGCCGGCGCAAGGCAAAGCGGCTCCGCAGCGCGGCTGTCTGCTCAGCTGGCTGCAGGCGGCATACGGCTTTATTAAAGAGCGGCGCTGGGCATTTATTTTCATCGCGGTATATGTGTTGGTGTACGGCAGCGCCTGGTGGATGACCGCCTTATTGTGCTGCTGATTTGGTATCGCAAAATAAAAACGCCCCTGATCAGTGGCGTTTTTGGTAGTGTATTTTTTAAAGCTGCTCCAGCAGCTCGATTAGCTCACCGCTGGGACCGGTCAGAAAGATATTGCGCAGTCCGCCGAAAAGATTAGGCAGTTCCACCGGCTGCTCGGTCCGGAAACTATCGATGCCGCTCTGGCGCAGCTCGCGGATTGCCGCGTCCAAATCATGCGTTTCTAGCGCTAAGTGGGGGATGACGCCGCCCGTTGCCTCGACTGGAGTACCGTCGCCGGGCTGGATCAGCTCGAGATCAACTCCGGGCAGACGTACCATCGCCATGTGGTTGACTCCTGTCGGCTTAGGTACTTGGCCGCGGTCATAGCATTGGCCGCCCAGTTTTTCATACCAGGAGATAGAAGCAGCAAGATCTTTAGTAAGAATGGCGATATGCGCCAGAGCGTGGATATTCATTGTTATTACCTCCTTTATGATTAAACTTATTTTAGCACAAAGCGTTGATCAGGGGAAGATCGTAAATATAGCGGATAAAATATAACTCCATAAAAATACAACTAAAATAGCGGATAATACACAAGAAAAGCTTTCCCTTTGGCTAAAAATTTGTTATATTTAGCTTAAGGAGCGAATAATATGAGTAAACAGGATAATTTAGGCTGGTCGATGCTGCTGGCCGTAGCTATACCGATCGTGATGCTATATTTGCTGCTGAGATTCATCGCGAAAGGTATTGCTGTGATTGTGCGCATTATTATCGACGCGGCGCCGAAAAAGACTTTCCCCCGCGCTGAGATCGCTGCCGATCAGCCTATAACAATGACGCAGCTCGATGCCTTAGATAAAGCGGAGTTTAGCGGCGCTATTGCCCGCTTGCTGGCGCAGCGCGCTTATACTGATATTGAGCAGTGCGGCGATGATGGCTATGGCGTGGATATCGTGGCGGCTAAAAACGGCAAGAAATACGCTTTTAGCTGTCAGCGCCGGCAGGATAATTTGAGCATTGATGCGATTTATCAGATCGCGCAGGGGGCGGACGCTTATCATGCCGATCAAGCGGTCTTGATCAGCAATGGTTTTTTGTCGCAAAGCACCTGCTCTTTGGCTCAAGATTTGCAGGTTGTGATATTGAACCGTGACGCATTGAGCAAGTTTATCTCTATAGCTGTAGATCCGGTAAGCGCTGAAGCAGCTACAGCTGATTCTGGGATAGTTGCGGCAGAGGCTGTGCCGCTGAACAAACAAACCATAGGAGCAGATGTTATGACGACAAAAATAGGCGCTGGCAAATATGTTTTTGGCGAGGATATCCCCTTAGGCAAATACAATCTTACGGTGATATCGGGCGAGGGCAGCCTGAATATCCACCCCGGCGGCAAGAATAGCGAGGAGTGGCTGCCTTTGGGCCTAGCTGATGGTTTTGCTAAAAGCTATTTTGGCTTGTCTTTGCCGGCGGGCCAGTATTTCGTGCTCAGCGGCGATGTGGTTTGCGAGATCAGCAAAAGCCGCATGATCGAGATATAGTAGTATTGTCCTGCTATATATAGTAGTAATAAGAAGACGCAGAGCCTAATGCTCTGCGTCTTGCTGTACCTGGCTAGTAGCTAGTTTAGTCGTAGATGGAATCGACATCATAGCCGATGATTGCGCCGGTGGTAGCGTTGATTTCGACATCATATTCTAGTAATCCGGAGATAAATTCTACCTGATATTCAGCGCGTCCGTCATCCCAATCGAGATGGCAGCGCAGATAGCTGACCTGGCTGGAAGTTAAGCCGGCATGGTTCAGCGCGATCTGCTGGGCGCGGGATTCGCCGATATAGTTGCTGCTGGCAGGCGGATTGTAATATTCTGCATCATAGTCGAAGCTGAGGATTGTACCGGTAGTAGCGTCGATTTCATAATCATATTCCTGATAGGTGCTGCTATAAAATTCTACCTCATAGACCATGCGCCCATATTCCCAGTCCAGATGAGTGCGGGCAAATTTGACCTGGCTGGAAGTTAAGCCGGCATGGTTCAGCGCGATCTGCTGAGCGCGGGCTTCGCCGATATAAGCTCCGCTCGCAGTTCCCGGAGTGGTAGCGCCCGGGGTGGTGTCGGGTATGACGTCGCCGAAGCTGTCGGCATCAGTGACGAGCGAATCGCTGCTGAGGGTAACAGTGCGGGTGGTCTGATTCCAGCCGACTTGCTTGCCCATCAGCTCGCCGATAGCGCGTACCGGCAGATAAGTGGTGCCATTATGCAGCAGCGGATATACGGGAGCTTGGTTTGCGTCATAGAATTTGCGCTCCACGCCGTCGACCACGATAGTGAAGTCATCGCGTAGCGAGGCTGTAACTGTTGTCACCTGGGCATTGAGAGTGGGCGTGCCGGTGACTGCCGGAGTCTGCCGGGGACTGGAGAGGGTGATGGTTAAAGTGGATTGGTTCCAGTCTACATTTTTGTCCATCAGCTCGCCGATAGCGCGTACCGGCAGATAGGTAGTGCCGTTATACATGATAGGCTGGACTTCCTGACCGCTGACATTATAAAAGGTCCGTTCAACACCGTCAACGATAATTGTAGTATCCGGGCTTATCCGAGCCGAGACATCGCTGCTGGCGCCGGCTGTTGCTGCCAAAGGACCGGCTAACAGCGCCAGAGAGGTCAGGACTACGGCGAGTTTTTTCTTCATGCTGAGCTTTTTCATCATATACGCCTCCTTAGTAGGTGATAGATCCTAATTGAGATCATGTTTAATACTTTCACTTAATTAATGCGCAAGACGGCTCTTTTATTGCACAAGAAGAAAAATTTTTTGTGATTTCCTTCGCCATGGCAAATAGTGGCATGGTAAGGAAAAGGGAAGCGCCGGAAAAAAGCGAAAAGAAAGACATAACTTATGCCGGAAAGAGGATGCGACAGATGAAAATTAGAATGGCACGGGCAGCTGATGCCGCAGCAATAGCGGCGATTTATGCGCAATATATCGCGACGCCGGTTACCTTTGAATATCAGTTGCCGGAGACGGGCGAGATGGCGGCCAGGATAGAGGAAACTTTAGCTGAGTATCCGTTTTTAGTGGCGGAGGATCAGGGACGGCTGCTGGGATATGCTTGCGCCCACCGGCAGATGGCGCGCGCCGCCTACCAGTGGAATGCTGAGCTTTCTATTTATTTGGACGGCAGCGCTACTTCTCAGGGGATAGGCGCTAGGCTTTATCAGGCGCTGATGGAGCTGTTGCGGCTGCAGGGGGTGAGAACGGTTTATGGCGGGGTTACGGTGCCTAATGAAAAAAGCCGGCGGCTGCATTTGTCGCTGGGCTTTCAGTGCGTAGCTCTGTATCATAATACCGGCTATAAAAGCGGTGCGTGGCATGATGTGGAATGGTTCGAGAAACAGCTGCTGCCTTATGCGGCAGATCCACAGCCGGTGACGCCGATAACAGCAATAGACGAAGATCTCATCTGCAAGGTTTTATCCCGCTATGCTACTGCCTGCCGACCGCTAACATCCGCTGAATGATTCAAGCGGGCTACTGCCAATAATCGGCGGCGGCAAAACCTAGCGTGCTGTTGATCAAGCCCTGATAGCCGGAATCCACCGTGATATTGAGTGTGGC
>CALXQC010000056.1 GCA_944390435.1 uncultured Clostridia bacterium
ATTGCCCAATCAAATATTATGCTGATTTGATCATTAATATTGTTCGCAGAAGCGCATCAGCACTACCGCGGCTTGGCAACGCGGAGTATCCGCTTGCGGCACCAGCGCGCTGTTCGCGTCTTGCAGCATGCCGGAGGCGGATATTTTCCTGCTAAAATGTCATTGTACTCAAGCGCATACTTATTGAAAAGGCAGGAAAAAATATTGTAATTAGCCGAATTATCAGGCAAAACCTCCAGGCCATGAACAGCAAACCCCGCCGCTTTTCAGCGGCGGGGTTTGCTGCATAATGTTTAATAAATATCTGCGCAGCGGCCGGTTTAGGCCAGCAGATTTTTCATCAGGATAACCTTACTCTTAGTCACCTCGTCAAAGGTAGAAAGCGCGCCCTCGCGGCCGATGCCGGACTGCTTATTTCCGCCGAAAGGCATCTCAAAGCTGCGCAAAAAACCGGAGCCATTGATCACCACGCTGCCGCTGTCGAGCTGCGAGACGATCTTATAGGCTTTTTTGAAATCGCGGCTGAACACGCCGCCGCTCAAGCCGTATTTGGAAGCATTGGCGATCTCGACAGCCTCTTCTATCGTATCAAAGCCGATAATCGGCACTACCGGGCCGAATACCTCCATATCCAGCGCGATATCAGCGGTACGCGGCACATCGGCGATCACTGTCGGCTGATAAAAAGCGCCTTTTCTGATGCCGCCCAAAACGATTTTGCCTCCCTGGGCTACGGTTTTATTGACTTGATCCTCGACCCGTTTAGCCGCCTCTTCAGAGATCAGGCAGCCCAGCTGCGTCTCAGGATCATCGATCGGCCCCAGCTTCAACTGCTGCAGCCGGTCGACCGCTCTTCTGGTGAATTCTTCTTTGACGCTGTTTTGGACGATAAAGCGCTTGGAGGCGCAGCAGATCTGACCGGTATTGAACATCCGGCCGTTGACAATCTCCTCAACAGCCAGGTCCAGATCTGCATCCTCACAGACGATAAACGGATCATTGCCGCCCAGCTCCAGCGTGATATGGGTCAGATGCTCTGCTGCCGCTGCCGCTGCCTCATGCCCCACTGCCGTCGAGCCGGTAAAGGTGATGGCGTCAACGCCGGGATGATGAGTCAGCCATTGGCCGGCCTGCGGCCCCCATCCGGTCACCGCCTGGATAGCGCCGGCTGGAACACCGGCCTCAACCAGCATCTCTACCATCATGCACACTGTCAGCGGATTCTGATGCGGCGGCTTGACGATCACGGCATTGCCGGCCATCAGCGACGGAGCTACCTTCTGACAGAAAAGATTGCAGGGCACATTAAACGGAATGATCGCCACCACGACGCCGAGCGGCTCCCGAATGATGATCTGCAAATGATTATCGTAGCCGGCCTCCAGCCCCGGAGGAATAGTCTGGCCCAGCAGATGCTTGCCATGCTCGATAAAAGAACGGAAAGCCACCTGGATATTGCCGACTTCTCGCCGCGCTTCGGAGATCGGCTTGCCGGTTTCCAGGCACAGAGTATGCGCCAGATGCTCCTTCTCGGCTTCCGCCAGATCCAAAAAAGTATAAAGGATCTCCGCCCGCCGGTAGGCCGGATAAGCAGCCCACTCTTTCTGTCCACGGATAGCGGCGGCAACAGCGGCGTCGACATCGGACTCGGTAGCATTGGGCACGGTATCGAGCAGCTTATTAGTGGCCGGGCAGATAATCTGCATTACCTCGCCGTTGGCGGCGTCGGCCTTTTTTCCATCTATAATCATCTTCATCACGCTATACCTCCTCAGTAAAATTTATCCCCTTCATCAGCGCCGCGGCGCTAATGATATTGCTCAGCAAGACTCAGCTTTGATGCAAATATTCTGCATTCTGCCGCCGATACCTGCATCAGCCGGCCGCCGCGCTGCTGCCGGCGATATAACCGCTGCTCCAGGCCGCCTGCAGATTATAGCCTCCGGTATATCCGTCGATATCGATCACCTCGCCGGCAAAATACAGCCCCGGCAGCAACTGCGACTGCATCGTTTTAGGATTGATCTCCTTGGTCATAACGCCGCCGGCGGTGACGATAGCCTCGCTGATCGGCCGCGTACCCTTGATCGTCAGCGGCAAGCCCTTCAGCATATAGACCATCTCCTGGCGCTCGGCTCTAGTCAGCTGATTGACCGGCTGATGCGCGTCGATACCGGTCAGCCGAACAAATACCGGGATCAGCGAAGCCGGCAGCAGCTCGTCTAAACTATTGATAAAATGGCGGCGGGAAAACTTCTGATTATTACGCAGCAGCCGCTCATCGAGCTTGTCCTCGCTCAGAGCCGGCTTGAGATCGATCAGTCCGGTCAGCCCTTCCCCAGATGACGCTGTAACCAGCTGCGAAAGGCTAAGCACGATCGGCCCGGAAATGCCGAAATGAGTAAACAGCATCTCACCGAAAGCGCGGCCGAGAACCCGTTCGTGATCGCGTATCGTCAGCTCGACATTCTTCAGCGATAGTCCGGCGAGCTCAGCAGGCCAGGTCTCAACCGTCTCCAGCGGCACCAAAGAAGGCTTAGGCGGGATAACCGTATGTCCGGCCTGCTGCGCCAGGGCATAGCCATCGCCGGTGGAGCCGGTAGCGGGATAAGTGACGCCGCCGGTGGCGATGATCACCGCCTCGGCCGGATAGAAACGTCCGGGATAATCATATACCCCGGCGAGCTGCTGAGAACGCAAGGCCAGCTCTTTGACACGCTGATTATAATAGACCTGCACTCCGGCATCCTGCAAAGCGCGCTGTAAAACAGCAACCACTTCATGAGCGTCATCAGAAAGCGGGAAAACTCTCCGGCCGCGCTCCACCTTGAGCCGCAGCCCCAGACTCTCAAAAAAATCCCAGGTATCCTCAGCAGAAAAACGGCTAAAAGCGCTGTAAAGAAAACTGCCGTTACCAGGTATATTTTTCACCAATTCGCGGGTATCCGTCATATTGGTGATATTACAGCGGCCCTTGCCGGTGATCGCCAATTTGCGGCCCAGCGTCTTATTGCGCTCCCACAAGGACACTTCCGCACCCTGCTCCGCCGCGGCCAAGGCCGCCATAATCCCGGCTGGCCCGCCGCCAATAACGATGATCTTTTTCAATACTCAATACCCCGTCTCGCGTTCACCCCTTGCTGATAGGGGTGTTTGATCTCCCGCATCTCCGTGACCAGATCCGCCAGCTCGATCAATGCCGGCGTGGCTGCACGTCCGGTCAGCACTAATTCCTGCCCCGGTTGCTTATGCTCCAGCAGCGCCAGCACCTCATCCTCACCGACCAGGCCAAACAAGACGGCATTATTGATCTCATCGAGAATAACAAGGTCGATCCGGGGATCAGCCAGCACTTGCTCGGCCTTCGCCATTGCCGCGGCGGCTGCGGCCAAATGTTCCGGCGGCGGCGTCTCGCCCAAAGACAAAAATCCCTCCGCGCCGAAAGAATACACCGTGATCTCAGGTATCTTGGCCAAAGCGGCGATCTCGCCATAACCCTCGCCAGGCTTCATAAACTGCACGACCGCGCTGCGCATCCCCCAGCCGGAAGCACGCAGAGCCAAGCCGAAAGCGGCGGTGCTTTTGCCTTTGCCGTTACCGGTATAGATTTCGATCAATCCTTGCTTTTCCATAAGCTTTTCTCCACTGTTCTCTTCTCCGGCTGCGTCTGCCTTATTGATCACAGCTTACGCAGCCGCGCCACTTCCGCCGCGCTAAGCTCGCGCCACTGGCCGCTATGCAGGCCATCGAGAGTCAGAAAGCCCAGAGCAACCCGCCGCAGCCGCTGCACCGGATATCCTACTGCCGCCAGCATTCGCCGTACTTGCCGATTACGGCCCTCATGTATCGTCAGCTCCACCGTAGCCTTGCCGTGCTGAACTGACGACAGCCGCGCCCGCGCGGGCGCTGTCAGTCCATCCTCCAGCAATACGCCCTGACGCAGGCGGCGCAGCGCCTGCTGGCTCGGCACGCCCGCCACCTCGGCGAGATAAGTCTTCTCCACCTGATGCGAAGGATGGAGCAGCCGGTGGGTCAGCGCCCCGTCGTTAGTCAGCAGCAACAGTCCGGAAGTATCATAATCTAGCCGCCCTACCGGATAAACGCGCTCTTCAACGCCGTCCAGCAAGTCTAAAACCGTCCGCCGCCCCCGCTCGTCATGAACCGAACAAATATAGCCGGTCGGTTTAAACAGCAGCAGATAGCGTAGCGCTGGACGGCTGGTCAAAGGCTGTCCGTCGACGCTGACCTGATCCTGAGCGGGATCGATGAGAACTCCCATCTGCTCGACGATCCGTCCATTAACCGCCACCCGTCCGGCCGCGATCATCTGCTCGGCAGCGCGGCGGGATGCCACGCCGTATGCAGCTAAATATTTTTGCAAGCGGATTTTTTCACCATTCATAAGCTTATTATACACGAATACATTGGCAGGAGAAAGGGCTTGCATGCAGAAAATTAAATAGTAAAATTTCGTCCTTTTGCGACAGAGGTGTCCGGATGAGAAGAAAAAACTCCTTTTCCCGTCAATACCGTATTGTGCCGATTATCCTGGCTAGCCTGATTATTTTCGCAGTGCTCTCCGCCGTGATCGTGCTCATCTGGAGCGTGGTGGTTTATGCCAGCAAAGCGACAGTGAGCGACGCCAGCGCGCTTCCGGCGATCATCTGGCTGGTGATTCTGTTTATTTCTTCAGCCTTGATGACGCTGCTAACTCGCGGCGGAACAGTGATTCCCGCGCTGCTCCTGACGGTGATTACCGTCATTTTAAGCGCTATCCTGGCGGAATCCGGCACCGTGACCGCCGGCGGTTTTGTGCTGAAGCTGCTTATCTCCGCTGCCGTAGCGGTAGTGGCCTTCACCATAGCTAAGCTCTTCGTCATCTTATCCGGCAAATCTCCCCGCCCGCGCCGGCGGCGCCAGCCTGCGCCGGCGCCGCAGTTATTCGCCAATATTGACGATGACGACCCCGGTTTTATCGAATACAAAAAGCATTAACAATAGAAAAAGAACATATAAAGCTAACAGCAGCCGTTGAGGCTGCTGTTTTTTCGATCGCATATTACTGGGTGCAGTTCTGCTGCCGGGCGCTAGTCCTGATGCGTATTTTTACCGATCACGCAGACTGCCATCTTCACGAACATTTCTTTGAACAGCGGCAGATGCGCCAAAGGCGCAAAATAGCGCCGCAGCGGAAGCTCTTTATAATACTGCGGCGTAATGCCCAGCCGCTCTAAAATACGGTGAAATTTCTTCAGCGTCATCTTATTGATATACCCGAGATATTCCCGGCCATTAGCATCGGTATGGATCCGCAGAGCGATTCGTTCTTCCCCATCGGGCAAGTCTTTGACCAGATCGCGGTATGCGGCGAGCAGAGCCCGTTCGCTGAAAAACAAATGCGCCCAAGGGAGATTGATTACATCGCTCATATGCGCGCCGCTGGGGTGGTAATATGGAGGGAAATTGATAAAAATCCCGCCTCCCGGCTTCAGCAGGCGCAACGCCTCCGCCAAAGCGGCTTCTGGATCAGCAACATGTTCCATAAAGTCGTTCATGATAATCACATCGAAGCTATTATCAGCAAAGGGTAGCTCCGTAGCCGACGCGCAGACAAAGGTGAATTTATCGGCATAGCCTAGCTGGGCGGCGAAAGCATTCGCCTCCTCAGCATAATGCTCCACGATATCCACTCCAGTGACGCTGCGAGCCCCCAGGGAAATATAATAGAGGCTTTTACCTGCAGCGCCGCACCCCATATCCAGGACATCTTTGCCGGCGAACATTTCTTCTCCGCTATACAGTTCCTGATAACAGGCGATAGTATCCGCGCCCTTTTCAAACTGCCATTCGGCATAAGTTTTGCTGCCGTCATTGGCCAAATTAAACGGGTGCTGCACCGCGGGAAAAATCTTATTAGTCAGCTTAATCAATGCTTTAGAAATCGCGTAGGGCATAAATCACCTTTCCCGGCTGCTCTGCTTAGCAGCGCAGCCGTTGCGGGAACCTCCTGTTTGGCTTATATCGGGACGGTTACCTAGTTTTCTTGATCGTTTCAGCGACATTGCGGGCAAATTGGCGAATCGTCGCTACCCCCTCTTCATCCTGAAGAGCGTCTCCCTTATTGAGCCCATAGGCGATATTCCAATAATTGGAGCCGCATACCGTCATGCCGCAGATAAAAGAGAACATCAGCAATTCCTGAATCGTCGCGGTATGTCCGCCGCGGCGTCCTACGACCACCGGACCGCCGACCATGCCGTTTAGGAAGCTGCCGTGATGAGCGGAATACATACCTAAACGCTGCAGCAGATTCATCATATCGCCGCGCGCCGTGCC
>CALXQC010000057.1 GCA_944390435.1 uncultured Clostridia bacterium
TCGCCCATGCCGAGGATCCGCGAAGCCATGCGCTCGGGGTAGAAAGGTTCGAGCGCCTTGATATCTTCGCCGGAACCGACGAACTTGATCGGCTGCCCGGTGACCGCTTTGACGGAGAGCGCGGCGCCGCCGCGGCTGTCGCCGTCGAGCTTGGTCAGAACAATGCCGGTGATATGCAACTGCTCATGGAAGGCAGCCGCGACATTGACTGCGTCTTGACCTTGCATGGCGTCGATCACCAGTAGAATCTCAGTCGGCTCGACTGCAGCGCGGATATTGCTGATCTCCTGCATCATTTCTTCGTCGATTGCCAAACGGCCGGCGGTATCGATGATCAGAAAATCATTGCCGTGAGCGCGGGCATGAGCCACTGCATCCGTAGCTATTTTGACCGGATCGGCCTGATCGCCGAGCGAGAAAACCGGCACGCCGATGCGCTGCCCCAGCACTTCCAGCTGCTGGATTGCTGCCGGGCGGTAAACATCGCCGGCGGCCAGCAGCGGGCGCTTGCCCTGGTTTTTCAGATATAGGGCGATTTTGCCGGCGGAGGTTGTTTTACCTGAGCCTTGCAGGCCGGCCATAAGAATAACAGTCGGCGGTTTGGAGCTGGTGATTAGTTTATTAGCATTGCTTTTGGTGGAATCGCCGCCCATCAGCGCGGTCAGCTCTTCGTTGACGATTTTGACCACCTGCTGCCCGGGGGTAAGGCTTTTCATCACTTCTTCGCCGACAGCGCGTTCTTTGACGGTAGCGCAGAATTCTTTGGCGATTTTATAGTTGACGTCAGCCTCCAGCAAGGCGACCCGGACTTCACGCATTGCAGCGTTGACATCCGCTTCGGACAGCTTGCCTTTGCCTTTGAGTTTAGCAAATATATCTTGTAGCCTGTCGCTGAGAGAGGACATGGGTGATTCTCCTTCGTATCCTGCGCTGCCGGCGGCTGATTAGCTGCGGCGTACGCCTAGAGCAGCTGCTGCAGCAGCTCGTCGAATTCCGGGATGCCGCCAGCCAGCTGCTGCAGGCGGGCGATGATCTGCCGCCGCTCGCTTTCTTTTTCCACCAGGTGCAGCGCCGCTTCATATTCATGCAGCTGCGCCTCGCCGTGGCGGATCGCGTCATGTACTGCTTGCCGGGAGATGGCGAAAGTCTCGCCGATCTCCGCCAGCGAGAGGTCTTCTTCGTAAAAAAGCGATAAACACTGGCGCTGCCGCTCAGTCAGCAGCGCGCCGTAGGCATCCAGCAGCAGCGCTGCAGCCACTTTTTTGCCGATCAGAGCGTCCGGGTTATCTGCTTTAGGGGAATAAACTGGCTGGTTCATAGGGTTCCTTCTATCAAGTAAATCTGCTTGACGATGCTGTATTATAGTATACCGCGGCGCTCTTGTCAAGTGTTTTTTCATGACAGACGGAAAATGCCCGTCAATACCCAAAATTTTGCTTGACGGGTATTTTTATTTATGGTATTATGTGGTTTGCTGTTACTATGGGATAGTGTCGTACTTTTCCTTATATAAAAACAAAATATCCATAAAACAAAAAACAACAGCAAAATTTTTTGTTGCCGATATTTTGGATAAATAACAGCGCTGATGATTTTTGTGTTTTATCGGCAGGGATTGAAATAATTTAGGGAGTGATAAATTTAATGAGATATCCCGAAAGTTCCGAATTGCGGCAGCGCCGCAGCTATGCGCGCATTGCCGAGGTATTGGAAATGCCCAATCTGATCGAGGTGCAGCGGGAATCCTACCGCCACTTTATCGAGGTGGGCCTGAAAGAAATTTTTCAGGACGTATCGCCGATCACTGATTTTACCGGCAATCTGGTGTTGGAGTTCGTCGATTATAGCTTTGGCGAACCTAAGTACGATGTGGAAGAATGCCGGGAAAGAGACGCGACCTATGCCGCCCCGCTCCGCGTTAAAGTGCGCCTGATCAATAAAGAATCGGGCGAAGTCAAAGAGCAGGAAGTTTTTATGGGCGATTTCCCGCTGATGACCCGGAAAGGCACGTTCATTATCAACGGCGCTAAGCGGGTTATCGTCTCCCAGCTGGTGCGTTCCCCGGGCGTCTATTTCCACGCCACTCCGGAACCGGGCGGGGAGATTCTCTACGGCGCGACGGTGATCCCTAACCGCGGCGCCTGGCTGGAGCTGGAAACCGATGTCGCCGGCAATGTCTATGTGCGTATCGACCGGATGAGGAAAATTCCGGCTACGGTGCTGATTCGCGCTTTAGGCTATTCTTCGGACGATGATATTTTGGAGCTGCTCCATCATCACCCGGCGATCTCTTTGACCCTGGCCAAGGATAATACCGAGAATTCGGAAGAAGCCTTGATCGAGATCTATAAGCGCTTGCGTCCCGGCGAGCCGCCGACGGTGGAATCCGCCCGCTCCTTGCTGCACGGCTTTTTCTTTGACCCTAAGCGCTATGATTTGGGCAATGTCGGCCGGTATAAAATTAATAAAAAGCTTGAGCATGGTATTCTCAAAAAAATAGATGATGAGGGCCGTGTCTGGAGCGATGAGGAACAAGCCTACATCGTAACGGATGAGAAGCCCGCTTACAATAGCTATATCCGCCATTTGACCAAGCCGGATATTATCGAAACGATTAAAATGTTTCTGCGTTTGGTCGACGGCGAATTCGGCCCGGACGATATCGACCATCTGGGCAACCGCCGCCTTCGCTGCGTGGGAGAGCTGCTGCAGAATCAGTTCCGCATCGGCCTCTCCCGTATGGAGCGTGTGGTCAAAGAGAGAATGACGATTCAGGATGTAGAGTCGATCACTCCGCAGGTGCTGGTGAATATCCGTCCGGTGGTGGCGGCGATCAAAGAGTTCTTCGGCAGTTCGCAGCTGTCGCAGTTCATGGATCAGACCAACCCCCTGGCCGAGCTGACGCATAAACGCCGTCTTTCCGCGCTGGGCCCTGGCGGTCTTTCGCGTGAACGCGCCGGCTTTGAAGTGCGCGACGTTCACCACAGCCATTATGGCAGAATGTGCCCGATTGAGACTCCTGAGGGTCCGAATATCGGCTTGATCGGTTCGCTCTCCACCTATGCGCGGATCAATGAGTTCGGCTTTATCGAGACTCCTTACCGCCGGGTCGAGAACAAGCATGTTCTGGATCAGATCGATTACTTGTCCGCGGACGAGGAAGATAAATATGTGATCGCCCAAGCCAGCGAGCCGCTGGACGAAAACAATTGCTTTGTCAACGAGCGTCTGAATATCCGCCACGGCAGCATTATCAATGTCCGCCCAGCGGAGCAGGTGCAATATATGGATGTCAGCCCCAAGCAGCTGGTCTCGGTGGCTACCGCGCTAATCCCGTTCCTGGAGCACGACGATGCCAACCGCGCGCTTATGGGCGCCAATATGCAAAGACAGGCAGTGCCGCTGCTGGTTACAGAAGCGCCGTATATCGGCACCGGTATGGAGTATAAAGCCGCTATTGACAGTTTTGTCGGCGAGATCGCCGAGCATGACGGCGTTATCGAACGCGTCACCGGCGATGAGATTGTTCTCAAGGCCGACGACGGCACTCTGGAAAAGCATAAGCTGCTCAAATTCCAGCGTTCCAACCAAGGCACCTGCGTCAATGAAAAACCGATCGTTTATAAGGGCCAGAAGGTGAAAAAGGGCGATCCGATCGCTGACGGACCTTCGACCGATCTGGGCGAGCTGGCCCTGGGTCGCAATGTGCTGGTCGCTTTCATGACCTGGGAAGGTTATAACTATGAGGACGCGGTGCTGCTGTCCGAGAAGCTGGTCAAGGATGATTATTTCACCTCGGTGCATATCGAGGAGTACGAATGCGACGCCCGCGACACTAAGCTTGGTCCGGAAGAGATCACCCGCGATATCCCCAATGTCGGCGATGATATTTTGAAGGACCTGGACGATGACGGCATTATCCGCATCGGCGCAGAGGTGCGTCCGGGCGATATCCTGGTCGGCAAGGTCACGCCGAAGGGCGAGACTGAACTGACTGCGGAAGAACGCCTGCTGCGCGCCATTTTCGGCGAAAAAGCGCGCGAGGTCAGAGATACTTCGCTGCGCGTGCCGCACGGCGAGAACGGCAAAGTCGTCGATGTGAAAATTTTCTACCGCGAAAACGGGGACGAGCTTAGCCCAGGCGTCAATAAGCTGGTACGCATTTATGTCGCGCAGAAACGTAAAATCAGCGTCGGCGATAAGATGGCCGGCCGTCACGGCAATAAGGGCGTTGTTTCGCGGATTTTGCCGCAGGAGGATATGCCTTTCTTGCCCGACGGCACTCCAGTGGAAATCGTGCTTAATCCGCTGGGCGTACCCTCGCGTATGAATATCGGCCAGGTGCTGGAATGTCACTTAGGCTGGGCGGCGAAAACTTTGGGTCAGTATATGGCTACCCCAGTTTTCGACGGCGCTACCGAGGACGATATTATCAATACGCTCAAGGAAGCCGGTCTGCCGGCGGATGGCAAAACCGTCCTCTATGACGGCCGCACCGGCGAACCTTTTGATAATAAGATTACCGTCGGTTATTCTTATATGTTGAAACTGCACCATTTGGTAGACGACAAGATCCACGCCCGTTCTACCGGCCCCTACTCGCTGGTCACGCAGCAGCCGCTGGGCGGTAAAGCTCAGTTCGGCGGCCAGCGCTTCGGCGAGATGGAGGTTTGGGCTCTGGAAGCCTATGGCGCTGCTTATACCCTGCAGGAAATCATTACCGTCAAATCCGACGATATTGTGGGCCGTGTCAAGACCTATGAGGCGATTGTCAAGGGCGAAAATGTCCCCGACGCCGGCGTGCCGGAATCGTTCAAGGTTTTGGTCAAGGAATTGCAGAGCCTGTGCTTAGACGTTTCGGTACTCAATGAGAATGATGAAGTGATCGACATCAAGGAAGACGATGACGATATGATTTCCGATAAGGGTCTGAGCATGGATCTCGGCGATATCCAGCCGGTGATGCCGCCGGAGGAAAACAAGGCCGAGCCGCTTGACGACGATTTGGCTTCTGACGGCGAGATCGACGACGATACGGATTTGGAGCTCGACTTGAGCCATCTCCAGATCGCCACCATCGAGCCTGAAGATGATTATCTCGTCGATGATGCCATTGACCTAGACGATAACACCGAACTTTAGTGAAAAATTTTTTACGGGAGTTGATATAATTGTTGGACGTCAGCAATTTTGATCGTATGCGTGTCGGCCTGGCTTCTTCTGAGACGATTGAAGCCTGGTCCCATGGCGAAGTAAAAAAACCGGAAACCATCAATTACCGTACCTTGAAGCCGGAACGCGACGGCTTGTTCTGCGAAAGGATTTTCGGCCCCACTAAAGACTGGGAATGTCACTGCGGTAAATATAAACGTATCCGGTATAAGGGAATAGTCTGTGACCGCTGTGGCGTAGAGGTTACCCGTGCTAAAGTGCGCCGGGAACGTCTGGGCCATATTAAGCTCGCCACTCCCGTTTCCCATATCTGGTACTTTAAGGGCATCCCCAGCAGAATGGGTTTGCTGCTGGATATTTCTCCGCGCAATCTGGAAAAAGTGCTTTATTTCGTTTCCTATATAGTATTAGACCCCGGCGATACTCCGCTGGCGCTGCATCAGCTGCTCTCGGAAAGCGAGTACCGCGAGGCTAAAGAAAAGTACGGCGATGATTTTAAGGCCGGCATGGGCGCTCAGGCGGTCAAGGCGATGCTGCATGCTATCGATCTGCAGGCTCTGGAACAGGTGCTGCGCAGCGAGCTGAGCGAAGTTTCCGGCCAGCGCAAGGGCCGTGATATACGCCGTCTGGAGGTAGTGGAGGCTTTCCTGAATTCCGGCAATAAGCCGGAATGGATGATCCTGG
>CALXQC010000058.1 GCA_944390435.1 uncultured Clostridia bacterium
GTCGCCAGCTTGACGACAATATGGCTGCTATTAAGCGTCCGGCGGTCAATAATCAAACTTTCGCCGTCCAAGGAAACAAAAGTCCGGCGCCAGCGGATAAAATGCCAGGCCAGAGCGATGATAATAAAGGCCGCCAGCGCGATTAAAAGCCACAGGCGGTAGCCGCTGATCTCAGAGAGCATTTCCGCGCTGCCGCTGTTTTGCAGCACGATAGCGATCAGCAGCGCCAATACGGCCCAAATGGTTTTGAGCGTATTAATGATAAAAGTAGCGTAATGGCAGCGGCGCTCAGTCATCGTTCAGCTCCCGATCCGGCATATTATCAATGCTCAGCCCTTGCTGCTTCAGCAGGTAGCGTACTTTATGCAGCAGGCTCTCGGCGATCTGTTCGGCTAATTCCCGCTCCAGAAAGCGGATCGTCAGCGTACCGCCGGCGGTGGTGACAATCACCTTAGCCAAACCGTAAAGCCGGTCGATAGGCCCGTTTTTGATCGTTACCTGATGAATGCGCTCGAGCGGCGCCAACCCTTGGGAAATAAACCACATCCCTTCGCGGACGACCAGCTTTTCCTCATCCACCAAATAGCGGTACCGGCGATAGCGTATCGCCGGCGAAACAATCCCATAGATTATCCAGCCAACACCCCATAGCCCCAGGGCAAAATACGCCGGAAGCGGCAGAGCTACCTGCTCCGCCAGGAGAATCATCCATGCCGCCACAGCTGCGGCGATCATGATCAGTACGCCAATCATCGTGGAAAGGCGCATACATTTATAGGCCTGCGGCGCCAGGCGTTGAAACTGGTCTTCTGCTATCGCCATCACCAAGCATCACCTCGCGAATATTATAATACACCGCCGCCTGGCAAAGCAAGATCGGGAAAGGATAAGCCGCTGCAAGGTCGAATTATTACAGGTATTGCATAAAATGAACTCAAGCGAAAGCTTTTTTAACGGAGGATAAACAGTATGTGCGGAATTATCGGTTATATCGGCTACCGGACAGCGCTGCCGATCCTGCTGGAAGGGCTGCGGGCACAGGAATACCGCGGCTATGATTCAGCCGGCATCGCCACCTGGGAGAACGGCAAAATCGACCTGATTCGCTCCAAAGGCAAAATCGCAGATCTGGAGAAAAAAATCGGCGACAAGCAAAGCAGCGCTACTATGGGTATCGGTCATACCCGCTGGGCGACGCACGGCCGCCCGGATGATACTAATGCGCACCCGCATCTGGACTGCAAAAAAGAACTCGCCGTCGTCCATAACGGCGTGATCGAGAATTATCTCGAGCTGCGCGGGGAACTGACTGCCAAAGGACACAGCTTTACCTCGCAGACCGATACCGAGGTATTGCCGCATCTGATTGAAGAATATTACGCCCAGGGCGGCGATCTGCTGGACGCGGTTCACCGCGCTACCGAAGATGTCGACGGCTATTATGCGATGGCGGTGCTCTCGGCTAAAGATCCCAACCGGCTGATCTGCGCCCGTCTCGATAATCCGCTGATCATCGGGATCGGCGAAGGCGAATACTTCCTGGCGAGCGATATGGCAGCCCTGGTAGAATACACTCATCAAATGCTGATCCTGGAAAACGGCGATATCGCCGATATTACCCCGGAGGGAGTCACCGTCTATAATAAAGGCCAGCAGGTACAGCGCAAGATCAGCGTTATCGATTGGGATAAGGCCTCGGCGCAAAAAGGCGGTTACGAGCATTTCATGCTCAAGGAAATTCATGAGCAGCCCTGGGCGCTGACACAAACGCTCAATGGCCGGATCAGCGCCGACGGCAGCCAAATCGTCTTTAAGGAATTTGACCAGCAGATCCAGCAGCGGCTGGCCGAGATCGACAATATTTTCCTTGTCGCCTGCGGCACCGCTTATCATGCCGGTCTGGTCGGCCGTCACGCCATCGAAAAGCTGCTGCATCTGCCGACGCAGACGGAGGTCGCTTCCGAATTTCAAAACCGTGAGGCGATTATCACGCCGAAAACCCTGGCGATCATCATCTCCCAATCCGGCGAGACCTACGATACTATTCTGGCGATGCGCAAATGCCAGCAGATGGGCGCTTTCACTCTGGCGATCTGCAATGTCCTCGACAGCACTATTGCCCGAGAGGCCGATGCGGTACTCTATACCTATGCCGGACCGGAGATCGCCGTTGCTTCGACCAAGGCTTATACCACCCAGCTGGCGGTATTGTATATGCTCACCTTCTACTTAGGGCAGCTAACCGGGAGAATCGCCCCCGAGCAGCTCAAACAGCTGATCTCGGATCTGGTGCGGATGCCGCAGCTGGCCGAGCAGACCATCGCAGATCTGGAAAGCCAAATTTTCCACACCTCACTGGGCTTTGCCCCCTGGAACGACGCCTTTTTTGTCGGAAGAGGCATCGATGCGGCGGTAGCGATGGAAGGCGCCCTGAAACTCAAGGAAATTTCCTATATCCATGCCGAGGCTTATGCCGCCGGCGAGCTCAAGCATGGCACGATCGCTTTGATCGTACCAGATGTGCCGGTCATCGCGCTGTGTACCCAAAGCGAGCTGATCCCGAAAAGGATCAGCAATATCAAGGAGCTGCAAGCGCGTAAGGCAGCAGTGATCGGCGTCACCGCCGCCGGTAACAGCGAGGTGGCGGAGGTATGCAAGGAAACCTTCTTTATCCCGCCAACCAATGAATTATTAATCCCGATTTTGGCCAATCTACCTTTACAAATGCTGGCTTATTATGCAGCGGTAGTCAAAGAAACCGATGTCGATCAGCCGCGTAATCTGGCCAAAAGCGTTACCGTAGGTTAAAGACAAACCAACAGCATCAAGGAGTGATTATCATGGAAAGAGCAAATGTATGGAATAACTATACTGCAGAAGACCAGCGGCAATTACAGCAAATCAGCGACGGCTACCGCCATTTTCTCGATCATGGCAAAACCGAGCGCGAATGCGTCAGCCAAATCATCGCCATGGCGGAAGCAGCCGGCTATCAGAACTTAGAGCAAATCATCCGTCAAGGCGGCCAGCTGCGCCCGGGCGCAAAAGTCTATGCCGTATGTATGAAAAAAGCTATTGCCATCTTCCATGTGGGAACCGCGCCGATCGAGCAGGGCATGGCGATCCTCGGCGCGCATATCGATTCCCCGCGTCTCGATATCAAGCAAAACCCGCTTTATGAAGATAGCGATTTGGCTTTTCTCGATACCCATTATTACGGCGGGGTCAAGAAATATCAGTGGGTTACCCTTCCGCTAGCTATCCATGGCGTAGTGGCCAAAAAGGACGGCAGCATTGTCGAGATCAATCTCGGCGATCATGAGGACGATCCGATCTTCTGCATCACTGATCTGCTGATTCATCTGGCTGCTGAGCAGCAGGAAAAGAAGGGTTCTAAAGTTATCGCCGGCGAAGATCTTGATTTGCTGATCGGCAGCATACCGGCTGCTGATACGGAAAAAGACGCGGTCCGGGCGAATATCCTCCAGATTCTCGCAGATCAATACGGCATTGAGGAAGAAGATTTTCTTTCTGCCGAGCTGGAAATCGTACCAGCCGGACGGGCGCGGGAATGCGGCATCGACCGCAGCATGATCATGTCCTATGGCCATGACGATCGAGTTTGTGCCTACTCTTCTCTGCTGGCCATGCTGGAAAGCGAAACCAGAGACAAGACCATCTGCTGCCTGCTAATGGACAAAGAAGAAATCGGCAGCGTCGGCGCTACCGGCAGCCAGTCGCGCTTTTTTGAAAATGCTGTCGCCGAGCTGATGAATGCCGCCGGGCAATACAGCGACCTCGCCTTGCGCCGCTGCCTGAGCAATTCGCAAATGCTTAGCTCCGATGTCAGCGCCGGCTATGATCCGCTCTATGCCAGCGTCTACGAGAAAAAAAATGCCGCCTATCTGGGACGCGGCATTGTTTTCAATAAATACACCGGCGCCCGGGGCAAAAGCGGCTCCAATGACGCCAATGCCGAATACTTCGCCAAGATCCGCCGCATCATGGATAATAACCAAATCGGTTTCCAAACAGCCGAGCTGGGCAAAGTCGATATCGGCGGCGGCGGTACCATCGCTTATATCCTAGCGCTTTACGGCATGGACGTAGTCGATTGCGGCGTAGCGGTACTCAATATGCACGCGCCATGGGAAATCATCAGCAAGGCTGATCTTTACGAAGCGAAAAAGGGTTACAGCGCTTTTATCCGCGAGGCTTAAAGCCGCTCATTAGCGAGCTAAATAATAAAACGGGAGACTGATCCAGTCTCCCGTTTGTTGTATATTGGCCGCCAAACCGGCGTGCAGATTATTGAGCAAGATCCTGCTTGAGATATTGCAGCAGTTCCGGAAATCCGCCGTGAGGATAGGCGTTAATTTCGCGGTTCTTTTTATTAATCAAGCAGTCGGTAAGCAGAAAGACTTTCATGCCGACATTGGCGGCTACCATATCCTCCTCGACATCATTGCCTACCATCAGACAATCGCCGGCCGCACAGTCCAGGCGCTGCAGCAAATCGCGATAATAGTCAGGATTAGGCTTGCTGTAACAAGTATTTTCATATGTAGTATAAAGCTCGAAATCCTCCGGATCCAAGCCGGCCCAGCGGATACGGCTCTCAGTAGCTACTGCCGGAAAAATCGGATTAGTCGCCAGGGCCACCCGATAACCACGCTGTTTCAGCTCGTCCACAGCTGCTTTCGCCAAAGGATTACAGCCGCAGACCTCCGCTACCCGCTGGAATTCCTGGCGGTAATATTCATCGATCAGCGGGCGGTCGCTTAGAGCCTGCTCACCGAAGATCTCAGCAAAGCGGCGCCAGAAAGCTTCTTCATTGGTGCAGCTGCCATCGTTTTTGACCATCGCAGCGGTACCGTCCCAGATGCCGCCTACCAGCTGATCCGCCTGATAACCGCGCGGCTGTAATTTGGCGGCCAGATATTTGAAATAAGTTTTAGTGAATACATCCTGATCCATCGGCAGCAGAGTGCCGTCCAGATCAAATAAAATCATTTGCAGCATCTATCATACCTCCGCTATAAGAGCTTGTTTTAAGCAAGCCCGTTTCAATGACGCCGTTACTTAGTATAGCCGCCGCCAGCACTGAAGTCAATTAAGAAAGCGTTAAGATTAGCCGATATTTGGCTGAACAAAAACCGCTCAGCGCAGCAGCAGGAACAGCGCTATCAGCAGCGCTAGAGCCAGCACATTAATCAGGGTAAAGACTGCCAGATAACGCCCCGGACGCGCCTCCGGCGTCTTGATATAAAAGCGAAATGAGATCAAGCTGGCCAAAGAAGCGACGATCGTCCCCAGGCCGCCGAGATTAGTGCCGATGATCAGCCCCGGATAATCGTTGCTGAAGCCGGCTAAAAATACCGCGGCAGGCACATTGCTGATCACCTGGCTCAAACCTACTGCCACGCCGGTGACGTCATCGCCGATCAGCCCGGCGATAAACTGATGAATGAGCGGAATATTGCTCATATTGCCGGAAAAAATAAAGAAACAGACAAAAGTAGCGAGCAGGCTATAATCAACCCGGCGCAGGACATCACGCGAGGTCAGCAGCATGATCGCGACCACTATTGCAGTCACCAGCAAATAATGCACAATATGCAGCACCGCGAGCAGGCAGAGCACAAACAGCGCGCCCAGCAGCAATAATCGCCGCGGCGAACCATGAGAGGATTGCTCCGGCAGCTGAAAAGCGATCTGCTGCTGGCGGATCCCGGCGGCAGCCGGCAGCAGCGCAGCCAGGCTCAAAGAGCTAAACGGCAAGACCAAAAGCATAAACTCTCCCAGATGCATCTGAGAAGTTGCAAACAAAAAAAGATTCTGCGGATTGCCGCATGGAGTCAGCATACTGCCAAGATTCGCAGCCACGGTCTGCAAAACGATCAAATAAATCAGGTATTTGCTCTGCCCGATCGAGCGCAGCAGCAAAATCGTAAAGGGGACAAAAGTCAGCAGCGCCACATCATTGGTAAGCAGCATGGAAGCGAAAAAAGGCAGCAGCACTAAAATAATGCTCAATGAGCGCAGCGTCCGCACCCGCACCAGCAGGCGATGCGTCATCCATTCAAAGAGCCCTTGCTGCTGCCAGCCGGCGATCACCGCCATCAGGCAAAAAAGCTGGCACAGCACTTCCAGATCAATATACTGCCAGTATTCGGCGGAAGGCGGTACCCATAGCATCGAAACAACCGCGCACAAAGCAGCGATTACCAAGACAGCTTCCTGCTTCAGATATTTCCAGACTTTCTCTTTCACTACCAGTTCCTCGGCTCATCCCGCTCCGGATACGCCGGAGGCGTTTGCGGACAAGCAAAAAGAGACCGGTCAGGGATCCGGTCTCTTGCGCACCGTTAACCTACTACCATCAACCCATCTTTTTACTGATCAAGGCGGCAATCTCCTCAACGATATCCTCAATCAGCGCTGCATCTTCGCCCTCAGCCATTACTCTAATCTTCGGCTCGGTGCCGGAAGGGCGCACTAAAAGCCGTCCACGTCCGGCCAGGCGCTGCTCAGACCTGGCGATCAAATCCATAATCTCGGCGTCATTACGCCAGCTTTCTTTATCCTTGACCACCGGGTTGACCATATGTTGCGGCATTTTCCGCATAGTCTGCGCTAATTGAGATAGCGGCTGATTCTGCTCCTGAACTACCGTCAGCAGCCGCAGCGCCGCCGCCAAGCCGTCGCCGGTAGTGTTATAGCGGCTGAGAATGATATGGCCGCTCTGTTCGCCGCCGATAGCTGCGCCGGATTCCAGCATCCGCTCCAGTACATAGCGGTCGCCGACCTTAGTCTCCGCCACCTGCACGCCCAGCCGTTCCATTGCCAGCTTGAGCCCCATATTGCTCATCTGCGTTACTACCAGCTCATTGGCAGTTAATTCGCCTTTTCGCTTCATATCAGTGGCCAAAATCGCCAGCAGATGATCGCCGTCGACTTCCAGCCCCTGCTCGTCTACTGCCAGCAGCCGGTCGGCATCGCCGTCAAAAGCCAAGCCTAAATCAGCTCTCTCCGCTACTACTCGCTGAGACAGTCCCTCCAAGTGAGTGCTGCCGCAATCCAAATTAATATTGCATCCATCCGGCTCATTGGCCATACATACCACCGCTGCGCCCAGAGATTCAAACAATGGACCGGCGATCGCCGAGGCGGCGCCGTTGGCGGTGTCGACGACTATCTTCAGCCCACGCAGATCGGGCGACTGCGCTTCCTGCAGCCAAGCGGCATATTCGCCGGCGGCATTCTGATAGCTATCGACATGGCCCAAATCATCATCATCGGCAAAGGGCAGGAGTTCTCCATAGGAATCAATCAGCCGCTCGATTTTATCCTCCACCTCATCCGGAAGTTTATAGCCATTGCCCATAAAGAACTTAATTCCGTTATCATAATAAGGATTATGCGAGGCGGAAATTACCGCTGCGGCATCAGCCTCCAGCAGTCTAGTTAATGCGGCGACGCCCGGAGTGGGAATCACGCCCAGCAGGATAATATCGCAGCCGCCGGCCGCCATGCCTGCGGCTAGGGCAGATTCAAGAAAATCTCCGGAAATACGCGTATCTTTGCCGATCAGCAGCCGGGGACGCCGCGATGAAGTATCCTTACGCAGCACCTCCGCCGCAGCCAACCCCAGTTTAAACACAAACAGCGGCGGGAATTGCGATGAAGCGCGCCCGCGAATACCATCTGTGCCAAAATATTTTCCCATAGCCAAGCCTCCACAATTTAGTAGCTGATCCCGCAGATAAATTATCGGGAATAAGTGTTCATAGTCAATTTATGTCGCAGTTCCCGGCATTATACTCCGCCGGTGACCGTTACTGTCACTTGCTGCGGACTCAATGAAACCAAAGAAATATTAGCCGGCAGAGTCACCCGCAGCGGCAGCGTATACTCGCCGGCGCTGTCGATACCGCTGAAATCAAGATAAGGCACAATATCATTAGCGGTGATCGCCTCGAGATCTGTTTCCGGTCCGGAGACGACTACTTCCATCGTCTGCGTGGGCAAATCACAGCTTAATCCGCTGGCTAGATTCTGCGCATGAATCACATTGCGGGTAAAGGTGGCCCGCGATACCGGCTCGATCTGCACCACTACCGTCACCGACTCAGCGGAGAGCGTAAGCTCGCTGCTATGGATGATCTCCACTTCCTGCGTATAGGTATCGTCGAGACCGGAGATATCGATCGGCTCCGTCTCCAGATAATGCAGAGAATTGAGCAGCTCCAGATCGCCGAAAGCGCTTACCGTCGCCGGCTCGACCACAATCCGGCTGATTTCGTAGCCCTCCGCCGGCTCGCCCACCACGGAAGGATCGACAGCGACGCTCTTCTCCGGCATATCATAAACTACCGGAATAATCACTGTAGCGGTACTCGGCGACAGCAGGAAATGGCTGGTAATATTATTGCCGTGAGTATCCAAAACCGCAATCTGCAGATTTTGATGATAATTCTGCGTCAAGCCGCTGACATCAGCGCTGACAAACACCGTCCCGACTTCGTCCAAATAATCGGCCGCGCCTACCAGAGTAATCTCCGAGGGCGAGGGCACCGGCTCCAACAGCGTGTAATTTTCCGCCGGATTCCCGCTGATCCGCACTTCCAGCGGGAAGCTGCCGCTGGCGGCTATTTCCAGCTCTACCGCAATGCTGGTGGGAGTAAAAGACACCAGCTGCACATTATCCGGCACCTCAACCTTCACTTCCACGGTCGCGCTGCCCTCCTGCACCCCGGTCATATCCACATAGGCGATAATATCGCCGCTGCTCAGATTAGCCAGCTCGGCATTAGTGCCCTGAACGCGCACCTGAACCTGATTGGTAGTTTCCAGCATGGTCAGCTCGCTGTCGAGATTACGCACTTCCAGCGGTACAGTAAACATCGTATCTGACAGCGGGTTCTGCGTCACCACGACAAAGCCCCAAATCAGCAAAGCGATAATCACCGAGCCGATCTTATAGCCGGTAAAGCCCGGCGCCTGCCACCAATCTTTTTTCCACCAATTTTTCTTTTCGGGAGTTTTTTTCTCCGGCGCTTTCTGCTCCGGGATATTAGCGTCAACCATTAGCGCGGCCTCCTTCCGTCTTTCTGTTAAGGATACCGCTGCTATGGGTCAATTCCGTAGACAGCATTTCCCGCAGCTGCTTCTCATCCAAATGGCGGATCAGCTTGCCGGCATTGGCTACTGAAATCAGGCCGGTTTCTTCCGAGACAGCCAAAGCCAACGCGTCGGAAACCTCGGAAATACCGATAGCCGCCCGGTGGCGGGTGCCCAAAGAAAGGCTGATATAGGGATTATCCGACAGCGGCAGGAAACAGGCAGCCGCCATCACCCGATCGCCGCGGACAATGGTAGCGCCGTCATGCAGTGGCGTATTCGGCACGAAAATATTGACCAACAGCTCCTGGGTAACCTTGGCATCAACGGTGATGCCGGTATCGACATAGTCCTGCAGACCGGTTTCGCGTTCGATAATGATCAGCGCGCCAGTGCGGGGTTTGGCGCAGGAAACACAAGCCGCCACGATTTCGTCAATCACATGGGTGACATCGACATTAGCCAGGGAATTGCGGGTAATGTTAAAAATATTTCCCCGCCCGATATGTTCTAGGGCGCGGCGCAGCTCAGGCTGGAAAATCACCGCCAAAGCCAGGAACAAGACCGCCCAGGCCTCCGACAGCAGCCAGTTGATAGCATGCAGCCCTAAGATATCGCTGAGGAAATAAACGATCAGGAGAACGATCAATCCTTTGAGTAGCTGAACAGCCCGTGTGCCTCGGATCAGCAGCAGAAATTTATAAATAACATATGACAGCACCGCGATGTCGATAAGCGCCGCCAAATAATTCCAGACTGTCCAGTCAGCCATTGCGGAAAACAGCACGATAGTCCTCCTTTATCACATAATATTGCGGAGTCAACCGCCGCGGCGCCAATGCCGCATAATCCTTGTTAATATTCTCCGCAACCTGGGAAAAACCCTTTTAGAGAGATAGTTTTGCTCCGGCGGATGCAGGGTTTTCCTCGCTTGTGTATAATATATTGAAATGTTGTCCGCCGTGCGCCGGCTGCTTCGGCCGGCGGTGAATTTCTAACAAACTATGCAAAAACTTAAGCTGCAAAGAAATATTCTCTTTCTGACGGGGATCTCGATGATACTGGGCGTGATGATCATGCTCAGTATCCACACCAACCTCAATACCGAGGTCAATGCGGAAAGCAATACCCAAGAGTTGGTCGGCTATATCGAAAACTTGGAGGACGAGATCACCGATCTAGAGACACAGATCGCCGATACCCGTGACCAAATCGAGGCGCTGGAGACTTCTCAGGCAGATGATCAGACGCATCTCTCCTATCTGAACTCCCTGCTCAATCAGCTTAACCTCAACGCCCACCTCACCACGGTGGAAGGCCCGGGCATCATTGTCACCTTAAACGATAATACTGCCGGAGCAGAGCTGGCGCAGAAGAATAATCCTGCCAGTTATGTCGCCAGCAATTATATTGTTCATGATAAGGATCTGCTGTATCTGATTCGTTCATTGGCGCAGGTTACGGAAGCCTGTTCGGTCAACGGCGTCAGGATTACCGACTCGACCAGCATCCGCTGCGCCGGAACGATTATCCTGATCAATTCCACCCGCTTGGCGCCGCCATATGAAATCAAACTGATCGGCAATCCGGATGAGCTGGTCAGCTCCCTGCTGGAAAGCGGCACTTATCTCTCGTTGGTTTACCGAGGGATGCCGGTGCAATACTCTAAGCAGGAGCAGATCACTATCTCGCCTTATACCGGCGCCTATGCTACGAATTACAGCACAATAGAAACCATTCTGCCGTCCGAAGAGCCGGAAAACCACGAAGAATAACCGGCGCCGGCAGACATATCTTACAGAAATTTGTGCGGATGAAGGAGATATCACGATGACCATTTGGTTACCGCTGTTGGGTTTAGTTGTTGGACTGTTATTGGGATCAATCTTTACCCTGAGCATCCCGATCGCTTATGCTAGCTATCTGGCAGTAGCAGTCTTAGCCGGACTGGATTCGCTGCTGGGCGGCTGGCGCGCGATTCTCGAGCGCGATTTCGACGGCTCGGTTCTTGTATCAGGCTTTTTCGTCAATACGATTATCGCCGCAGCGCTGGCCGCTCTGGGCGATATGATCGGCGTTGACTTGTATTTGGCGGCAGTAGTCGCCTTCGGCATCCGTATTTTCCACAATATCGGTTCGATCAGGCATCTGCTGATCAAGAAAATGCGCGCTAAAAAGGCGCAGAAGGATAAACGGCTGAACGCTTAGGTGGAGCTATGAGAACCAATAGAAATACCAAATCGATTTTATGGATGATCCCGCTGTTCGTCGTTTTCTTCTGCTTCGGACTACTGCTGATGGCGCAATATCACACCCATCAAAACGAGAATGACGCTTTGGTCAATGAAAGCTCGGCCAATCTGGCGATGATCATTAAAAGCGCTAATGACAATAAAGAAAGCCTGCAGGACGAGCTGGCGCTCTTGCAGCAGCAGCTGGCGGAAAGCGAAGAATTAATTGCCAGCGGCAACAGCCTTTCTTCCTCGATCCGCAACCGCATCGCTAATCTGCAAACCGTTACCGGCGGTAAACAGGTAACCGGACCGGGAGTCACGGTGACAATCACCGGAGAATCCAATATCATGTATTATGATCTGATCGATCTGGTCAACGAATTGTTTGCTTCCGGTGCGGAGGCAGTCTCAATCAATGACACCCGCTTTACCATGCATACCGTTATCTCGGAAAAGGCCGTTGCCAGCCAAAGCGGCAATACCTATCAGCAAGAAAAATACGTCCCGCTCATAAATGGCAAGGAGCTGCTCTACCCTATTGTCATTAAAGCTATCGGCGATCCGTCCACCCTGGAGACAGGACTCACCTATCCCGGAGGCATCATCGAAAGCCTCAACTCCCTGTACATGGTCTACCCAGTCATCAGAAAAGCGGAAAATTTAGTAATCCCCGCGGCTGAAGATTATCTTTATCACTATGCCGCGCCACCGGAAAGCAGCGAAGAAGAACAAACTACGGACACGAGGTAATTATGGCAGAAAAATTTATTTTATCATCTGGAATGCGCCTGCTGGTCGAACCGATGCCCCATCTGCGTTCTATCAGCAGCGGCTTATGGGTCAAATGCGGCTCAGTATATGAAGATCCCGCTACCAGCGGCGTTTCTCATTTTCTGGAGCATATGCTGTTTAAGGGAACTCCGCGCCGCGATGCTTTAGCGATTGCTGCGGAGATGGAGGCGGTTGGCGGCGTGCTCAACGCCTTTACCGGCAAGGAGCAGACTTGTTATTATGCCCGCTCTCTGGACGAGCATTTCGACCTGCAGCTCGATCTGCTGGCGGATATGTATCAGCATTCGCTACTGGCGGAACAAGAATTTAACCGCGAGAAAAAAGTCATTATCGAAGAAATCAATATGTATGAGGACAGTCCCGACGAAGTAGCGATGGATCTGTTCACCAGCACTATTTTCCCGCAGCATCCTTATGGCAGGCCGATTGCCGGCACTCTGGCCTCAGTAGAGGCTCTCAGCCGCGATATGCTGGCCGGGCATTATCAGCGTTTTTATCATCCCAGCAATACTGTGCTGGCCATTGCCGGCAATATTACCTCGGAAGAGGCTATCAATAAGGCGGAACATTATTTCAACGCCAATTGCGACTGCCGTAAGACAGCGGAAATCGCCCCGCCGCTGGCGCAAGGAGGCGATAGCTTTATCGCCAAAGATATTGAGCAGAGCCATATTTGCCTCGGTTTTCCCGGAGTGCCGCTGGGCAGCGATGATTATTACCCGGCGACCATCATCGCCAATGCCCTGGGCGGCGGCGCCAGTTCCCGCCTCTTCCAGGAAGTACGGGAAAAAAGAGGTCTGGCCTACAGCGCTTACTGTTATCTGGAAAATTACGCCCAAGGCGGTTTGATTATGGCTTATGCCGCTACCACACCGAAAAACGCTGCGGAGCTGATCAAAATCATGGCGGAGCAATTCGCCATCTTGGCGGAGCACGGTTTAACAGATCAAGAAATCGCCCGCAGCAAAGACCAGCTCAAAGGCGGATTGCTGCTCAATATGGAAAGCACCGCCAACGTAATGAGCAAGCTGGGCCGCAGTGAATTAGCCTTAGGCAAAATCTATAATGCTGAGGAGATCGCCGCGCGGCTGGTGGCAGTCAGCGACGATGATATCCGGCGGGTGATCAAACAGCTGATCGTACCGGAGCAGCTGGTGTTGGCACAGGTAGGGCCCTCGCAGGCACCGATAACGGCAAAGGAGCTATTGGCATGACACAAAATCTGACGGTTAAAGTTCAAAGTCTCGACCAGGGTCTGCCACTACCGGCATATCAGAGCGAAGGCGCGGCCGGCATGGATCTGGTGGCGGCATTAAACGAAGAGCTGATCATCTCACCGGGACAGCGGGCGCTGATCCCTACCGGACTAGCTATCGAACTGCCGCGCGGCTATGAAGCGCAAATCCGCCCCCGCAGTGGGCTAGCGCTCAACAGCGGCGTCACCGTGCTCAACAGCCCGGGGACTATCGATAGCGATTACCGCGGTGAAATAAAAGTGATTTTAATCAATCTGGGCAGCGAACCGTTTAACGTCAGCCGCGGAATGCGTATCGCACAGATGGTCATCGCGCCAGTGACGCAGGCGCAGCTGCAGCTATCTATAGAGCTCACCGGCAGCGAACGCGGCGCCGGCGGCTTCGGCCACAGCGGTGACCGCTAAACCCAACCGTTATAAAAACAGCGCCTCCCGCATAAGCTTGATGCGGGAGGTGTTTATTATGCGCTTAAGCGAGTTTGCCGACAAAAGGATCATTAATCTGTATGACGGGGAAATCATCGGCTCAGCCGGCGATAGCGACCTGCTGGTGGATCCTATCGATGGAAAAATCGCTGAAATCGTACTTCAGCAGTCTGTCCGGCTGCGCGGCGAGCGCCGCTCTTTTTCTATCCCCTGGGAAGCGGTCAAAAAGGTCGGGCCGGAAATCATCGTCGTCGATATCGACAGCAGCGGGCGTTCTCCGCGCTAAAAATGCAATATCCCGGTTAGGAAAGAGGGTTTTTGCCGTCTTTTAGGGAATATGCCATTATCAGTTACTAGGAAATGGAGGGCATTTGTATGATCAAAATACTTGTTAACGGCGCCTCCGGCAGAATGGGACGAGCTATGTCCGGCAAGATTCTCCAAGAACAGGATATGGAAATCGTGGCGGCAGTAGATGTCAAAGGCGCAGGAGCTGATATTGGCACCATTACCGGCAACCCAGCCACCGGAGTGCTGGTTGAAGACGATCTGGAAGCAGCGATCAAGCGCGCACAGCCCCAGGTAATGCTGGATTTCACCAATCCCCAGGCAGTAATGAAAAATCTCCGCACTGCACTCAATAGCGGAGTAGCCTGCGTTGTCGGCACCACCGGCTTATCCGAAGCCGATCTACAGGAAGTCGACGCCCTGGCCAAAGCCAATAAAACCTCGATTTTCGTAGCGTCTAACTTCGCTATCTCCGCAGTATTGATGATGCGCTTTGCCGCTGAGGCTGTTAAATATATGCCGAATTTTGAAATCGTTGAAACGCATGATTCGCATAAATTAGACGCTCCCTCCGGCACTGCGATGACCACTGCCAAGATGATGTGCGCCAACCGCGAGGTGTTCTCGCAGGAAAGCCCCAACAGCTTCGAACTGCTGCCCGGCTGCCGCGGCGGCGATTATCAGGGAGCCCGGATCCACAGCGTCCGCGTACCCGGCGTAATCTCGCTCCAGGACTGCATTTTCGGCGCGCCCGGACAGCTGCTGACCATCCGCGCGGAATCAACCAATGCCGAATGCTTTTATCCCGGAGTAGCCATGGCGCTGAGACGGGTTTTAGATCTGGATGGCCTGACCTTTGGTCTGGACAAGCTGCTCGACTAAAACAACGCCTGGAACTTACCCGTAACCCAAACATAAAAACACCGCTCATTGAGATAATGAGCGGTGTTTTTATATAGTCCGGGATAATCCGGATACTATTACTTAATAGTGATCAGCAGCTCGCCGGCTTTAACATCCATGCCCTCTTTGATCAGCACCTGATCAACCGTACCGGACATACGGGCCACTACTGAAGTTTCCATCTTCATGGCCTCAATAACCGCCATGACCTGATTTTCCTCGACTTTATCGCCGGGCTTGACATTGACCTTGGAGACCAAACCAGGGATCGAAGCGCCGGTCTGACTCTTATCATTCGGGTCAGCCATCGGCACATTGCGCACCTTGACTTTAGCGTTCTTATCCGGAACCGCTACCTCGCGGCGCATACTGTTGAGTTCAAACTGAACATTGCGGGTGCCGTCATCATTAACCGAGCCCAGCCCCAGATACTTGATCACCAAAGTTTTACCCTCGGCGATATTGATCTGATTGGTCTCGCCGGGCGCCATGCCATTGAAGAAAACATGGCTGCCCATACGGGTGATATAGCCGTATTCCTGGCGGTGACGGTGATATTCCTGCACCACTTTCGGATAGAGGCACCAGGAGATCAGCGTTCTCTTGGTCGGGTTAGGAGCAAATTTTTCTACTTCCTTGCGCGCTTCCTCAAAATCAATCGGCGGCAGCAATTCGCCGGGGCGGCAGGTAATCGGTTCTTCGCCCTTTAAGACGACTTTCTGCAAGTCTTCGGGGAAGCCCCATGCCGGCTGGCCCATCATGCCTTTGAAGTAAGAAACTACCGAATCCGGGAAAGTCAGCGCCTTACCGCGCTCAACGATATTCTCTGGAGTAAGATCGTTTTGCACCATGAAGATCGCCAGATCGCCGACCATCTTCGAAGACGGGGTGACTTTGACGATATCGCCCAGCATCTCATTGACGGTGCGGTACATTTCCTTGACTTCCTGGAAACGTGCTCCCAGGCCCAAGGAAACAACCTGCGGCTGCAAGTTAGTGTACTGGCCGCCGGGGATCTCATAGCGGTAAATATCAGTGGCTGGGTTCTTGATATCCGACTCAAAGCTGGAGTAACGCAGGCGGACATCGGCCCAATAATCAGTCAGCCGCTGCAGCTCATCGAGATCAATGCCGGTATCGCGCTCATTGCCCTGCAGGGCGGCGACGATAGCATTCATCGAAGGCTGCGAGGTCAGCGAAGACATCGAGGCGATTGCGGTATCGACAATATCGACGCCAGCTTCCGCGGCCATCAAGCAGGCCGCAACCTGATTGCCTGAGGTGTCATGGGTGTGGAACTGCACCGGGATGCCGATCTCCTGCTTCAAAACTTCGACCAGACGCTTGGCCGCATAGGGCTTGACCAAACCGGCCATATCTTTAATCGCCAGAATATGAGCGCCGCGGCGTTCCAGTTCCTTGGCCATCTTAACATAATAATCGAGAGTATATTTATCGCGTTTCGGATCGAGGATATCACCGGTATAGCAGATGGTGGCTTCGCAGATTTTACCCTGCTTGAGAACCTCATCCATGGCTACTTCCATGCCGGGAATCCAGTTCAGCGAGTCGAAAATACGGAAGACATCGATGCCTGAACGTGCAGCCTCAGCGATAAACTCACGGATCAGATTATCGGGATAATTGGTATAGCCAACGGCATTAGCGCCGCGGAGCAGCATCTGGAAGAGAATATTGGGGATCTTTTTCCGCAGCAGATCCAGTCTCTCCCAGGGAGACTCATGAAGGAAGCGGTAGGCAACGTCGAAAGTAGCGCCGCCCCACATCTCCAAAGAGAAGCAATCGGCCAAAATCTCCGCCGTACCGGGAGCGCCCAGCAGCATATCGCGGGTACGCATTCTGGTTGCCAGCAGCGACTGATGCGCATCACGCATGGTGGTATCGCAGATCAACAGCTTTTTCTGGTCCAGCACCCATTGTTTGACCGCATCGGGGCCTTCTTTATCCAGCAGCTGTTTCAAGCCGGGCTTGGGTTGATCCAGTTTGGGCTTGGGGATACGCGGAGCGTCAAACTGCTTACGCTCGGCATTAGGATTTTCCACCTGGATTTTGGCAATGTATTTCAAGACTCTGGTGGCGCGGTCGCGGCTGTTCTCGATTTCGAACAGCTCCGGAGTCTCGTCGATAAATTTCGTATGGCACTTGCCGGCGCGGAAAGCCGGATGCACCAAGATATTGCTAATAAAGGGGATATTGGTTTTTACGCCACGGATATGCACTTCGCTGATCGCCCGCAGGGCGCGGCGGCAGACGCCGTCAAAGGTATTATCCCAGGAAGTGACCTTGACCAGCAGCGAATCATAATAAGGCGAGATTACCGTGCCGGTAGTGGTAGTGCCGCGATCCATACGAACGCCGAAACCGCCGCCGGAACGATAGGCGGTGATCTTGCCGGTATCAGGCGCAAAGCCATTAGTCGGATCCTCGGTGGTCACGCGGCATTGAATAGCATAACCGTTGATATGCAGATTGGACTGCTGTCCCATATCGATCATCGG
>CALXQC010000059.1 GCA_944390435.1 uncultured Clostridia bacterium
CGGTAGTATGGGCAAATAGCCATGGTATAGTAGAAGGGTACAATGGCAGCTTCAGACCGCTGGATAATATCAACAGGGAAGAGATGGCGGCAGTGATGTACCGGTATGCAGTCTACAAAGGATTAGATGTGGTAACGTTAGAGGAGAACCTGGGTGGTTTTGTTGATGGCAGCGAGGTGTCTGACTGGGCGGTACAGTCGATGAACGGGGCAGTTGGGCAGGGAGTGCTGCATGGCAAAGGCGCCAACAATCTGGACCCACAGGGGATTGCGACTAGGGCAGAGGTAGCGCAGATCCTGATGAATTATCTGGAGAGATAAAGATCTCTCAGGGTTTAGTCAATCAGAGGATAGTAAGATATCCTTTAGGCGCTAGTTAAGAAGAAGATAAGATTTTAGCAGTAAACAGAACCCAGGGCAAACCAAACGGTCTGCCCTGGGTTTTCTTATCAACTATATTTGATTGTCCTTTATTCTTTATCTTTGTCAAGTAGTCCAGCATAGGTTTGGTCTTGCCGCTCTTTGAGGCCGCTCCAATAGTTCCAGCCAAAGCGGATCCATTGCGTGTCTTCTCCTAGTTGCTGGAGCTTTTGCTGGATCTGTGCTTTTTTATCATCCAGCTCCATGGGGTTGACTGTAGAACGGATACCGCGGATAACAGTCTCTAACTGGATAAAGGGTATTCCTACTGCCAGCTCATTCTCATTCCACTTGACTCTATTACGGGTTCCTGAGCAAAGCAACGAGATATTGATCCGGCCATGTTGCAGGGGATAAGCAGTGCATTCAGAACAGAACGCCTGGTTGCCTGTCATTTGAAAAGAGGTGTTAGTCCCGTATTCAAATGAATATCCTTGGACAATGCGCATAGCATTGAAGGGGTTGGTGACGATGATAACTACCTGTGGGGGTTCGCTGCAAGCTGATAGTGGCTGCACTGCTACCCCATAAGCCCAGTGGGGACAATGCGCCATCTTCTGGGCAATATCATGTGCTACTACCAGATCCCGATACATGCCGATATCGCATAGGTTTTCCCCGCTTTCACTTTCAGCGGGATAAGGCAGGATGCCTATGGTGCTAGGACCAGCCAGGCAACGGAAATGCTCTGCCTGGCTGGCTTTGAAGCTGTGCCCGGTAAGCGCAGCCTTGACCATTTGACAGTAATTGAGCGCAGATTTGGGTTCCGGAATGGCCAGCTGCTGATATTCTTCTTCGGTTTTAAGCAGGCGTACTGCCGCTACCCGATAAGGAAAATCCAGCAAGGCCTGGAGCTCGTTTTCCAGCTCAGCGTAAGTAGGTCTGTTCATTATTCCCACTCAGTGCAGAGGAAAGCGCGTCCGGCGCTGACTTCATTGAAAGCTTCATCGAGTTCGCCGGAGGCGATGATCTCAGAAATGTAGCCAGCCCACTCAGAAGAGATATCTTCGGTGCGGACGATAAAGCCGATCGCTCCGGGTTGGCTCGCACGGTACAGATAGGAGTAGGGATCGATATTGCCGGAAGATGCGGCAACACTGGAGACTGCTACTACGGCGTCGACATCCTCAATGGAGCGTGCGGAGCTGGTGATATCACCTTCAATGATTTCGATGTTGAGCGGATTTTCCGCAATATCGAGGGTGGTCAAGAAAGAATCAGTGGTCGTTGGCTCGCCCATAGTCAGCAAACCGGCTTCCTCTAAAAGCAGCAGAGAATTGTTCATGTTAGAAGAATCGCTGGGGATGATGATCTGGGCATTTTGGGGGATTTCATCAAGGGAATCCCATTTGGCAGAATAGATGCCCAGCGGGGTATAGAAATAATAAGGCTCGATCATGCTTAAATCACAATTATTCTGCTCGCAGAAAGTTTCTACCCAGTGCAGAGCATTGCCGATGACCATATCCAGTTCGCCATCTTTCAGCGCAGTGCAGGGAAGGGTGTTGCCATCAAAATCGAGGATTTCTACTTCATAGCCATAGCGGCTCTCGAGAATATCGGTAACGAGTTTGCAAGCATCGTGGGAGACGCCAGCGAAGGTTCCTACTTTAAGCGTTACCGCAGCTTCTTGATTTTCATCTTCAGCGCTTTGATTGTTGCAGCCGGCAACAGCGCATACTAACATCACTACTAAAGCTACACAGATTAATTTTTTTGCCATTTTCATTAGATGCACTCCTTAAATTATTTTAGTTTTTTGTAGATTATATTGCCAATGGTTTGCACCAATAGGACCAAGAGAAAAATAATGATAACACAGGTATAGAGGATAGAGTTGTTAAAGTTCTGATAACCGTAGGTCAAGGCAATGGCGCCCAAGCCGCCAGCGCCTACTGCGCCGGCGATGGTAGTGCAGACTAAAAAGCTGATTGCCGAGAGCGTGCAGCCATTGACAATGGCCGGTAAAGCCTCGCGGAACATCACCTGGACGATGATACGGTTATCCGAGACGCCAAAGGAACGCGCAGCTTCTATCAGCTGAGGATCAACTTCTATTAAAGCGTTTTCGATGACTCTCCCGACAAAAGGAATGGCGGCGATCGTCAAAGGGAAAATAGCGGCGGTTTCACCAATGGTTGTTCCCATTACTATCCTAGTTAATGGACTGATAGCTACGATCAGGATCAAAATGGGAAAAGAGCGGATGCTATTGACGCAGAAGCTCATTATTTTATAGGCGGTGGGGCGCGGCTTTAACCCTTTGGGATTGTGTTTGACCAGGAAAAAGGCTAAAATACTGCCGAAGATAATGCCAAATACTACCGAGGCAAGAGTCATTCTGATAGTGGAAAAAATCGAGGGGAGAATCAGCGCTTCAAAATTGCGCCACCAGTCAGCCCAAAACTCAGCAGTCAGCATACGCTCACCTCCGCTGTTTGGGGTTCTTGTGGAGACATGCGGTACCAGGGAATATGTTTGGCGTCGAGATACTGTGTGGCTTTGACCAGATCCTGCTCCCGTAAATTGATGAGGATTGAGCCCATAGTATGGTCGCGGAATTTTTCCATAGCGCCGCCGGAGATGACAAAATCTATATTGAGATCACGCACCATTTGCGTCAGTACTGGAGTCTGCGAGTTCTCCTTGGATATGACTACCTTGATGGTGATGCCATCTTGGCTGAGATCGATATTTTGTTGACCGATCAGCTCTACCAAGGCTGGATGCTGTTTGAGAAAAATATCTTCCACGCTGCCGGTCACAGCCACTTTGCCTTCTTGCAAAATAGTGATATTTTGGCAGATGCGGCGGAGAATCGCCATCTGATGAGTTACTACCACGATGGTGATGCCCATTTCTTTATTAATTTTATCTAGCAGATCGGTAAAAGAGTATGCTGTTTTGGGGTCTAGCGATGAGGTCGCTTCGTCGCACAGTAAAATTGCTGGATCCAGGCTCAGTGCGCGTGCAATAGCCACGCGTTGTTTTTGCCCGCCTGATAATTCGCTGGGGCGGGCGTGGATTTTATCGCTTAAACCCACTAATTCTAGTAGTTCTTTTACCTTGCGGTCGATAGTTTTTTTATCATATTTCCAGCTACGCATGGGAAAAGCTACGTTATTATAAACATCCATACGGTTGAGCAGGGAGAATTGCTGAAAGATGAAACCGATATTTTTGCGGAAGGCGAGCAGTTCTTTTTGATTCATTGCTTTTACTTCTCTGCCATCCACAAGCATGCTGCCGGCATCATAGGATTCTAAGCCGTTGATGCAGCGAAGCAATGTGGATTTGCCAACGCCGCTGCGGCCGATCAGCCCATATATTTCTCCTTTTTTAATATGTAGGCTAATATCTTCCAACACCTTAAGCTCGCCGAAGCTCTTGTATAAATTAGTAACCTGGATCAAAATGAAACCTCCAAAACGGCCATCATCTCGGTTAAATCTTTGCAAACATTTATTAAAATAACATATTTATTAGTAAGTGTCTAATTGAAATAATGATAGAATCGAGTTCATTTATCAGCATTTTTGATAACTTTATAGTGATCGTGCCGCGTATTGATGGCGTGAATTTAGTGTTTGCGGTATTATCCTGACGATTTGAACAAAATAAAAAAGGAGGCCATCGATGAGATGTCCTCCTTTTACGGATGTAAGTTCATTTAGCTGTTGGATAGAGCAGAATATCGGCTTAACCGGCAATGATCTCCTTCATCGCGGCGATCACCCGGTCGACATTATACTTCTGCGCATTGTAGCCCATCAGGCCGATGCGGATCACCTTGCCGTCCAGCGAGCCGTAGCCGCCGCCGACCTCGATCTGATAGTCGTTGAGCAGGCGGCTGCGGAAGGCCGCGGCGTCGATGCCGGCGGGAACCTTCAGCGCATTGACTACCGGCAGGCGGTAGCGCTCATCCTTAACCAGCAGCTCCCAGCCGATCTGGCCGATCTGCTCGATCAGATAATGATGCGCGGCCATATGACGGGCAAAGACCTGATCGACGCCTTCTTCAAAGATATTGTAGAGCGCCTGGTAAAGACCGTAAATCATATTGACCGGCGCGGTGTGGTGATAGACGCGGGACTGACCGCCTCCCCAGTAGCCCATAATCATGTTCATATCCAGATACCAGTTAGGCACCTTGGTCTTGCGGTTTTTGATTACCTCGATCGCCTTGGGCGAGACGGTGATCGGCGCCAGGCCGGGCGGGCAGGAGAGACATTTCTGCGAGCCGCTGTAGCAAATATCGATACCCCATTCATCGACTTTGATCGGGATGCCGCCCAGAGCCGGGACAGCATCGACCAGCAGCAGGGTGTCGCTGTCCTTGACCAGCGCGCCGATTTCCTCGACCGGGTTGAGCACGCCGGTGGAGGTTTCGGCATAGACCATGGCTACTGCTTTATAATGTTCCTTCTTGAGCTGTGCTGCTGCTTCCTCAACGCTGATCGGCTCGCCCCAGGGATAATGCAGCGCCGTTACCTCGGCGCCGAGGCGGCCGGCTACATCGATCATTCTCTCGCTGAAGCTGCCGTTTTCCAGTACCAAAATTTTATCGCCGCGCTCGACGATATTGACGAAGGTGGCTTCCATGCCGCCGGAGCCGCTGGTGGAGAGCGGTACGGTCAGCTCGTTTTTGGTATCCATCAGCTGCTGGAGATAGCTCTTGATCTCATCCATGATTTTGATGAAATAAGGATCCATATGGCTGAGGGTCGGGCATGACAGCGCATGATAGGTAGAAGGAGAGCAGCAGCTCGGTCCCGCTCCCAGTAGCAGCACATTCGGGATACTGTCAAGAAGGTTTAGCATAATCATTACCTGCCTTTATCGAAAGATTTGATCCCGCCGGCAAAAGACGTATTCCCAGCCGGTGGTGGTGATCCAGCGGCGCGCTGCGCCGCCGATAATAGCGGGGGAAAGCAGCAGGCTCTCCCGACAGGAATTATTCCTCTATTATAATAAGCAAGCTGGCTGTTGTCAAATTTTTTCCTCATTTTTTTCGCCTGCGGTGCAGCTGCTAGATAATTTCCAGGATACGCAGCACAAAAACGAAAAGGAAGAGGGTGAAAATGGCCATAGTATTGGTAATGGCGATAATCATGCCCGATAGCCGGTGATTGGCGCCCATTTGGTAGGCCATGGGAAAGCAAGAGACTGCGGCCGGAGAGCCGAAGAGAATCAAGCAGATGATAATATCGATACCGCGGAAGCCCAGCAAATAGGCGAGCGGGATGCAAATCAGCGGAATCACGACGACCTTAATCGTGGAGGCGGCCAGCGCCTGGCTCAGGTTAACCTCTTCTTTTTTGAAGCTGATGCTGCCGCCTAGGGTCAGCAGGGAGAGCGGCAGCGCCATATCTCCCATCATTTCGATCGGCGAGCTGATGAATTCCGGCAGCTGTACCCGCAGCAGCGAGAGAATGATCGCCAGGGCGGTGGAGATCAGTACCGGATTGGTATAGAGGCTT
>CALXQC010000060.1 GCA_944390435.1 uncultured Clostridia bacterium
ATAGTGATGCTCATTTGGCTCCCCTCCGGTAAAAAATGATGATCCGGCAGTTATTTATGATAGCCGGTGGTGGTAATAGCCGCCACGGCATTGCCCAGATCGTCGCGGACATCGATACGGTAATAGCAGGTGGTGCGCCCATCCTTGACGCAGACCGCCTCGGCTATCAGCGCGCTGCCCTTGGCCCGTCCCAGATAGGTGATATTGGAGCTTAGCGAGACCGTGCCGGGATTCTGCCAGTTAGAGGCGACGGCAAAGGCAAAATCCGCTAGGGTGAAATAGACTCCGCCCATCACCGCGCCGAGCGCGTTCTTGTGCCGGCCGGCGAGCTGGACGCTGCACTGGGCGTAATGGTCGCCGATTTTATCGATCACGATGCTGTTTTCGGTGGCGAAGCGGTCATGGGAGAACATCTCGCGCACTTCCGCCAGGCTTTTCTCTGTTGCTTTTTCAGTCATGGTTTCCCTGCTTTCAGTAAGAATTATTGAGCTGCGGCGCTGAGCCCAAGCGCGGCCGCGCCGCTGCCAACAAGTAGTATACTGCAAAAATTTTTCGCCTTCAAGGGGTTTTGACCAGCAGCGGATACCGCCACTGCTTAGAGAGCTTTGCGGCGGCAGCGGCGCGCTTTGTTAAATAAAACTTCAGCTAAATTTAACATTTCTCGTCTAGCAGATTTAACATTGCTTCTTTATACTGGCGGTAGATGGATAAAGGAGGTGAAGGACAAATGGAAAATTTACGCAATAAGCAAGGATTTATCTGCGATATGGACGGCGTGATCTATCATGGCGACCGTTTGCTGCCGGGCGTGAAGGAATTCGTCGACTGGCTGTATGCCGAGGGAAAGCAGTTCCTCTTTTTGACCAACGGCAGCGGCAAATCCCCGCGCGAGCTGCAGCTGAAGCTGAAGCGAATGGGCCTGGAGGTGGATGAGAGCCATTTCTATACCAGCGCGTTGGCTACCGCTAAATTCGTCAGCTCGCAGGCTCCCGGCTGCAGCGCTTATGTGATCGGCGAACCGGGGCTGTTCAACGCCCTGCATGACGCCGGCATCACCATCAATAATATCGATCCGGATTATGTTATCGTCGGCGAGACGATCAATTACAATTATGACAATATCTGCCAGGCAGTGCATCATGTTTTTAACGGCGCCAAGCTGATCGGCACCAATACTGATTTAACTGCTCCGCTGGAATGCGGCATCGTCCCTGCCTGCCGTTCGCTGATTTCCCCCATTGAGATGGCTACCGGCAAGCAAGCCTATTATGTCGGCAAGCCGAATCCGCTGATGATGCGTACCGGCCTGCAAATGCTGGGCGTTCACTCCCAGGATGCGGCGATCATCGGCGACCGCATGGATACCGACATCATCGCCGGCATCGAAAGCGGCCTGGATACCGTGCTGGTGCTCTCCGGAGTTACCGCTGAGAAAGACATCGCCAACTACCCCTATTGCCCGCGTCTGGTTCTAGACGGCGTCGGCGATATTCCCCGCCGGGCGCGGCTCTCAGTAGTCAATGAGTAGCCCCGGCCTGACTGCGACAATCCTACTGCCTTCGGGCAGTTTTTTTTATGGAAAAAAGACCCGGCTGCCGGTTTTCCGCAGCAAGATGCCGGGAAAATCCGCGCCGGGTCGGCATTATGTAGTTGTAGCTCTGCGCAATGACTGGCGGTTCAGCGTTGCACCGCTGTTTTCTTTTATAAGAAAGGATCTGCATCGGGCAGGCAAGACCGGCCGCTCCGATAGCAAAGATTGATGAGGACGGAAACAGCCTGGCGCTTAGTCATGGCGCTGCATATTCACTGTGATCGGTTCCTCGCGACAGTCGATACTGCCCATCGGAATCACCCCCTGCCGGAGTAGCTGATAACCTCGCGCTATGGCCGGAACGACCGCCGCTGTTTATCCCTCTTGGCCTCTTTTTCCGCTGCGGCGGCCGATAGTTATCAGAAAATTCATTCTTTTTCTGTCTTAATAATAACTCATCCGCACCCTTATGTCAAGCCCTTGGGTAAAAAACAGCGCCCGCCGTCAATAGCGGCAGGCGCTGGAGAATTGGTGGGACAGCGCTGTCCCGGCCGGGCTTACAGCAGGCTGCGGTACAGCTCCTTGATGTCGGTGACGCTGGTGTCGCGGGGATTGCCCGGGCAGCAGGCGTCGGCAAAGGCGGATTCCGCCAGGAAGTCGATGTCCTCTTCCTTAAGGATACCCTTGAGATCAGTGGGAATGCCCACATCGGCAGAGAGCTGCTTGACCGCGGCGATCGCGGCGTCGGCGGCAGCGGCGTCGTCCATGGTGTCGATGCCGGCTACTCCCATGGCCTTGCCGATAGCGCGGTAGCGTCCGCCGGCAATGCTCTTATTGTATTCCAGTCCGGTGGGGAGGATGATCGCGCAGGCTACGCCGTGCGGCGTATCATAAAGCGCAGACAGGCCGTGGGCCATGCTGTGGACGATACCCAGACCGACATTGGAGAAGCCCATGCCGGCGATGTACTGCCCCAGCGCCATGCCTTCGCGGCCTTCGGGGGTGTTTTGCACCGCGCCGCGCAGATGCTCGCTGATGATGCGGATCGCCTCCAGATGGAACATATCCGAGATGACGCAGGCTCCCTTGGTGATATAGCCCTCAATCGCATGGGTCAGCGCGTCCATGCCGGTAGCGGCGGTCAGACCCTTCGGCATGGAGGCCATCATGTCCGGATCTACCACAGCGATCTCCGGAATATCATTGGTATCCACGCAGACAAATTTGCGTTTTTTCTCCACATCGGTGATCACATAGTTGATCGTCACTTCCGCGGCAGTGCCGGCGGTGGTGGGAACAGCGATGGTAAAGACCGCGTGCTTCTTGGTCGGGGCGACGCCCTCCAGGCTGCGGACATCGGCAAATTCGGGGTTGTTGGCGATGATGCCGACAGCCTTGGCGGTATCCATCGCCGAGCCGCCGCCGATCGCGATGATGCAGTCAGCGCCGGAGCTGCGGAAGGCTGCCACGCCGTGCTGGACATTCTCGATAGTCGGATTAGCCTTGATGTCGGAATAAACCTGATAGGGGAAAGCGGCGGCGTCCAGCAGATCAGTCACCTTGCCGGTGACGCCGAACTTGATCAGATCCGGGTCTGAGCAGACAAATGCCTTCTTGTAGCCGCGGGCGGTGAGTTCGGGCACAATGTTGGCGATCGCGCCGTGGCCATGATAGGAAATAGTGTTGAGTACGATACGGCTTACCATAATAGCATTTCTCCTTTGCTGTAATCTGGATAGCGCCGCGTCCCCCGCAGGAAAAGCGGCTGCTACTGATAGCTTATCATATCGGCGGCGATCTGGCAACTGCCACCGTCTACCCGGCGGGAAGGCAAAGAAAAGGCTTGACAATCTCCCAAAATCTGTTATTATATAAGCAGGTTTTATTATCTTCTTTTAAGAATAATCTAAAACATAAATAGACTGATAACAAAATAATCGCGCGGCCGGATAAATGCCGCCGCCAAGGAGCAGAGGATGAAACTGATCGATACTGTTGATGCCGCCGGGCATATTTTATGCCATGATATTACGCAGATTATCCGCGGCGAGACCAAGGACGCCCGTTTCCGCAAGGGGCATATCATCACTGAGGAGGATATTCCGGTGCTGCTTTCGCTGGGCAAGGAGCATCTGTATATCTGGGAGCAGAACGAGCATACGCTCCATGAGAACGAGGCGGCGGAGATCCTCTACCGCATCTGCGCCGGGGAGCATATGGAGCCGACCCCGGTCAAGGAAGGAAAAATCGAAATCATCGCCCAAAGCGACGGCCTGCTGACCATCGACCTGGAGCGGCTGCGGCGGATCAACAGCCTGGGCGAGATGATGATCGCCACCCGCGCCAGCCATTTTCCGGTTCGCCGGGGGGATCATCTGGCCGGGACGCGGATTATTCCGCTGGTGATCGAGCGGCAGAAAATGGCGGCGGCCGAGGAAATCGGCGGCGGCGTGCCGCTGTTGCAGCTGCACCCCTATCTGCTGCGCCGGGCCGCGCTGATCACTACCGGCAGCGAGGTCTATAAGGGCCGGATCAAGGATACTTTCTCTCCGGTGATCGAGGAAAAGCTGGCGGAGTACGGCGTGGAGCTGATCTCCCATACCCTGCTGCCCGATGATCCCGAGCGGATCACCGCTGCGATCAAGCAGGCGCTGGAGCAGGGAGCAGAGCTGGTCGTCGTCACCGGCGGCATGAGCGTCGACCCTGACGACCGCACCCCGCTGGCGATCAGGAATACCGGCGCTGAGATCATCAGCTACGGCGCGCCGGTGCTGCCGGGCGCGATGTTCATGCTGGCCTATGCTGACGGCGGCGTCCCCATTATGGGTTTGCCGGGCTGCGTTATGTATGCCAAGCGGACCATCTTCGATCTGGTGCTGCCGCGGGTGCTGGCAGCCCTGCGGGTCAGCGCAGACGAGCTGGCCGGGCTGGGGCATGGCGGGCTGTGTCTCAACTGCGAGAACTGCGTCTTCCCCAACTGCGGCTTTGGCAAAGGTGTTTAACCACTGCGCATGGTTGAAATAACAAAACAATGATTACAGGAGGAAAGATAATGAAAAAGAAATTGCTGTTCCTGCTGATCGCGGTTGTCGCGGCGGCGCTGGCTTTTGCCGGCTGCGCCCAGGATAACGGCGAGAGCGGGGATCCCAATGCTGATCCTAATCAGCAGGCTAATGAACCGGTTACTATTTTAGTCGCCGCTGCGGCCAGTCTCGAATATTCTTATGAGGACGAGCTGATCCCGATGTTTGAGGAGAAACATGATTGGATCACTGTCGACGGTACTTATGATGCTTCCGGCAAGCTGCAGCAGCAGATCGAATCCGGCATGCAGGCGGATGTTTTCATGTCCGCGGCGATGACTCAGATGAACGCCCTGGTCGAAGAGGGCCTGGTGGCTGCGGACTCCGTAGTCGAGCTGCTGGAGAACCGCATCGTACTGATCGCGCCGGCGGATGCTAATACTGATATCGACTCCTTTGAGGATATCGTTAATGCCGAGATGATCGCTATCGGCGATCCGGCCAGCGTGCCTGCTGGGCAATATGCTGAGGAAGCGCTGACCTCTTTAGGCATTTACGATGAGCTCAATGCCGCCAATAAATTCAGTCTCGGCACCAATGTTACCGAAGTTCTCAACTGGGTCGCCGAGGGCAGCGCCGATGTCGGCATCGTTTATGCTACCGACGCCGCGACCAATGAAAACGTTAAAGTTATCGCTGAGGCTCCGGAGGGCAGCCTGGCCGCGCCGGTTATCTATCCGGTCGGTATGGTGGCGGACTCCGCGCATCAGGAAGCTGCTCAGCTGTTCGTCGAATTCCTGCAGAGCAAGGAAGCGATGGCGGTCTTTGAGCAATACGGCTTCGCCAGCAATCTCTAAGCAGCCAAACGCGCCAATGATAGGGCAAGGAAGCCGCGCTGCGGCCTTCCTTGCCCTGTTTTTTCGGAGGTAGTTTATGGATTATTCTGCGGTATGGATTTCGCTTAAGACCGCCTCGGTCTCGATTGTCATCACCTTTTTTCTCGGGCTGCTGGTCGCCCGCTGGGTGGTCAGTATCCGTCATGAAAAGCTGAAGATGTTTCTCGACGGCATCCTCACCCTGCCGATGGTGCTGCCGCCGACGGTGATGGGCTTTTTCCTATTATATCTGTTCGGCGCCAAGCGGCCGCTGGGGATGTTCTTTCTCGAGTTTTTCAGCTATAAGATCGCCTTTTCCTGGTCCGCTACGGTGCTGGCGGCGGTGGTGATCTCCTTCCCGCTGATGTACCGCTCGGCGCGCGGCGCTTTTGAGCAGGTAGATCAAAATCTGTTCTATGCGGCGCGGACCTTAGGTATGCGCGAGGGTAGGATCTTCTGGCGGGTGGTGATGCCGATGGCGCTGCCCGGCGTCGCCTCCGGCGGCGTGCTGGCCTTTGCCCGCGGGCTGGGCGAATTCGGCGCGACGGCGATGATCGCCGGCAATATCGCCGGGCAGACCCGCACCCTGCCGCTGGCGATTTATTCCGAGGTGGCGGCCGGCAATATGGAGGGCGCCTACGACTATGTGCTGATCATCGTCTGCATCTCGCTGCTGGTGATTTTCTGCCTTAACTGGTTCACTTCGCTGGGGCGGAGATTTATGAAGAAGGAGCCTGTCCAATGACCCTGGAAGTAGCGCTGGAAAAAAAGTTCAAAGGCTTTAATTTAAATGTGCAATTTACCCACGGTAATGATATAATGGGGGTGCTGGGGGCTTCCGGCTCCGGCAAAAGCATGACCCTCAAGTGTATCGCCGGTATCGAAACGCCGCAAAGAGGCCGGATAGTCTTAAACGGCCGCGTTCTCTTTGATTCTGAGCAGAAGATCAATCTCAAGCCGCAGGAGCGCAAGGTGGGCTATCTCTTTCAGAACTACGCCCTCTTTCCCAATATGACGGTGGAGCAGAATATCGCCTGCGGACTGGAGCAGCTCCGCAGCGCTAAGGCCGATAAGCAGGCTGTGGTCAGGGAGATGATCGAGCGTTTTCAGCTGGAGGGATTAGCTAAGCGCTATCCGCTGCAGCTCTCCGGCGGCCAGCAGCAGCGGGTGGCGCTGGCGCGGATCATGGCCTATGAGCCGGAGGCACTGCTGCTCGACGAGCCCTTCTCGGCGCTGGACGCTTATCTGAAGGATCAGCTGCAGGAGGAGCTGTTGGAGATGCTCGGCAGCTATCCCGGCAGCGTGATTATGGTCACTCATAGCCGCGACGAGGTCTATCGCCTCTGCCCGCAGCTGCTGGTGATTGACCATGGACGGGCGGTCCGCCGCGGCGCGACCAGGGAGATCTTTGCCGATCCGCAGCAGCTGGCGGTGGCGCGGCTGAGCGGCTGCAAGAATTTTTCCCGGGCGCGGCGCATCGGCGAGCAGACGGTGGAAGCGCTGGACTGGCAGGTGCGGCTGCAGGTGCGGCCGCCGTTCCCGGAGCATTTCGACTATATCGGCGTGCGCGCCCATGATTTTGTTCCCGTGGATGAGCGCGGGGAGGAGATCAACCGGCTGCCCTGCCGCTTGCTCAACAGCTCGGAAACGCCGTTTGAGCATAATATCATCTTCACCACTGTCGCGGAGGCGGAGCGGCCGCCGCGCATCTGGTGGCTCTATGGCCGCGACGAATACCGCGGCGCGGCGCTGCCGTCCTATCTGACCGTAGCCCCGGAAAAAAACCTCCTGCTCAGCTAGCAGAGCGCTAAGAGCGCTCCCTGCTTACAATAGCAGTGACAGGGTTTTCCCCATAAGAGCGCGAATTCCCTCATAATACCGTGCAAAAGATACCGTGAACAAGGCAATTATTATCGCCCAGGCTCGCAGCCGCCGCGCGGCGCGCATCAGTCCGGGGCGCTCATCAAGATATTACGAGGAAGGAAACAGCTATGACGCAAGAGAACAAACCGCAGCTTAATCATATCGATGCTCAGGGGAATGCGGTGATGGTTGATGTCGGAGCGAAAGCGGTTACCCAGCGCGTCGCCACTGCCGGCGGCCGGATCCGGATGCTGCCCGATACCTATGCGATGATCGCCGAGGGCCGCGCCAAAAAAGGCGATGTCCTGGGCGTGGCGCAGATTGCCGGGATCATGGCGACGAAAAAAACCAGCGAGCTGATCCCGCTGTGCCATCCGCTGATGCTGGACAAGAGCAGGGTGGAGTTTATCATGCATGAAGAAAGCTGCGAGATTGAGGCGGTCTGCACCGTCAAGACCAGCGGCAAAACCGGCGTGGAGATGGAGGCGCTGACCGGCGTCGCCACCGCGCTGCTGACTATTTACGATATGTGCAAGGCGGTTGACCGCGCCATGGAGATCACCTCTATCGCCCTCTATGAGAAAGACGGGGGCAAGAGCGGCCACTTTATCCGCGAGGGAGTGCAGCGATAAATGCAGGATAGCTACGGAAGAAATATTGATTATCTGCGTATTTCGGTCACTGACCGCTGCAATCTGCGCTGCCGCTACTGTATGCCAGAGGCCGGAGTCGAGCCGATGCGTCATGAGGAGATCCTGCGCCTGGAAGAGGTGCTGACCCTCTGCCGCAGCTTCGCGGCGCTGGGCATCCGCAAATTCAAGATCACCGGCGGCGAGCCGTTGGTGCGCTGGAATGTGGTGCCGTTTATCGAGAAGCTGAAGGCGCTGCCTGGGGTGGAGCAGGTTACCCTGACCACCAATGGCCTGGAGCTGGCCGCTGCGCTGCCGGCGCTGCAGCGCTGCCGTCTCGACGGCATCAATCTTAGCCTCGATACGCTTCAGCCGGAGGTGTTCCGCCGGCTGACCCGCCGCGATGGGCTGGAAAAGGCGCTGTATGCGCTGGAACTGGCCGCCGACAGCGGCATCCCGCTCAAGATCAACTGCGTGCCGATTCAGGGCATCAATGAGCAGGAGCTGCCGCAGATCGCCGAGCTGGCGCGCGAGCGGGTGCGCGCGGTACGTTTCATCGAGCTGATGCCGATCGGCCTGGCCGGGCAGTTCCAGGCAGTGCCGGCGGAGCAGATCCGCGAGCGGCTGGCGGCGGCTTTCGGCCCGCTGCGGCCGGTCAATGTCCAGCTGGGCAATGGTCCGGCGCATTATTATGCCGTCGACGGCTGGAGCGGCAAGATCGGCTTCATCGAGGCGCTTAGCCATTGCTTCTGTCGGCAATGCAACCGCCTGCGTCTGACGGCCGACGGTATGCTCAAGCTGTGTCTGGCCCATGACGACGGCGTCGATCTGAAAACGCCGCTGCGCTCCGGCATGAGCGAGCAGCAGCTGACGGAGATGATCCGCCGGGCGGTGCTGGCTAAACCGGCGCATCATGCGTTCAGCGAACACCCAGAGGAGACAGAGGGCAATAATATGTTCCGCATCGGCGGCTGAGCCGCGGCAGCGGTTAAAAATAAGGAGGCAAAAAGATGGGAAAGGTGATCGCTGTATGCCGCAGCGAGATCAAAGGCATTCAGAAAAAGGATCAGGGCGAAGGGCTGTTTATCGAGGATTTCGGCCTGGAGAACGACGCTCATGCCGGTAAGCGGCACCGTCAGGTGAGCCTGCTCTCCCATGACAAGATCGAGGCTTTCCGCGCCCGCGGCGCCAAGGTGGAAAACGGCGCTTTCGGCGAAAACCTGGTGGTCGAGGGCATTGACTTCGCCAGCCTGCCGGTGGGCACCCGCTTTAAGTGCAATGATGTGATTTTAGAGATGACCCAGATCGGCAAGGAATGTCATCACGGCTGCGCCATCTACCAGCAGATGGGCGACTGTATTATGCCTAGAGAAGGCGTTTTTGCCCGTGTTATCCATGGCGGCAGGATCAAAGCAGGCGATGAGATGGAAATCATCAGCCAGGGCGCTTAAGCGCCGGAGCGGATAAGGAGGAACGCATGAGCGATTTTCATTACCGGGTGGCGGTCTTGACCGCTAGCGATAAGGGCTCCCGCGGCGAGCGCACCGATCAGAGCGGTCCGCTGATCCGGGAGCTGGTCGAGCAGGCCGGCTATACGGCGGCGGATTATCTGATCCTGCCCGACGAGCAGCAGCAGATAAGTGAACAGCTGCTCCGCTGGTGCGAGAGCGGCGAGATCGATCTGATCCTCACTACCGGCGGCACCGGCTTTTCGCCGCGCGATTGTATGCCGGAGGCTACCCTGGCAGTGGCCGACCGCCTGGCGCCGGGCATCGCCGAGGCGATGCGCGCCTATAGCCTGCAGATCACGCCGCGGGCGATGCTCAGCCGCGCTGCTTCGGTGATTTGCCGCAGCACGCTGATCATCAATCTCCCCGGCAGCCCCAAGGCAGTGCGGGAGACGCTGGAATATATTTTGCCCGCCCTGGGTCACGGGCTGGATATCCTCACCGGCCGCGATGGCGAATGTGCCCGTCAAGGCTGATCCGGGAGATTTATTCATAGCGCAAGATTATTGGTATGGAAAAAACAGCAGCGCCGGAATGTTCCGGCGCTGCTGCGCTTATCATCGGGACGGTAGTGTGCTTTACTGCTGTTCGGTATCCGGCAGGTCGGCCGCATCGGCCGGTCGCTCCGCCTTGACGATAGTCCGCGTCGGGAAATAGCCGACAAAAATCTCCATCAGCCCGGCGCCGGTACGGGTTGGCAGCACCAGCCAGCCGCTATCGCAAACGCGACCTTGCTTTTCATCAGCCTCCCTGACTTTCGCCGCACAGAAGCCGGCGGCCAAGATTGCTATCCATAGCGATATTGATATTATTATTAATATTCGGTTGATTTTTACGATAAACAACCCGATTTCTCTGTGGGCTAAACTTTTATTCAGCTTGCAGGCTGCATTCGCGGACGATGATCTCGGCGGCGGTCTTAGCGCAGCAGGCGACAAAGCCGCTGCATTTGGCCTTGCGCTCCGGAGCGTTGCGGTCGGGAAATTCCTCGATCAGCTTGCCGCAGCAGGTAGAGCCGATCTGCTGCTGCACCTTGCGCGCATATTCCCAGGTCAGCTCCTGGCAGCGCGCCGCGCAGGGGTCGCCGGGAGTGCGGCGGCCAAAGACATAGCCCAGGCACATCGCGCCGCCCGCTACTGCGCCGCATAGGCAGCCGGCGCCGCCCAGCCCCCAGGGAAAGCCGGTGCTCATGGCGATAGCGTCGTCGGAGAGCTTATCCCAGCCGAAGTTCTTGCGCAGGGCATAGATGACCGATTCCGAGCAGGCGAAGCCGTTATTGAAAATCGTCACCGCATCGTCGGTCAGCTGCTGATAGTTAATCTTTTCAACCATAGGAATAACCTCCTTCGGCCGCAAGCGCTGCGGCTCTTTGCTGCTATTATACCGCCGCATGGAGGAAAAAATCAACTTGCGGCGGATTTTTTGTTGACAAGCAGGCAGCGATCAAGTATAATAATGCTTGCAGCACTTGGGGGCGTAGCTCACCTGGGAGAGCGCTTGAATGGCATTCAAGAGGTAAGGGGTTCGATCCCCCTCGTCTCCACCAAAGCCTCTGCGGACTATACAGTCCGCAGAGGCTTTTTCTTTTGCCGGCGGTATTAGCAGCTATCCCAGGCGGCGCCGGCGGGCGAGAACCGGTTCAGCGATATTGATGATAACAGCTGGTACGCAGATGCGGTCATCGGCGCGGTGGAATACGGCTGGATCAGCGGTTATCCGGATGGGAGCTTCCGGCCCGAGCGGAGCATCAGCCGAGCGGAAGTGACGGCCATCGTCAACCGGATGCTGGGACGCATCGCCGACCGCAGTTATGTACGCGGTCATCTGGCGGAGCTGACGCTTTTTGGCGATGTCACGGAGCAGCACTGGGGGTATTATGATATCATCGAGGCTACCAATGGCCATGATTATCAAGAGAACGGCAATAGCGAGCAATGGCTCCAGCTACGCTAGGGGCAGGATCAGCTAGCTAATAAAGGCGCGGCTAAAAGCCGCGCCTTTATTTCTGACGGAAGCTAAGCGGGGTAATAAAAAACCGGATCAGATATCTGATCCGGTTTTTTTAGCAGCGATCGCTGCAGCGCTTACAGCTTATGGCGGATGATTTTGCCGCTGATCGTTTTGGGCAGCTCGTCGCGGAAGACGACGATGCGCGGATATTTATACGGCGCGGTGCGCTGCTTGACATAGGTCTGGATCTCTTTTTTCAGATTCTCGCTCGGCTCGGTGCCCTTGGTCAGCACGATGCTCGCCTTGACTACCTGGCCGCGGATCTCATCCGGAGCAGGGGAGACGGCACATTCCAATACATAAGGCAGCTCCATGATAACGCTCTCGATCTCGAAGGGACCGATGCGGTAACCGGAGGATTTGATTAAATCGTCGACGCGGCCGACATACCAGTAATAGCCGTCCTCGTCTTTCCAGGCTGTGTCGCCGGTATGATAATAACCGTCATGCCAGGAGGCTTTGGTGCCGTCCTCATCGCGGTAATATCCCATATAGAGACCCAGCGGTGTCTTTTCATCGGTTTTGATGCAGATCTCGCCGACCTCGCCCTGCTTTGATGGCTGTCCCTGCGGATCGAGCAGCTCCACCTGATAGAGGGGGCTTGGCTTGCCCATCGAGCCGATTTTCGGTGTGGTGCCAATGAAATTGCCTAAAACCAGGGTCGTCTCGGTCTGACCGAAACCTTCCATCACCGAGAGGCCGGTGACCTTCTTGAACTGATGGAACACCTCGGGGTTGAGCGCCTCGCCGGCAGTGGTGGCATGCTTGATCGAAGAGAGGTCATATTTGGCGATATCCTCTTTGATCATGAAGCGGTACA
>CALXQC010000061.1 GCA_944390435.1 uncultured Clostridia bacterium
GTGGAGAGCTATCCACCTGCGGTTGCCGACGCTGTCCGCAATGCCAAGATTAATGCCGCCGATAACTGCCGTTTTATCGCCGGCGCTGCGGAGCAGATTTTGCCCCAGCTGGCCTCCAGGGAGCAGGCCGCTGATGTGGCGGTGCTCGATCCCCCGCGCGCCGGCTGCGCCAAGATATTGCTGGATAGTCTGCTGGCTACGCTGCCGGAACGGATTATTTATGTGTCATGCGATCCTGCCACCTTGGCGCGCGATTTGCGCGTCCTTTGTGCCGGCGCATACTCGCTTTGCCTGGTGCAGCCGGTCGATATGTTTCCTCAGACCTGCCATGTCGAGACGGTATGTTTACTGGTGCGCAAATAATTCTATCTGCTGCAGATCGGCTATCCAGACTGTCAAGTCCCCAAAATTGCGATAAGAAAAACTGCGCTAATATCTTAGCGCAGTTTTTTAGAATGTAAGCTTATTGGCTGAGATTAGGCGTATTTGAGGATGCCGGTGTGGCTGGCGTCGCTTATTGCAGCATCTTTTCGACAAAGGAACGGGTGAGTTCATATATTGAATAGTCAGCATGGGGCACTTGAGCGATGTCCATTGCTTGCCGCTGCTTTGGGGTTGCGGTAGTGTAGGGGTAGACTCCGAACAAAAAAGGGAAAAAAGCATAGATGAATTCCTGAATATCTGCCGCGGTCATCTGCGGGAAAAACTTATTTAGACAATCGCGGAGCTGCTCCATGGCCTGGGCATATGCTATTTTGAAGGCCACGAGATTTTCGAGCCGGCTGTTGCCCTCGATATCATAGAGATTCATCGACAACAATTTCAGCATACATTCCCGTTTTGATACAGTCAGAGCCAGCTGTTCAGAAAAAGCTTTAGCCGAACAGTCCTGGTGCGCTCTATAAAGCGCTTGCAGATCAGCCGACCAAGCTTCGTATTCCTGCTGCAGCAAAGCGAGAAAAATTTCCTCTTTGGTTTGGAAATAATTATAAATCGAGGTGCGGGTAAACGATGTTTGCGCGGCGATATCCCTGATGGTTATTTCCTGGTAACTCATTGTCTTATACAGCGCAGCGCAGGCGTTGACAATTTCCGTTTTTCTCTCTTTTGTCAGTTGTGCTGAGCCTTTGGGCATAATGATACCTCTTGATTAATGTTTCTAAGATTGCAGCTCAGGCAGCAGCCTGCCGGCGCTATATTTCGATCAATTGATAGTCCCGTGTACCGATGCCCAGTTCGGCAGCGGCTTCAATAGTATGAATACCATTGAGACTGTTGACCCGCTCCATAAAATGGTCTTTGCCGGGATCATCGGAGTTCATGACTAGATCAATACAGGCTTGATCGATCGCCACCGGGTCGGTAGAGGATAAAATGCCGATATCTTTCATGCAGGGGTCTTCCGCCACAGCGCAGCAATCGCAATCCACAGAAAGGTTTTTCATTACATTGATAAAAGCGATTTTGCCGGAGAAATGCTCTACCACGCTGGCGGCGGCATCAGCCATTGCCTCAGGAAATGCCACCTTGCTAGCGTGCTGCTCCCAGGTTTGGAAGCGATCGTCTGTTGCTCCCGCAGAATGAATCAATGCCTTGCCAGCGCGGGAGGCGCAGCCGATAGCGAGCTGTTTTAAGGCTCCGCCATAACCGCCCATCGGATGTCCCTTGAAATGAGCAAGAACAAGCATAGAGTCATAATTGACGATGTTTTTGCCGAGGTGATTTTCTTTGAGGATTTTGCCGTAGGGGATCGGCCAGATAATATCCGGCCCCTCGGCATCCATCAGATCGACAGTGAAATATTTGGTCCATCCATGCTCCGCCAGCAACTGCAGATGAGAATCCGTGTGGTCGCGTACACCGACGGTAGCGTCGCCATAGGCGGTATTACATTCTACAACTGTGCCGCTCACGGCTTCTACCATTGGCCGCCAAAATTCGGGATGCAGAAAGTTTTGGTTGCCCTTTTCGCCGGAGTGAACCTTAACTGCCACTTTGCCGGGCAGGGCGATATCTAAAGCCCGGTAGAGCTCAACAACTTTCTCGGGGGTAATTTCTTTGGAGAAATAAACAGTAGCTGTCATGCCAAGACCTCCCTAATATGCAATATATTATTGATGATGATTATCGCCGCTACATCAGGCTGCCCGCTGCCAATAGCGGCGAATGTGTATCCTGACGCTGTGTCAATAAATTTAATATATCATTATTCTGACACGGTGTCAATATGAGCATGAAAGGTTGTGCCCCGTTTTGACCTGAAGTTGGAAAATGACGGGCAAAAGCGTATCGACAAAGTTGGCGATAGATCGTATAATAAGAGGGCGCACAGAAAAGAGCTGCAAACAGGAGGACAGAGGATGAAAGATCTGTTGGCGTATAATGAACGCTTTGTGGCAGAAGAGCAATATTTGCCTTATCAGACCGACAAATTGCCGGATCAAAAATTGGCTATTTTGACATGTATGGATACCCGCCTGACCAGCTTGCTTCCCGATGCCCTGGGGTTAAAAAACGGCGATGCCGTGATTATCAAAAATGCCGGAGCCTGGGTGATGCATCCTTTCGGCAGCATTATCCGCAGCCTACTGGTAGCTATTTATGAACAGGATGTCGATACTGTTTGGGTAATTGGCCATACAGATTGCGGCGCCCAGCATTTGTCCGCGCCGAACATGATCGCTAAGATGCAGGCTCGCGGTATCCCCGCATCAACAATAGAGCTGTTGAGCACCTATGATCCGGATTTTGATACGATGCTGCACGGCATTGTGGATGTCGGCAAATCCGTGCAGGAAACAGTCAAATTTTTGCGGGAGCATCCGCTGTTTCCACCGGATATTATTATCAAAGGCTTTATCATCGATACCTCGACAGGAAAATTAAGCCCTTGTGACTAAGCGAATTATGCGGTATAGTAAAGACTGCTTGATAGATATCGGATAAACAGATATTTTGCTAAATGGAGACCAGTTCAATGTCGATTAAAAGTATTGTTGCTCGGTGGAATAAAATTAGTTTAGTTAAGCAAATCTGCGTTGGTTTGGCGATAGGTATTATTCTTGCGGTAGCCTTTCCCGAGGAATTATCCGGACTGACTATTTTGGGAGAATTATTTACCGGAGCGCTGAAGGCGGTAGCGCCGGTAGTGGTGCTGTTTTTAGTAATGGCGGCAATCTCTCAGCATCAAAAAGGACAGAAGACCAATATCAAATCAATTATTGTTCTATATTTGATCGGTACTTTCTTAGCCGCGGTGGTCGCAGTTATTGCCAGCTTCATTTTTCCGCTGGAATTAGTGCTAACAACCAGCAGCGATAACATCTCTCCGCCCAGCGGTTTGGTAGAAGTGCTGAAATCGCTAGTCTTTCAAATAGTGGACAACCCGATCAATGCCTTGGCTAACGCTAATTATATCGGTATTTTGACCTGGTCGATTCTGCTGGGGCTGGCGCTGAAAAACGCTGCCGCCCATACTAAAGAAGCGATCGGCAATATCGCTGATGCTGTGGGCAAGATCGTCCGCTGGGTGATCAAATTCGCTCCCCTGGGAGTGATGGGGTTAGTGTTCAACGCAGTAGCCACCAGCGGCCTCCAGAGCTTGCTCAGCTATGGCAAACTGATTGCCTTGCTGGTTGGGACGATGGCTTTTGTCGCTTTAGTGCTTAATCCGCTCATCGTTTATATCAAGACTCGCCGTAATCCCTATCCGTTGGTTTTTAAATGCTTGAAGGACAGCGGCATTACAGCTTTTTTCACCAGAAGCTCGGCGGCCAATATTCCGGTTAATATGACGCTGTGCGAAAATTTGGGACTGGATAAGAATACTTATGCTATCTCGATCCCCCTGGGCGCAACGATCAATATGGCCGGCGCTTCGGTAACAATCGCTACTTTGACTATGGCCGCTACCCATACTCTGAATATCCATGTTGATTTGATGACCGCGATTATTTTGAGCTTCCTGGCTGCGCTGAGCGCCTGCGGCGCCTCCGGTGTGGCCGGTGGTTCATTGCTGCTGATCCCACTGGCCTGCAGCCTCTTCGGTATCACGAATGATCTGGCCATGGAAGTCGTCGGCGTCGGTTTCATCGTAGGAGTGATTCAGGATTCCTGCGAAACGGCGCTGAATTCCTCCACGGATGTGCTGTTTACTGCGGCGGCGGATATTGCCCATAAGCGCAAGCTGGCTAAACAGCAGCAAGAGGAGGCATAACTGATGGCCAATGATTTTTTAGCCGGTTTAAACCGCGCGCAGCTGCTGGAATTGATCGAAATCTATGCCAAAAATTGGTTGGCCTTAGACGGGGTGTGGTTTCAGTCGGTGGAAGACAAGCTGGGCATGGAAGCTGCTATGGAGCATGATGCCCGGGCTTGGGAGCGCTTCACTATTATTGAGGCCCGACGGATTAAGCAATTTCTCCATTTGCCGGAGTTGGCCGGCCTGGAAGGCTTGCGCGATGCTTTACAGCTGCGTTTTTATGCTAATCTCAATGAGAGCGAGCTTGTTTTGGAGGAAGACTGCCTGCTGTATAAGATGAAACGTTGCCGGGTGCAGGAGGCCCGGCGGCGCAAACAGATGGATTATCATCCCTGCAAACCGGTAGGTATCATCGAGTATTCCGGTTTTGCACGAGTGATCGACCCGCGGATTTCCTGCCGATGCCTGAGCTGTTATCCGCAGATCACTGATGACAGTTGTGCATGTGCCTGGCAGTTCACTTTAGATAAGACGGCTGAATAGCCGATGCCGTTCAGATTATCAGCAAGCGCTGACCTTGCTGGCTTAAGCGTGTTCAGCATGACGCCGTTTTCCGCGGCGGATTCGGATAAGCAAAAGGATAGATGGAGCAATCCATCTATCCTTTTGCTTTGAGGCGTGGCGCCGCCGGCTCTAGCGCCGTTTCAGCTGATGCAGTTGACGCCGCTGTTCCGGGGTGATCCGGCGGGATTCGCATATTTTTTGTATTGCCTTATTATGAGTGAAGTCGTCGAGGCGGTTATTGATAAGAAAAGGCCAGACGGCTTCGGGCATCTTGAGGAAAAAGATCGATATTGCCCAGGCTATAGCCATTTTGACATAGTAGTCGTCATAGCTGACTTGTTCCAGCAGCGCCAGGTTTTCTGCGAGATATTGCTGTTCGGCATAATAGTCGAGCAGCATCACCGCGCCGAAACGCAGCCGGTAAGCTGCGGCGCTATGCAGACAGCTGATGATAAATGCCCGCATTTGTTGCGGCTCGCGGCGGGCGATTTTCAACCCTCCGGCAAAAGTATCGCAAACCGCCCAGTTTGTCATCTGATCAATAAAGGCGTTGATATGGGGAAGCATTGTTGGCAGATCCGCCGGGGCTAAACCAATAACTAAGCCCTGCAGCAAGAGCATTTCATGTGAGCTTCCGTCGGCAATAGCTAAAAAAACAGCCCAATCATCTTTAGCCAGCTGTTTGGCCAGTCGCCGCAAATAGGGCAAGCGGACGCCGAGGATATTGCTGGCGCCGGGAATGATTTTGCTGCTGAATTGGCGGTAAGATTCTTCTGCTGCCGCGGATAATTGCTGTTTGATTTCTTCCAGCGAAACGCTCATTTTAATTTTTCTTAGTACCTCCGTCAGCAATCAGCGAATGATAATAATCTAGGCGTTCCTGCCATAGCTGAGGTTTATCATAGGGCTGCTGTGCGGTTATACCGATCTCGGTCAACGTTTGCGCGAGAAAATGGGAGAATTTTTCCGCGCCGCGATAATTGAAATGCAGAATATCATAAAAATCATGTTCGGCATCAATATTCATTTCGTCGATTTGCGCGATAAAATCGATAAACTCCGCGCCTTCTATCTGGGCTAAATCATTTTGCAGCCGCTCTAAATAGCTTTCCGGAAAATAGGCGTAGGAAGCGGAAAGATAGAAGATTGGCCGGCAGTTATGCTCCTGACACAGCTGGGCGATTTTGACGAGATAAGAGAGATTGTTCTGATAGTCTTCCTCTGTCTGTTCAAAAGAACGTTCGCGCATTTCTGTTTGCGCCAGGCTGTCGGAGAGAAAATGATATCCCGCCAGCAGATCAATATCATAGCCTTCTAAGCCGATTTGATAATCATCATCGGTTAGCTTGGTCCAGCGGTCATGATAATTATAGAGCGGGAAAAAGAGCCCGAGCCATTCGCTTTTTGGCGCGGCGTTAATAGTAGCGCCGAAGCGGTTGCTATTGTAAGGCATATAGCCGATATTGGCTTTAATCGAGCCGTCACTGGGGTAGCGGCCATAGATTATGCCGGAGATTTCTACCATGACCGCCGAAGGGCTTTGGTGGCGGAACATCTCCTTGACATAGTAATAGGTGATGCCCAGCGTTTGTTCCGGTCCGGCCATCACATAGGTCGAAAGACCGCTATCCTCCCAGATAACGGCAGGCACAACATTGCAGTAGGCCATCGAACTGCCGAAAAAGACCACATCCATGCTGTTGGATTCCTCTTCGGTGAAAGCCCCCCAGTTAGCGCCCAGCTCATAGCGCTTGGGCATAGTGATAGAAGAGGCGCAGACGATGAAGCTGATCAGCGCGATTAAAAAAACGATGAGAGCGATAAATTCTTTCTTGCTTTTTTTCAAGGCAATACTCCTTAGAATTGGAAATACACGAAGTCTTGCGGATCATATCCTACGCCGTAAGAACCGAAAATGAAAATAGCGGCGAGCAGGAGAAAATAAATGACATATCTGGGTATAATAGTGTTGTTGATTTTTTCGGCTAAATTATGCCGCAGACCCAAATAGTCTACTGCCAGCAGTACGAGCATCGCGACGATGACCATGATTTTATTGGCGGCATCTAAGCCCATGGAGAGATGAGCTTGTCCTAAATCTCCGGCCGAGGGTATCAGCCCGGCCACCACATTAAGGATATAGGTGGCGTCTCCCAGGCTCTCCGCACGGAAAAAGACCCAGGCAATGCAAATCAGGGCAAAGGTGATCGCATAGCGGAAAATAGTCAGCAGCGGATTGCCGTCTTGGACATGGAGGGCTTGTTGGATTTTCTTTCTAGCAGGAGCTGTCAGTAGAGAGATGACCTGGTAGAGTCCGTTGAGCAGCCCCCAGATGACAAAAGTCAACGCCGCTCCGTGCCAGAGTCCGCTGACGGCAAAAACGATCAGCAGATTAAGGCAATGCCGCGCTTTGGAGCAGCGGCTGCCGCCAAGCGGGAAATAAAGATAGTCCCTGAACCAGGTTGAAAGCGAAATATGCCAGCGCCGCCAAAAATCTTGCACCGAGGTGGCAAAATAAGGCGAATTGAAATTGCGCATCAGCCTAAAGCCGAGCATGATCGCTGAGCCGCGGGCAATATCGGAATAAGCGGAAAAATCGCAGTAAATTTGGAAGGCGAAAGCGATTGTCGCCGCTACCAGCTGATAGGGAAGGAAGTTTTCCGGCGCAGCATAAACAGTATTGACGATCACCGCCAGCTCATCGGCAATGACGCTTTTTTTGAACAGTCCCCAGAAAAAAGGCAGTAAACCGGCTTTGATATTTTCCCAGCTGAAACGGTGAACCTCGCGAAATTGCGGCAGTAGATTGCGCGAACGCTCGATCGGGCCGGCAACCAGCTGCGGGAAGAAAGAGACAAAGAGCGCATAAGTGGGGAAGCTCTTTTCCGCTGCAATATCTCCGCGGTAAACGTCGATGGTATACCCCAAAGCCTGGAAAGTATAGAAAGAAATGCCGACCGGCAGCAGCACATCCAAGGACGGAGCCGTAACCTGGAGATTAGCCGCATTCAAAATATCAGTTATCAGGGAAGCGGCGAAGTTGAAATACTTGAAGAAAAAGAGAATCGCTAGGTTAAGCACAAGGCTGGAAGCCAGCCAAAGCTTTTTTCGTCCGGGGTACTGAGCGATGCAGCGGCTGCAAAAATAAGTGATCGCCGTTGAGGTCAGCATCAGTAGGGCATAGGTAGGCTGCCAGCACATGTAAAAGAAGTAGCTGGCTATCAGAAGCAGGGGATTGCGTAATTTAACCGGCAGGATATAGTATAGGAGAATTACTGCCGGCAAGAAAAGGTAATACTGCAAGGAATTAAAGTTCAATGCATAAAACCGCCTTTGATGAATTTGCCCTTTCAGTATGCCATAATAGCTCGAGATATGCAAGCAAAACAGAAATAAATAACTAGCGGGGCAGTTTGGTGCTGCCACTTAAGGAGCGAAGATGGAATCATTGACAGAATTATACCGTATCGGCAAAGGGCCGTCTAGTTCGCATACTATGGGTCCTTATCGTGCTGCGCAGCTGTTTGCCGCTGCTAATCCGCCAGCAGACAGCTTTAGTGTTTATTTATATGGATCGCTGGCCAAAACCGGCCAAGGCCATCTGACCGACCGCGCTATTGAGGAAGGATTTGGCGGAAGAAGGGTTAAAATTTATTTCGACCAGCAGACCGCCTCTTTGCCGCACCCTAATACTTTTGATTTGGTGGCTTGGCTGCAGCGGAGAATCATCAATCGCTGGCGGGTGATCAGCGTAGGCGGCGGCAAGATAGAAATCGTCGGCCAGGAAACCGCTGCCGCCCCGCGGGTATATCAGCTCGATAGTTTCAGCGCGATCCGCCGCTATTGCCAGAATCGTCAGTGGCGTCTTTGGCAGTATGCCGAGGCTGAAGAAGGCGCAGCGCTATGGCCATTTTTGCACCGGATCTGGCTGCAGATGAAGCGTACTGTTGATGAGGGATTATCCGCCGAGGGCGAGCTGCCAGGCACATTGCATGTGCATCGCAAGGCTCGCTATCTGTACTGCCAGCGGCATATGGATGAGAGCGCCAACACTAAATATAATCGAATTGTCTGCGCCTATGCTTTTGCCGCGGCAGAACAAAATGCCAGCGGCGGAACGGTAGTGACTGCGCCGACTTGCGGCGCTTGCGGCGTTATGCCGGCCGCATTGCGCTATTCCCAGGACAAGTTGGGCTGTTCGGACCAGGAGATTGAGCGGGCTTTAGCTGTGGGCGGCTTGATCGGTAATTTGATTAAGACCAATGCTTCGATCAGCGGCGCGGAATGCGGCTGCCAGGCTGAGATCGGCAGCGCTTGCTCAATGACAGCAGCGGCTCTGGCGGAGCTTTACCAGATGGATTTGGATCAAATCGAATATGCCGCTGAGCTCGCCATGGAGCATCATTTGGGCTTGACCTGCGATCCTGTCGATGGTCTGGTGCAGATCCCTTGCATCGAACGCAATGCAGTAGCGGCGATGCGGGCGCTGGACGCCTTGTCGCTAGCTAATTTTTTGACCCATACCCGTAAAATCTCTTTTGATATGGTGGTGAGGACAATGTATGAGACGGGGCGGGATCTTTTTAGTAAATATAAAGAAACTAGTGAAGGCGGACTAGCCAAATCTTATAGAAATAGGTTATAATACTGTTTTGTTATCCAGAGAGGATTGATTTAGTGATGCCGCAATTGGGCGACAAAGATCTCGAGGAAGGAGAGATAAAAAGAGAGATATGGTAAAAAGACCTGATCCGCAGCTGCCTAAAAAGAAAAAGATCATTATTTATGCTTTGACGATCATCCTATCCGTGGCCTTTATTTATTTCGGCCGTCAGATCGCGATGCAAGGATATCCCGAATGGGAAGACCCGGCTGAAGAGCCGATGACGGTTAAAATTACTGAGATTGTCTCCGAGACTGTCAATGCCGACGAAACTGTGATTGTGGTCGATGCCAAGGTGTTGGACGGCGAGCTTAAGGGAGAAACGATCACTGCCGACCAAACGATTTATGCCAATTATTATCCGCAGCAAGAGCCGGTGTCTGTGGGCGACCGGGTGCTGGTGTTTGCCAATACATATACCGAAGGTATGGACTGGAGCATGCTGGAATATTACCGCAGCGACAGTATCCTCATCTTGGGGATCGTTTTTGCCGCGATCATTTTGGTCTTTGGCCGTATCAAAGGTGTTAACACCCTGATCTCACTGCTTTTTACCGTACTGGCGGTCTTTGCCGTGTTTGTCCCCTCTGTTCTTTCCGGGCAGAATATTTATCTGTGGTCGATTATCACTTGTATATATACGATCGTGATGACCATGCTGCTGATCAACGGCGCTGATAAGAAGAGCTTTGCCGCTGGCATGGGCTGTTTTTTGGGGGTTGCGATCGCCGGAATTTTGACCTTGATTATGGATAAAATTCTTATGCTGACCGGCATGCTCAACGAAGATACGCTCTATTTGCAAATGATTCAGACGCAGACGCCGATCGACTTGAAGGGCATCATTTTTGCCGCGATTATCATCGGTGCTATGGGGGCGATCATGGACGTCGCGATGGATATTTCTTCCTCGCTGAACGAATTGCGCACTAATATCCCGGATATCAGCAGCAGAAAGCTGATTCAGTCGGGATTTAATATTGGCCGTGACGTAATGGGTACAATGGCCAATACTCTGGTGCTGGCATATATCGGCAGCAGTCTGAGTACGACCTTGCTGTTAGTGGCTTATAATGTTACTTTTGTCGAATTGATGAATATGGAATTAATCGTGGTCGAATTATTGCAGGCTTTGGTCGGCAGCATCGGTATGCTGATGGCAATCCCGATGACTTCATTTATTTGCGCGGCTATTTATCCAAAGCGCGGATAATCGGCTGATAATAGATCAGCGCTGTGCGCTCAAAAGCTCTAAATGTGAAGAATTATTGGGAAAATTCTTGCACTCGCGGAAAATTTGAGTATTATTATAATGGTAAAGTTGTTGCAAGATAAGAATTCGTAGAGAGGAAGTAGTTGATTATGGAATTAAAAACTCCATTATATGACTGTCATGTGGCCTTGGGCGGTAAGATAGTTCCGTTCGCCGGTTACCTGCTGCCAGTACAGTATCCCGCCGGCGTTATCGCCGAGCATATGGCTGTGCGTACCAAATGCGGGCTTTTTGATGTTTCCCATATGGGCGAAGTCATCTATGAAGGACCGGATGCCCTGGCTAATATCAATAAAATTTTAACCAACGATTATACCAAGATGGATATTGGCCGGGTTCGATATAGCTTGATGTGCTATGATGACGGCGGCGTTGTCGACGATCTGTTGGTTTATAAAATGGGTGAGGAAAAATATCTGATCGTTGTCAATGCAGCGAACCGCCATAAAGATGTAGAATGGATGAAAAAGCATTTATTCGGCGAGGTGCGTTTTAGCGATATTTCTGACCAGATCGCTCAGATCGCTCTCCAGGGCCCGGCTGCGGACGCTATTATCGCCAAACTGACGGCAGATATTCCGCAGAAATATTATAGTTTTATTGATAAAGTGCAAATCGGCGGCATTGAGTCCTTGCTTTCCCAGACTGGCTATACGGGAGAAAGAGGTTATGAGATCTATGTGGCTGCTGCTGATGCGCCGGCGATGTGGCAGCAATTGCTCGATGCCGGAGCGGACGAGGGTTTGGTTCCCTGTGGTTTAGGCGCTCGCGATACTTTGCGCCTGGAAGCTTCGATGCCGTTATATGGCCATGAGATGGACGAGACCATATCACCCTTAGAAGCGGGCTTGAATTTTGCCGTCAAGCTGGATAAAAATTTTATCGGCCGCGAGGCATTGCTGGCGGCAGGAGATCCCCAGCGGCAGCGGATCGGCCTCAAGGTTCTCGGACGCGGCATCGTGCGTGAGCACCAAGATGTTTATGCCCAAGGACGGCTTATCGGGCATTCTACCTCTGGCACGCATTGCCCCTATTTAGGCGGGGCTTATGCGATGGCGCTGGTGGAGTCCCAGAGCGTTCAGCTTGGCGACAAAGTTGAAGTAGATGTGCGTGGCAGACGGATCGAAGCGGAAGTAGTACCGTTGCCATTTTATAAAAGAGTTTAAATCAGCAAATATTTGAGGAGGCTATACCATGACTAACCCTAGTGATTATCAATACGTGCGTTCCCATGAATGGCTGTGCTATGTTGACAAAGATACGGTGCGCGTCGGCATTACCGATTTTGCCCAAAAGGCGATGGGCGATCTTGTTTTTGTTAATTTACCGCAGGTCGGTGATATGACCACTGCCGGCGAGCCGCTATGCGATGTGGAATCCGTGAAATCCGTAGAAGATATTTTCTCTCCGGTGAGCGGTGAGATTACCGCGGTTAATGAGGAGTTGGCCGACCGTCCGGAGCTGATCAATTCCGCGCCATATGAAGCCTGGATCGCTGAGATCAGCAATATTACCGATACGGAAGATTTGTTGGATGCAGCCGCCTATGAGGCTGTTTGTGCTGAGGAGGAATAAGATGGCCTCTTATATCCCGATGAACGACGAAGAGCGCCGGCAGATGATGGCGGCGATCGGCATCTCTTCTCTCGAAGAGATGTATGTCGATATTCCTGAAGCAGTTAAGCTTCAGCAGCTTAATCTTCCTGCCGGGCGCAGTGAACTGGAAGCCCATCGCGTGATGGAAAAAATTGCCGCCCGCAATAAACGCTTCGCCGCTATTTTTCGCGGCGCAGGCGCTTATTGGCATTATATACCGGCGATAG
>CALXQC010000062.1 GCA_944390435.1 uncultured Clostridia bacterium
AAGCACTCCCAAATTTTACCTGGTAATGGTAGTGATGAACTGTTGGCCTTCTGCTTTCAAGCTTTTGGTGAACAGGGTTTTGCATTCCCCGATATTAGCTATGGCTTTTATCAAGTATGGGCAGACCTATATGGAGATATTTATACGCAAATACCGTTACGTTCAAATTTAACGATTGCCGTTGAGGATTATGAAGGACAAAAGGGAACGGTGATTATTGCCAACCCCAATGCACCCACTGGTTTAGCTTTGCCACTATCAGATATTAGGCTTCTTTTAGAGCAGGATAAAGACCGTTTAGTGCTAGTAGATGAGGCCTATGTAGACTTTAACGACTAGAATGCTTTACCACTTTTGGCTGAATACAATAATTTGTTGATCATCAGAACTTTATCTAAGGGGTATTCGCTTGCCGGCGCACGTATCGGACTGGCTATTGGCAGTGATGATATCATCGATGATTTGCGGCGGATCAAGTTCAGCTTTAATCCGTATAATATCAACCGCCTGAGTTTGTTGGCAGGCGAGGCGGCGCTGCTGGATCAGGAATATTTCCAGCAATGTCGCAGACGAGTGATAGCTTCCCGCCAACGGCTGCAAACTGCCTTGCAGGAGCTGGGCTTTACTGTTCCGGATAGCCGTGCAAATTTTCTTTTTGCGGGACAACATCCGCAGATAACAGCCACTGAGTACTATCAGGCATTGAGAGCGGCCGGGGTTTTAGTCCGCTATTTCTCAGCGCCTCGCATCAATGATTTTGTCCGTATCAGCATAGGCACAGAAGATGATACGGAGGAATTGATAAATATTACCCGTGTTATCCTAAAGGGGGGAAAGTAATGTCCAGAAGTGCGTCAATTAACCGGCAGACAGGCGAAACCACAATTGAATTGCAGCTAAATCTCGATGGCTGCGGCAAAGCAGATATTTGTTCCGGCAATGGCTTTTTCGACCATATGTTAGAACTTTTTGCCCACCATGGCGGATTTGATATTAAGCTGCTTTGTACAGGTGATACTCAGGTGGATTTTCATCACAGCTGTGAGGATATCGGCATTGTGCTGGGGCGGGCCTTTTCCCAGGCTCTAGGAGACAGGGCTGACATTAGCCGCTATGGCTCAATCATTCTGCCGATGGATGAAGCGTTAATTATCGCTGCTACTGATATCAGCGGCAGGGGAATGTTGGTTTATGATCTACAAATACCAGCATCTCTTATTGGCAGCTTTGATACAGAGCTGGTTAAAGAATTTTGGCTTGCTTTTACCAGAGAAGCAGGCATCACCATGCATATCAAGCAATTGGCCGGAGAGAACAGCCATCATATAGTCGAAGGGGTCTTTAAATCAGTATCCCGTTCATTGGCTGCTTCGGTAAAAATTGATGCAAACGCCCAAGGGCGTATTCCTTCAACGAAAGGAACTATTTTATGATCGCTGGTATTGATTATGGTTTAGGAAATTTATTTAGCCTAATCTCTTCTTTAAAAGCATTAGGTGCAGAAGCAGTAGTCACCTCTGATGCCCAAGAGATCAGTCGTGCAGAACGCTTGATTTTACCTGGCGTAGGTGCTTTTGGCGATGCTATGGCGCGCTTGCATAGTATTGGTTTGGATAATCTACTTCAGGAGCAAGCTGCCTCAGGTAAACCTTTAATGGGAATTTGTTTGGGAATGCAAATTCTTTTTGAAGAAGGGTATGAATACGGACATCATCAAGGTTTAGGTCTTATCCCGGGACAGGTAGCCTCTTTAGAGGCTGATTTACGGCAATCTGGATATGCTTTAAAAATACCGCATATGGGATGGAACGCACTTACCATTCATCAAAAAGATTGTCCATTGATGAAAAATAGTCATGATGGCGATTTTGTTTATTTTGTCCACTCTTTTTATGCCAGAGATTGCGATGAATATGTTGTCGCATCTGCTGAATATGGTCTTGCTGTCCCTGCTGTTGTTAATAATGGCAATGTGTACGGGTGTCAGTTCCATCCGGAGAAGAGTGGTAAAGTGGGACTGACTATACTAAAAGCTTTTATAGAATTGGAGGCTTAAACTAATGAAAATATTCCCTGCTATCGATATTAAAGATGGCCGGGTCGTCCGTTTGAAATATGGCGATTATCAGCAGATGAGCGTTTATGATTTATCGCCTGCTGCGGCTTTGGCAGAGTTTATCGTATCCGGCGCTTCATGCGTACATATAGTTGACTTGGATGGTGCTAAGGATGGACATCCGGGCAATGCTGCAGTGATCGAGCCGCTATTGGCTTATGGGCAGCTTTTTGCTGAGGTTGGCGGCGGCATTAGAGATATGGCTACTATTGACCGCTATCTTGCCGCCGGAGCTGGTAGGGTAATTTTAGGTACGGCTGCATTGGCAGACAAAAAGTTTTTATTGGATGCTATCGCTAAATATGGAGAAAAAATAGCGGTCGGTGTGGACTGCCGGGATGGCAAAGTCGCTGTCTCCGGATGGTTAGAGACTACCGCTATCGATGGAATGTCCTTTTGCCGACAGCTGCGCGATTACGGGATTCAAACAGTGATTTATACTGATATTTCCCGAGATGGAGCTTTGAGTGGTGCTAATATTGATGTTTATCAGCGCTTGAGCCAGATTGCCGATTTGGATATTGTCGCCTCCGGCGGTATTAGTTCTTTGAGTGAGATCGCTCAGCTGCGCGATATGGGGATTTCCGCCGCTATTTTGGGTAAATCTTTATACAGCGGCAAGCTGAATTTGCCTGAAGTGCTGGCAGTAGCGAGAGGAGAAAATCAGGTATGATTACTAAGCGGATAATTCCTTGCCTGGATATTAGGGACGGGCAGGTGGTTAAAGGGGTCAAATTTAAGGATGTGAAAAATGTTGAAGATCCGGTAGCTATGGCCCGCTTTTATAATGAATCAGGGGCAGATGAACTTGTCTTCTATGATATTACTGCTACAGTGGAAAAACGTCCGCTTTTTACTGATGTTTTGAAACGTGTGGCCGCAGAGATTTTTATCCCGTTGACAGTAGGCGGCAGTATCAACAGCTTGGATGACTTTGACCGAGTTTTGAAGGCTGGCGCGGATAAAGTTAGCGTTAATTCCGGCGCAATCAAAAATCCCCGCTTGATTTCAGCTGCAGCTGAAAAGTATGGGGATCAATGCGTGGTGTTGTCGATGGACGCGGCAAGAGTGGACGGCGCTTTTCATGTTTTTGCTAAAGGCGGCCGTGAAGATACTGGTATGGACGCTGTGGAATGGGCCGTGCGGGGAGAAAAATTGGGTGCCGGCGAGCTGGTTATAAATAGCATTGATGCCGACGGAGTGCGCGGCGGCTTTGATCTTCCTATGTTGGCGGCGATTGCCGAAAGGGTGGATATTCCAATCGTCGCCAGCGGCGGTGCAGGTAAAAAAGAGGATTTTTTGGAACTTTTTGCTTTACCAGGCATTGATGCCGGCCTGGCTGCAAGCATTTTCCATTTCCGACAAGTCGATATCAAAGAATTAAAAGCCTATCTGAGCCGTAATGGAGTTCAAATGCGTTTATAAGCTAGATGATAAGGAGAAGCCAATGGAGATCAAGGACTTAAAATTTGATGAAAAGGGATTGATCCCGTGCATCGTTCAAGACGCCGATAGCAAGAAAGTATTAATGCTTGCTTATATGAATGAGGAAAGCATTAAAATTACCCTAGAGGAGCAGCGTACCTGCTTTTGGTCACGCAGCCGCGGCGAGCTGTGGCGCAAGGGTGAAACCAGCGGCAATGTCCAGCATCTGTGCTCACTGAGCGCAGATTGCGATAATGACACTCTGCTGGCTGTAGTGAAAAAGGACGGCCCAGCCTGTCATACCGGGGCAGAAAGCTGCTTTTTTAATACCTTATCTGGAGGAACTGGCGAAGAACACTTTACTTTGGATGATCTATACGGATTATTGCTGGGACGCAAGCAAGAGATGCCAGAGGGCAGCTATACTACCTATCTGTTCGCCAAGGGGAAGGAAAAAATTCTCAAAAAAGTAGGTGAAGAAGCTACTGAGGTCATCATTGCTGCGATGAAGGACAGCAAAGAAGAGATGATCTACGAGATAGCTGACTTGACTTATCATGTGATGGTATTGATGGCAGAGGCTGGTATCACACCAGAGGATATTCGGAAGGAATTAGGCAGCCGCCATATTATTGATAAAAAGGTTAAACAGGAGACTATGAGATGAAGCCTATCCTTGCAGACTTGCATAATCATAGTAATTTTTGTGACGGGCGCGATACTCCGGCGCAGATGGCAGCGGCAGCCTATAAAATGGGCTTTACTGATTTAGGCTTTTCCGGCCATAGTCATGCAGAGTTTGATTTGCCATGCTCAGTGCGCGATGTTGATGGGTATTTGGCGGCTATTCATGCACTGCAAGCTGAATATGCGGGCAGAATGAATATCTATTGCGGAGTAGAACAGGATTTCTGTGCGCCTGTGGAGGATCGTTCCGCCTATGATTATTTGATTGGTGCGGTGCATTATTTTTATTCTAGCGCCGATGATATTTATTACCCGGTTGATAGTAGCGCTGAGGAATTGTCCGCCTGTATTGAAAAGGTATTCGCCGGCCAGCCTTATCAAATGATCCGTCGGTTTTATCAAGACAGCACGGAAAACGTACTTAAATATCATCCGGATTTAGTGGGTCATTTTGATTTGATAGTAAAAAATAATGCTGACGGGCGTTTTTTTGATGAGGATGATAAGCGCTATCGTTATAGTGCGATCGAGGCATTAGAGGCATGTTTAGAGCTGGCTCCGGTTTTTGAACTGAATATGGGCGGTATATATCGTAAGTACCGAGAAACACCCTATCCGGCTACTTTTTTACTCAAGGAATTGCTACATCGGGGCGGGCGCATTGCACTCTCTGCTGATGCTCACGCCACAGAAGCATTGGCTTTTAGGTTCACTGATGCTAAAGAATTATTGCGAGATATTGGCTTTAAATCTATTTGGGTATGGCATAATGGAGCCTTTATCGAGCAGGGGATGGATTAACACAAACAACTTGAATGAGCCACTGCTTGCGACAGTGTTTTGGCATTGAAAGTAGTACTATGGTATGGTAAAATAAATATATCAGATATATATAATTTAGAAAAAGGGGCTTGACAGTTATGCTATATCAGAACATAATTTTGCAAGCAAGCAAGCAAGCAAGCAAGCAAGCAAGCAAGCAAGCAAGCAAGCAAGCATAGCTGCGCCCATATGTTTTGGCAAGAGTTTTATATTGCAAAGGCGTATTTCGCCCGGTTTTAGCGGGCGGGATGCGCCTTTTTGCATATTTTATTAAAATGCTGCTAAGAGAATGACAAAAGAAAGGGGAATTATTTTGAAAGCAAAAACAATTACCGCCATTATTTTGGCCCTGGTATTATCTGCCGGTCTGCTGCCTGCTACGGCTTTGGCCGAAGAAACAGCATTGCCGAGTGGCAGAATGTACACTATGGAGCTTGCTTATCCCCTTGAGGGGACGGACTTTTCCGAAGCTTTGGCGAAGATGTCCGCAGCGAATGAGGTAAATAGTATTGATACAAAAAATACTCCCGGGCTTTTGTCTAACGGAGAAGGCGAATATGCCACCTGGGAGGAGGCGGGTAATGCCGCTGTCGAGGGCGTAGACTATATCTTATCCTATGATGACGGCGTTTGTACTGTTTATACTGCACTTGGGCTGGCGAAAATAGCCAATTATGTAAACTCGATGGAGACATCGTTTCTCGGTTGGACGGTCCGGTTGGCAAACGATATTGATCTGACCACCGCCGGCGTTATCGGTTATGCCAAGGATACGGTCAACGAGACAAATAGCTGGAATCCCATCGGAACATTTGAAATAGAGGGAGACTATGCTACCGTAACGCCTTTTCAGGGGATCTTTGACGGCGCGGGACATAAGGTGCAAAATCTGTATATGAATGTTATGTCCGGCACTACTGGCCTTTTTGGCTCGGTCTTTACTGATATGGAGCGAGGCGGAGAACAGGTAGTGATTCAAGACATTACAATAGAGGGCGCAGATATTACCGGCGGATTTATGGCCAATTCCTTTTTAGTCGGTTTTTTGTCTGAAGCAATCATTACCGATTGTACTGTAGACGAAACCTCCGTGCTGACGATTGCAGGAGGTACGGTGCAGATGAACGGCGCATTTGTCGGCGGCGCACAGACGTCCGGCTTGAACCTGGGCGGCACAATCTATATCAAAAACTGTGTCAATAACGGCACGATTTCCGGTGGTATGCTGACTGGCGGCATTGCCGGAGCAACAGGGCAACGAATTTTGAATTGCACAAACAATGGAGATATATCTGCAAATATGAAAGCCGGGGGGATCGTCGGTTATTTTCAGGAGGCAGGCGGCGTGGCTCCGTTTGAACTCCTCGACTGCGTGAACAATGGCGATGTTTCCACCGTGAATGGCTGGGCCGGCGGGATTGCTGGTCAAATAGATGTGTCTTCCGCCAGCAGCCTGATCGCCCGCTGCTATAACACCGGCGCTGTTACCGGAGGATCTGAGGTCGGAGGCATTGCCGGGGGAATAGAAAACGGGCAGATGCAAGACTGCTATAACATCGGCGCTCTATCCGGACGTGAAGCGGACACAGGCAGATTAGGCGGGATCGCTGGCTATCTGGATGAAGGAAGCATCTCCAGCTGTTACAATATAGGATCGCTGGCCAATGGTGAGCAAGCAACCACCTGCGGTATTGTGTGGAAAAATAGCGGTACAGTGGAGTCTTGCTTTTATTTAGAAGGGACGGCTCAAGCGGACAGCGGCAACTCGACGGAAATAACGGCGCAGCAGCTTGCGCAACAGTCAACTTTCACGTCCTCCAACTGGGATTTTGAAACGGTATGGCAGATGAATATCCTCTTGGGACGGCCTGTTCTCCAATCAATTCCCGAGGTGAATGGCAGCGGTACGCAAGATGACCCCCTGATCATCTCCGACCTGGAAACCCTGGAGCTTTTCCGCGACAGCGTCAATAACGGAAACTCCTATGAAGGGCTGTATGTGAAACTTGCTGCAGATATTGATATGTCAGAGAAGTACGGCGCTGATATTGACGGAGAGGAAGTATCATGGACGCCCATCGGCGCGGAAAATTCTTCTTTCGCCGGCACCTTTGACGGTAATGGCAAAACCATCAGCGGGCTGTATATAACGTCCACGGTGAAATCCGCTGGCTTGTTCGGCTATATAGGTGAGACTGGAACCGTCAAAGATCTCACGGTTTCTAACGCATATTTTAAAGAGACAAATAGTACCAAATTTATGGGAGGTATTGTAGGCTCTAATGCCGGAACAATCGACAATTGCCGCAATGAAAGCGATATTTCGATAACGACTCCATACCTCAATCGAATAAATGTCGGCGGCGTGGCTGGTGTTAATAACGGGATAATCCAAAACAGCTATAATACCGGGGATATCAGCGGCAGTAACGGTGTGCCGCAGGATTATGGTCATTATTCGGGCGGAATTGTCGGAAACAATAATGGCGTTATTAGAAATTGCGGCAATTCCGGTGAGATATCGGGCAGTCTGTATATTGGCGGCATCGCCGGGGGCAATGATGGAAAAGATGCTGAGATTTCCCGCTGCTATAATACAGGTGATGTCAAAGGCGTTAACGGAGAAAGCGATATCGGCGGCATTGCCGGGCAAGGTTTTGCATCAATATCTGATTGCTATAACACCGGCGATGTGACCGGAATAGGTCAAAATGAATTTAAAGAGCCATCCTACATTGGCGGCATTGCCGGACAAGGGACAATTGTGAGCAACTGCTACAACACCGGAGCTGTTTCCGGCAATGCGAATGCCGGTTCGATCACGCCATCGGCTGAGTATTTGGAGGACGATGGATATTGGAAGGTCACCCCCACAGAAAACAGCTATTATCTATCCGGTAGCGAAACAGAAGCAATAAACGGTGCAGCCGGTATGACCCAAGAACAGTTTGAATCCGGGCAAGTGGCCTACCTGCTGCAGAACGGTCGCGTTGAGCAAGTCTGGGGTCAGACGATTGGCACAGACAATGCTCCCGTACTCACCAGCGGCAGTGCGGCAAAAATTTATAAGGCCAGTTTTATGGATGATCAAACAGAATATGCCGCCGTATATGGCAATAGCGGAACGGTCATCGTAGCGCCTGCGGAAAATCCCGCGCGGACAGGCTATACCTTCTCCGGTTGGCAAGGATATACCGAAGGCTTGACATTGGATGCGGATATGGTTTTTGCGGCTATCTGGGAAATTAATCGTGGCTCACAGACTTATCCGCCTATCATTACCGACACGGATAACGGCAGCGTCAGCGTCAGCCCGCGTAATCCGGAGCGCGGCGAAGAGGTGACCATCACGCCCAATCCCGATCAGGGCTATGAGGTGGATGAAATCACCGTCACCGACCGCAATGGTGACGAGGTGGCGATTACCGATAACGGCGACGGCAGCTATAGCTTTGAGCAGCCGTGGGGGCGGGTGACGATAGAGATCACTTTCAAACTCGCAGTTTGTGATGGGGGAGCAGATTGCCCATCGGCACATCTGAGCGATATCGCAATAGATGCCTGGTATCATTCAGCAGTGGATTATGTGGTAGCCAATGGCCTGATGCAAGGCACCAGTGCGACAGCCTTCAGCCCGGATGAAACTTTCACCAGGGGTATGCTGGCAACGATCCTCTGGCGGATGGAAGATAGCCCGGTAGTCAATTATCTGCTGAACTTTAATGATGTAGCAGAGGGGCAGTGGTATACCGAGGCGATCCGCTGGGCGGCCAGCGAGGAGATAGTTGGCGGCTATGGTGATGGCAGCTTCCGGCCGGGAGATGCGGTGAGCCGCGAGGAGATGGCGGCGATCTTCTATCGTTATGCCCAGCACAAGGGTTATGATGTCAGCATAGGCGAGGAGACGAACATTTTGTCCTATGCAGATGCGGCGATGATCAGCGAGTATGCTATTCCGGCTATGCAGTGGGCTTGCGGCGCAGGTGTACTGGAGGGGAATGGGCAGCTATTGATGCCACAGGCGGATACTCCGCGCTGCCAGGCGGCAGCAGTGCTGATGCGCTTCTGTGAGAATGTTGCCCAGTAAGACAAAGCCATGCTGAATAAACATTATCAATATCAATCAAAATAAGGTAAAATAGAATGAATAATTCTCTAAATTAGCTATTAATGGCGCAGGTTTAGTACCTGCGCCATTAGCGGTATATGTGTAATGGTAAGTCTTTACACTAAAATGTTAGCGGCAAGTTTTATTTATTGTTGTTTTTTTATATTTTGCCTGTCTAAAATATCATATAATATAGTTTCCGTTAAATTTTGATACATTATATAATATTTATAGCAAAATATTGCTATTAGGCAAAATTCCTGTTATACTATAATAACTATGGGTATTTTTATGCTTTTAAAAAAGGAGTGGATTGATGATGGTAGTTGGTAAATCTGAGATCAAAGTCGGTATTGTTGGCTTAGGTACAGTTGGTGGCGGTACCGCTACTGTATTGGCGCAAAATGCCGATGTTATCGCCGCCCGAGCCACAGCAATCCGCTTGGCCGCAGTCGCTGATATTGCTACCGAAAAAACACGAGCTTTTCTGGACAATATCGGCTTGACTGATACTGTTTTAACGGATAACTGGCATGATTTGATCGATAATCCGGATATTGATATTATCGTTGAGACGATCGGAGGAACCAATCTCGCGCGTGAAGTGATCTCCGCAGCACTTAAGGCCGGCAAAAGCGTTGTGACTGCCAATAAAGATCTGTTGGCTTTGCATGGCGGCGAGCTGCTGGCAATAGCGGAAGAAAAGCAGACCGATCTCTTTTTCGAGGCAGCGGTAGCTGGCGGCATTCCGGTCGTACAGGCGGTCAAGGAAGGTTTAGCCGGTAATCGCTTCAAAAGCATTATGGGCATTGTTAACGGTACCACGAACTTTATTCTCACCAAAATGAGCGAAACAGGTGAGGATTTTGCCGATGCTTTAGCAGAAGCCCAGCGCTTAGGCTATGCCGAGGCAGACCCCACATCTGATATCGAGGGCTATGACGCTGCAAGAAAAGTAGCGATCCTTTCCTCCATGGCCTTTAACAGCAGGGTAACATTCGATATGGTTGCCTGTGAGGGCATCACCCATATCAGTAAATGGGATATGCGCTATGCCGATGAGTTTGGTTATGCAATTAAAATGCTTGGTATTGCCCGTCATTGCGGTGATCAGGATGGAGGCTATATTGACGCCCGCGTTCATCCGGTGATGATTCCGAAAAACCATCCTCTTGCTACAGTGCGTGATTCTTATAATGCGGTATATGTGGAAGGCAATGCAGTGGAAAAAACTATGTTCTATGGCCGCGGCGCCGGAGCATTGCCGACCGGCTCGGCCATAGTTGGCGATATTATCCAGGCAGCGCGCAATATTGTCCATAATTGTAAGGCGCGTTGGGGCTGCACCTGCTATTTGAATCTGCCGGTCTTGCCGATCGACGAAGTTGAAAGCAAGTATTATGTCCGCATTTGTGTTTATGATACTGTAGGCGTCCTGGCGGCTCTGGCTTCTGCTTTGACCGCAAACAATATCAGTGCCGATGCGGTGATCCAAAAAAGAAAGATCGGCGAAGATAAGGCGGAGATTGTCTTGATCACGCATAAAGTTCGCCATGCGGATATGATGGCGGCATTGAAGGCAATAAGTGATTTGGATTGCACTTGCGAGGTTAGCGATTATATCCGGGTGGAGGAAGATGAAAACTAATGGTACGGGTGAAAATTCCGGCTACTACGGCAAATTTAGGTTGCGGCTATGACACCTTTGGCATGGCTTTGGGATATTATAACTATGTGAGCGTAACAGAGGCTCCGTCCTTGTCGGTCAAAATCATTGGTGAAGGACAGAAATTTTTGCAGGATACTGCTTCTAATTTAGTGGTGCGCTCAGCCTTAGCCGCTTTTGAACTTGCCGGTCAAGCAGCTCCGCCCCTAGCTTTTACTTGTGAGAACAATATTCCCTTATCGCGCGGTATGGGTAGCAGTTCTTCCGCTATCGTCGGCGGCATTTACGCCGCCAATGAGTTAATGGGACGGATTCTGTCGGAACAGCAAATGCTGGAGCTGGCTATCAGCATTGAAGGGCATCCGGATAATGTTACGCCGGCATTGTTTGGCGGCTTTACGGTTTGTGCCAATGAAGCGGGAATGCAGTATACTCGTAAAGTGGAAGTCCCCGCTTCTTTACGGGCAGTATTGGCGGTGCCGAATTTCTTGCTTTCCACTAAAAAAGCCCGTGCCATTATGCCGAAGCAAGTTTTACTGGAAGATGCTGTTTATAATTTAAGCCATGCTGCTTATTTGGCTTTAGCTTTAGCGCAAGGAGATGTGAGCGGTTTTGGTACGATGCTGACTGACCGCCTGCACCAGCCTTACCGTTTTACCCTGATTAGAGGGGCGGAAGATGTGGTTGAAGCGGCTATCGCGGCCGGAGCCATAGGCTGCGTTATTTCTGGTTCTGGCCCAACGATGATCAGCTTTACTGAGGATGATGCGCTGTTGACGGACAATATTGCTGCGGCGATGAGTGAGGCTTTTGCTGATCATGGAGTGGAAGCCAAAATTATTATTGTTGGTGTTGATAATGATGGCACTCAAGTAGTAGGATAAACTTAAACAAGATATGATATAAATATCTGGAGGTTCATGAGATGATCGTTGTCAAAAAGTTTGGCGGAAGTTCTGTCGCAGATGCAGAACGGATGAAAAGAGTGGCTGGACGTATTGCTGAAACCTATGATCAAGGAAACCAGGTAGCGGTAGTTGTCTCAGCAATGGGTGATACAACCGATGATTTAATTGCTCTGGCCAAGCAAGTAACCAATAATCCCAGCGCCCGTGAAATGGATATGCTGCTGTCGACCGGCGAGCAAGTATCGATCGCGATGCTGGCAATGACCTTGAAGGAAATGGGTTATAACGCGGTGTCTCTTACTGGTGCTCAGGCAGGTTATCACACAGACGGGACTTATTCTAAATCTAAAATTGTCAGCATTGATAGCACCAGGGTGAAAGAAGAGCTCGATAACGGCAATATTGTTATTGTCGCTGGCTTCCAGGGGATAGATGAGCGCGGTGAAATCAATACGCTGGGTCGCGGAGGCTCCGATACTTCTGCTGTAGCTTTGGCTATCGCTCTCAATGCCGATGTCTGCGAGATCTATACTGATGTTGACGGAGTATATACCGCTGATCCGCGTGTGGTGGTAAAAGCCTGGAAAATGCCGGAAATATCTTATGATGAAATGTTGGAAATGGCAGCTATGGGCGCTTTAGTTTTGCAGCCGCGCTCTGTTGAACTGGCTAAAATGTATGGATTGAAATTACATGTTCGCTCTAGCTTTAATCATAATGAAGGCACTATCGTCAAGGAGGAAGCAATAATGAACAATGATTTGGAAAAAGATTTGATGGTATGCGGTGTCGCTCATGATATGAATGTGTTGAAAGCGACTATTTTCGGCGTTCCCGATAAACCTGGTGTTGCTAGTGCTATTTTTGGCCAATTAGCGGCCGAGAAAGTGAATGTGGACATGATTATCCAAAGCGGCAGCCGCGATGCTAAACAGGATATCTCTTTTACCTGCGGCCGTGATGAGTTAAATAAAGTTGATAAAATTTTAAAGGATATAGTAGCCCAGTTGCCAGCCGATAATTATGCTCTCATAGATAAATATGCGAAAATTTCAGTTGTTGGTGCTGGTATGATTTCGCATCCAGGTGTTGCTGCTACAATGTTCAAGACTTTGGCTGATATTGATGCCAATATCGGCATGATTTCTACATCAGAGATTAAGATTTCTTGCATCGTTGATGAAGATAAAGTCAAAGAAGCTGCGGTTGCCCTTCATAGCGCGTTTGGCTTAGATAGATAATTTCCTTGACAAACACTCCAGAGACTAATATAATTAGTAATGCTCCGTGTTCATCGCGGAGCATCTTCGGGGCGTAGCTCAGTTTGGCTAGAGCGCTACCTTGGGGTGGTAGAGGCCGCACGTTCAAGTCGTGTCGCTCCGACCAATCGTCGTAAGCTGTATTGCTTACGACGATTTTTTGTATCCCATTTTCTTTGATAACAGCAAATTTTGCTATTTGGGGGGATGTAGGCAGTATTGTCACCTATATTATTTAATTTTGGTTGACAATACTGCCTACGTATGTTATCCTTCTCTGTAAGGAGAAATGATATGTCCGTTCCCAACAAAACATTAAATTTAGTATATGTTGCATTATTCGCCGTGTTGATTGTTATATGCTCTTGGATATCTATCCCAACGGTGGTGCCGTTTACTCTGCAGACCTTAGCTATCTATTTAGCTATAGCTTTGCTTGGTTGGAGAAGAGGCCTGGCGGCGATTGTAGTCTATATTTTGCTCGGCTTGATTGGGGTGCCGGTTTTCAGCGGTTTTCGTGCAGGCGTGGGTGTTTTAGCAGGACCAACTGGCGGTTATATTATTGGCTTTATTTTTTTGGCGATGGTAATGGGCGCTATTGTTACCCGCTGGGGACGGGGTAATGTAGTTTTGTTTCTGGCTATGTTAGCCGGTACGATAGTTTGCTATAGCTTTGGTACGATATGGTTTCTAATAATATATACCGAAACCACTGCCGCTGTGAGCGTTGGAGCAGCTTTACTTAGCTGTGTTGTGCCGTTTATTGTCCCGGATATATTAAAAATGTTGGCTGCTATAGCCTTGTACCGGCGCTTAGCCTGCTATACCAAATAATTTTTTAGCTGAATGGATATAGGCTATTTTTTAGTGCAAACTATTGCTGAGGTGATATCAATGGCCAATGAGTATATTTGCTGGCAGAGAAAAAAATATAATTTATTTTTTGATCGTAGTTATTCATTGCAGATGCAGCAGCTAATTATAACCAATGACATAAAAAATCAATAAATGCAAAATATTAAGCTAAGCAGGTCTTTTATAAACCTGCTTTTGCTTTTGATGTGGACATATTGAGTTAGGCTGTTTCATTGTCTTGACCGAAAAATAGGGTAGTCCAGCATTTTTGGCCGACGTTGTCGACTGGTATTCTATTGTCAAATATGGTATGATAAAAGCAAAATTTAGCTTGTTTGCTACTAAATAGAGGAGGATGAGATGAGTAGATGTCAACGGCTTAAAATGCCGCTTATATTATTGTTATTAGTATTGCTGATGGTTTTGCTGCCTGCCTTGCCAGCACAGGCCTCTGTGATGGGAGAACAAATTGACGGCTATGATGCAGTATCTGCCGGCGGTGTACAATTGTCCCGCAATATTTTTTGGACGGGTAGTGATTACCGCACCGAGAATTACTTAGTTTATGATAGCCAAAGAGATGTTTTTCCCGTAGTAGTATATGGCTCCAAGGTGCTAAATTATGGCGATTTCCCCAGTATGGCGGCTTTATTGGAGCGGCAAGGATATACAGTGCTCGGAGGTATTAACGGCGATTATTATAATACTGCTGATTATCAGCCTTTGGGCATTGTTGTCACCGACGGTGTTCTGCGTTCATCAGATGGCGGGCATTATGCGGTCGGTTTCTATGAGGACGGCAGTGCTATTATAGGAAAACCACAGATGGAGATGCGCATCTTTATTGACGGAAATGAGTATACCCTCGGCGCGGTCAATAAAACACGTGGCTCTCAGTATTTTGTTTTGCTGACAGAGGATTATTCCTATACGACTATCAGCAAAACTCCTGGGCGCAATGCTGTGCTGACTATAGTAGATGGAGGAGAGCTGACCACCAATTGTACGCTGACTTTAGAGGTTGAAGAAATTATCCATACTAGTGAACCGATTCCCCTAGAAGAAGATCAGCTGATATTGAGCTTAGCCGATAATGCGCCGGCATGGAGCCAATCAGGTATGGACGCCCTGGCCGAAGGAGATACCTTAACCATCGAAATCAGCTGTGATGACGCATGGGAGGATGTTGAGTATGCTATCGGCTCTTTGTATAAATTAGTTACAGATGGTGTAGTGGAAACTGGGTTGGAAGAAAGCTCTTCTCCTCGTACTGCTGTTGGCCTGAAGCCCAATGGCGAGGTGATCTTTTACACTGTCGACGGCCGCCGCAGCGGGCACAGCGTAGGCGCAAACATGTACCAAGTGGCCAATCGTTTGATTGAATTGGGCTGCACCGAGGCGACGCTAATGGATGGCGGAGGATCAACTACATTAAATGCAGTGTATGGCGGGGACAGCGTAATTTCTCAGATCAATCGGCCATCTGATGGCAGTCAGCGTTCTGTAACTAATTATATTATGTTGGTTAGCACTGCCCAGGGCAGCGGCGATCCGGTGCAATTGACGCTTTATCCGCTGAATTTGAATATTCTTTCCGGCACGCAGAGCCAGTTCCAAGCACTGGCAATGGACGAAGCTGGTTTGGCAGCAGCTGTTCCGGATGATTTGAATTACGAAGTAGATGCATCGCTGGGCACTATCAATAATAATGGCCTCTTTACAGCATATAGTTCACATAATACTAGCGGCTATGTAACTGTTTCTGCTGCAGGTGTTCGGTCGGCAGAAGTTGCGGTAAGGGTCATTGCTGATCCGGATGATATCATTATTAAGAACAGCGCAACCGGTTCATCTTTATCTAGCATTGAGATAGAGACTGGGCAAAGCATCGATTTGGATGCTGTAGCACAATATAATCACTTAGAACTGATTGCAGATGAGAGCTGCTTTACTTGGCGGGTAAGCGGTAATATTGGCAGCATTGATGATGATGGTATTTTCACTGCGGCTGTAGTACATGGCTCGGGAGAGATTATTGTGAGCGCAGGAAATACTTCGGTCAGCATCCCTGTTACAGTCAAGCGTAATTATACCTTTGATGACGTTTTGCCGACTTCTTGGTATTTTCAGGCAGTAGAATTTGCGGTAGACAAAAATTTATTTAGCGGCACCGGAGACGGCAGCACTTTTACTCCTGACGGGCATATGAATAGGGCAATGATTGTCACAGTTTTACACCGTTTGGCCGGACTCCCGGCAGTTAACGCTGCCGCCCCGTTTAATGATGTTGCAACTGGTTTATGGTACAGTGATGCGGTGTCTTGGGCTAATGCTAATTCAATAGTCGGCGGTTATGGCGATGGCAGCTTTGGGCCACAGAAAGATGTGAGCAGGGAAGAAATAGCCTGCTTCCTTTACCGCTATGCTGCTTTTTCTGGTCAAGATACCAGCGCGGGTGCTAATTTGAGCTCCTATCCTGACGCTATGTCTACTCATACTTGGGCGCTGGATGCTATGAGCTGGGCAGTGGCGGAAGGTATTATTACCGGACGTCCTAGCGGGGCATTGGATCCGCAGGGCTTTGCTACTCGCGCTGAGGTGGCTACGATGCTGATGCGCTTTCTTAGCTAGTAGTTAAATATAACGCAGCGGCGCTCATCGCGCCGCTGCGTTATATTTTAGCCCAAAGCTACATCTAAAATCATCATAATAGAAAAACCAACTAGAGTGAAAAGGGCCATAATGTCTTTTTTCTCATTGGTTTGACTCTCCGGTATAAGTTCTTCAACAACCACATAAATCATGGCGCCTGCGGCAAAAGCTAATAAAAAAGGCAGCAGTATCCTGGCCTGCATGGCGATTAGCGCTCCGATTATTCCGGCGATCGGTTCAACTATACCGCTTAATTGTCCATATAGAAAAGAGTTTTTGCGGGAAAAACCTTCTCGGCGCAACGGTACACTGACCGCCATCCCTTCCGGAAAGTTTTGCAGTCCTATTCCCAGCGCCAACATGCAGGCCGAAGTCAGTGTAGCGCCATCAATGCCGTAGGCAATAGAGCCAAAAGCCACGCCTATTGCAAGACCTTCCGGTATGTTATGCAGTGTGATAGAGAATATTAACATCCAGCATCTTTTCAGATTGCCTCTAGGCCTATTGTCTGCATGCGCTCTGTCTGCCGCCTTCTTTTCTAGTTTGGAAAAAATCCTATCGCCGGAAAACAAAAGCAAGCCGCCGCCAAATAAGCCAATGAAAGCTACCAGCCAGGCATTCATTCCTAGATTGCCGGCCATTTCAATGGATGGGCTTAGCAATGACCAAAATGATGCGGCTATCATCACCCCGGCGGCAAAGCCAAGCATAGCGTCAAGGACATTTTTGTTCATTTTTTTGAAGCAAAAGACTAATCCTGCACCCGTAGCCGTGATGCTCCAGGTAAATAGCGTGGCTATCATGGCTTGGATAGGATGGCTAAGGCCAATAAACCAATCGATCATATGCTCCTCCGCCTGTTTTTTATCATAATATGACACCAGAGCCAAACGGTGAGAGGAGAAAATTTATTACTGCAATACCGGCTGACGGCCGTTCTGTTTTAAATTAAAAAGCAGCGGTAATATTCCGCTGCTTTTTGTAGCTTAATGCTAAAGTTATGTTTTAGAGCCGCATTAGCTCAGAGCTTTTTCTAAAAGCTGCTTGACCATGCCGGGGTTAGCCTGCCCTTTGGTCTCTTTCATTACTTGCCCTACCAAGAAGCCAATGGCTGCCTGCTTACCGGACTTGTAATCTGCTACGGGTTTAGGATTGGCCTCAATGATTTTCGCTACAGCGCTATCCAGCACCGAAGTATCGGAGATTTGAGCAAAACCATGGGCGGCGATAATATCTGCTGCTTTTTTATCGCTATCAAACATTTCCTCCAGAACTGTTTTGGCGCTATTGTTATTAATAGCGCCTTTTTTGATCTCTTGAAGCAAAAAGGCCAATTCTGTTGCTGACAAGGGGACTCTGGCATATTCTTTTTCCGTAGAATTCATCAACTTAGCGATATCGCCTAAGATCCAGTTGGCGGCAATCTTGGCCTCTGGATATTGAGCATATAGATCATCGAAAAAATGTGCCAGAGGCGGATTGGCGATTAATTGGCTGGCATCATAATCAGATAATCCCAATTCTTCTGTGAGACGTTTAAGTTTGGCGTCAGGCATCTCCGGCATTGAGGCCGCGATTTCGGCCATCCACTGATCGTCAATAATGATCGGTGGCAGATCAGGCTCTGGAAAGTAACGGTAATCGTGAGCATCTTCTTTGCTGCGCATCGGTCTGGTTTCGCCGGCTACATCATCCCATAAGCGTGTTTCCTGCACGATGGGGATATCGTTTTCGATAAGGCTTTTTTGGCGCATTTCTTCATAGACGATAGCCCTATAAACTGCACGGAAACTGTTTAAGTTTTTGATCTCTACCTTAACGCCCAATTCTTCTTGTTCCGCTGGGCGAATAGAGATATTGACATCGCAACGCAACGAACCTTGCTCCATTTTGACATCGGAAATATCTGCGTAAGCCAGCATCAGCCTTAGTGTTTCACCAAAGTTTTTGGCCTCTTCCGCACTGCTCATATCTGGTTCCGTAACGATTTCAATGAGCGGAACGGCAGCTCGATTGTAGTCCGGCAAAGAGTAAGAACTATCTGAGATATTGCTGCCAGAGTGTACTAATTTACCGGCATCTTCTTCCATATGAATGCGGTTGATGCGGATTTTTTTATCGTTGCCATCTTCGTCCTTGACCATTAACCAGCCGTTGCGGCAGATAGGCAGCGGATACTGGGTAACCTGATATCCTTTGGGCAAATCGGGATAAAAATAATTTTTACGGTCGAATTTACTGAATTTGCTGACCTCACAGTTCAAAGCCATACCTGCTTTAGCCGCTAGCTCTACTGCATGACGGTTGAGTACCGGCAATACTCCTGGCAGCCCAAGACAGACGGGGCAGATATGCGTATTGGCGTCCCCGGCAAAGTCAGTAGGGCAAGAGCAGAAGATTTTAGTTTTAGTTTTTAATTCAGCATGAAATTCCAAACCGATTGTTGTTAAATACTGACTCATAATATTTTCTCCATTTAATTAGCCTAAAATAATTTGGCTTAAGTTTTCTGATATACCTGATCTTGCATCCTCTATATATCCAGCGGCGGGATAATCCTCGGACCCTCGATAGCAGCTCCGGCAGCAAAAAGTTTTTCTTCGCCAAAGGGGGCGCCAATGAGCTGGACGCCGATTGGCAATCCTTCAGGGTTTAAGCCCATCGGTACTACTATCGCCGGCAGACCAGCTAGGTTGACTGGGACAGTACAGACGTCTTGCATGTACATCGTCAGCGGATCATCGGTATTTTCGCCGATACGGAATGCTGCAGAAGGTGCAGGCGGGGTGAGGATGCAATCAAAACCGGCGGCAAAAATTTGGTCATAGTCCTGCTTGATTAAAGTACGTACCTGCAGTGTTTTATTATAATAGGCGTCATAATATCCAGAAGATAGCGCATAAGTTCCTAACATGATACGACGCTTGACCTCTGGCCCGAAACCGGCGGAGCGAGTAGCTATCATCATATCGTGGAGGTTATCCGCCGGGATGCGCAGTCCGTAGCGCACGCCGTCATATCTGGCTAAGTTAGAGCTAGCTTCGGCAGAGGCTAAAACATAATAGGCTGGAAGCGCATATTCGGTATGCGGCAAAGAAATTTCTTCTACTTGCGCCCCTGCCTCTTCCAGCATGGTGATGGCCCTTTTTAATTCCGCAATAATAGTCTTATCGATGCCGGCAGAACAAAATTCTTTGGCCACACCAATGCGGAGGCCTTGAACACCTTTGGTGCAGGCGGCTGCATAGTCGGGAATGGGTTCTGACGCGCTTGTTGAATCCATATTATCTTTGCCGGAAATAGAACTCAAAACAATGCCTGCATCAGCGCAAGTTTTAGCAAGGACACCTACTTGATCAAGTGAGGAAGCATAAGGAATGACGCCAAAGCGTGATACGCGCCCATAGGTAGGCTTGATGCCGACAACGCCGCAGAAATGAGCTGGCTGGCGAATACTGCCGCCTGTATCTGTACCCAGTGTATAGGCCGCAAGATCAGCGGCAACTGCTACGGCAGAGCCGCCAGAACTGCCGCCCGGCACATGATCCGGATCAAAAGGATTGCGACATAGGCCAAAATAGCTGGTCTCGGTGGAGCTGCCCATGGCGAACTCGTCCATATTTAATTTTCCTAGCAAAACAGCGCCGGCGTCTTCTAGGTGCTGCCAACAGGTAGCGTTATATGGCGGCGTGTAATTCTCTAACATCCGCGAGGCGCATGTAGTGGGTATCCCGTTGGTGGAAATAATATCTTTCAGAGCCATTGGAATGCCATCCAAGAGGCCCTTGCTTTCTTTATTGGCACGGCGTTGATCAGAGGCATCAGCAGCCGCTAATGCCTGCTGAGAAGTAACGTTGATATACGCACCAAGCTGAGGGTTGATTTTTTCTATCCGATCAAGGTGTTCTTGTGTTGCCTCCCGGGAAGAAAACTGTTTTTCCGCCAGGGCGGCAGCCATATCTTTTAATGACATATCAGTAATCGTCATATTGTAACCTCGTAATTATTTTCTTTAATAGTTTTGAGTAGAAGCTTTATAAAATCTTAGGTACTTTATAATAATTGCCATCGCGCTCTGGAGCCTGGTGAAGAGCCTTTTCCGTCTCGAGAGTTGAGCCAACAACATCTTCACGAAAAACATTGGCCAGTGGTAAAACATGGGTAGTGGCTTCTACACCTGTGGTATCAATTTTTTGCAATTGCTGCATATAACCAAGGATAGAGCCTAATTTGTCCTCCATATCTTTTTTTTCCGTTTCGTCTAAATGCAGGTGAGCCAACTTGGCTACATATTCGACATCGCCGCTGCTAATAGGAGAATCATTATTGCTCATTTTGTCACCTTCTTTAGTAAAATAATAACCATATATAGCTAATTAATTATATATTGTAAGTTTTATTATTGCAAGTTTTGCGCCTGGTTTCCGGTGATATTTATCAAGGCGGAACTGTGCGCTATTGTAAATGCAGCTGTTTTATTTTTTCTGGTTTTTTGCTTGACAATTTTTGTATAATCCTTGCTTTTAGGCAAACAATAGTATTGAAATACTTTGCCGATGGAGGTAACTAAATGAAAGCCACTGGGATCGTGCGCAGAATAGATGATTTGGGCCGGGTAGTGATACCAAAAGAAATACGCCGCAACCTGCGAATTCGTGAAGGAGAGCCCCTGGAAATATTTGTTGATCGTGAAGGTGCGATTATCTTAAAAAAATATTCTCCCTTGGGAGAGTTGGGTGGTATTGCCAGAGAATATGCAGCGGCAATTAGTGAAACACTTAATAAAACGGTATTAATTTTTGACCGGGATAGCGTGGTGGCAATGGCCGGCGCAGCGGAAAAAGATTTTCTTGGTAAGAAGATTGGTCGCTTTGTGGAGCGAGCTATGGAGGAGCGCCGCAGTTTATTGTTAGACTATGCCAAAGAAAAATTCGGCGACGGCAATATTATCGACGAAGATCATAACAATAGCTCGCTATTTTTCCATAGCCAGCTGGTAGTGCCAATTATCGCTCAGGGTGATCCTGTTGGTGCGATCGCTGTTTGCAGTAAGGAAGACGATATTGGCGAGATTGACCGCAAAGTTGCCCAAAGTGCCAGCATGGTGCTGGCTCATCAAATGGAATAACCGATGCGATGACCCGCTAAAATAAATAGCCGGGTCATTTTTTATTCAGTAGGTCAGCTGGTTATATTGCCTGATTGGCGACAGGCTTGAGGTTTGGCGCAGCCGTGTTGACGCGGCTGCTGAATAATGATAAATTAGAGACAAGCCGATTGAGCTAATTTGGAAGAAGAAGGTAGAGTTTATGGCAGACCTACAAAAATGGCAGGATTTGATTGATATTATCGCCCGTTTGAGGGGTAAAGATGGCTGCCCCTGGGATAGAAAACAGGATCACTTTACGCTGAAACGTTATTTGCTGGAAGAATGCTATGAAGTGATTGATGCTATTGATCGTGAGGATGATGCGGCTCTTTGTGAGGAGCTGGGCGATGTTTTGCTCCAGGTAGTGCTGCATTCGCAGATCGCAACTGAAGAGAATAAATTTACTATCGACGACGTGGTGGATAATGTCAGCCAGAAAATGATCCGCCGCCACCCACATATTTTTGGCGAAGCCCATGCCGAAGATGCGGAGCAGGTACTCTCCATGTGGGAAAAAATTAAAGCCGAAGAAAAAGGCGATCAAGGGCATGAAAAACGGCGGGTAATGAAAATCAACGAAAACCTCCCTGCGCTGATGTTGGCGCAAAAGGCACAGGACAAAGCGCACCGCGTGGGCTTTGATTGGGCTAATATTGATGGCGCTGAGGCCAAACTTGCTGAGGAGCTTGATGAATTGGCGCAAGCGCAGACTAGCGCCAGCCGCCGCGAGGAGCTGGGCGATGTTTTGTTTTCTTTGGTAAATATGGCGCGGTTTATGGATATTGATGCCGAGGATGCCCTGCGGTCATCTGTGCGCAAGTTTATCCGGCGTTTTAGCTATATTGAAGATACCTTAGATAAACGAGGCTTACAATGGGAGAATGTTAGCTTGGCTGATATGGATGCGATATGGAATGAGGCTAAACTTGCTGAAGGGGAGAGCGAGCTGTAATGCGTTTAGATAAATATTTAAAAGTTTCGCGATTAATTAAAAGAAGAACTGTTGCTAAGGAAGTTTGCGATGCTGGCAGGGTGATGCTGAATGGCCGTCCGGCTAAAGCCGGCAGCGATATCGTGCCTGGAGATGTTTTGCAGATCAGCTTCGGTAATAAATCGCTGGAGGCTGAAGTTGTAGCGGTAGCGGAAGCAATAAAGGCTAGTGAAGCCTCGACAATGTATCGCATTATCAAGGAAGTTAAACTGAACCCTGAGGGTGAAGCGAAATAACTATCGACCGCTAGCATAGTCTTAGTTCTGATAACGCAAAAAAACACTAAATATGCTGTAAAATGCCTTGACTTTGACAAGATGAATGGATATAATTAAATGGTGATATTTTTTGCTGATAGAGCTTATTTATTACACAATTTTACGGGAAAGGATTTTCGGCTGTGGCGCGGGTTCAAGCGAATAAATCGGTCGATTCAGTGATAAGAGGCTCACTTGTTAGCTTATGTAGATCGGGCTCTCAGCCCGATATTGCTTTTATGTCCCAAGTAGTAGGGGATGGGGTATCTTTGTCCATTGCAGGAGGGGAATTTTCTGTAGGGGTGGAACCTCAAAAACATTATTAGATAATGTGATAACGGCAGAATAAAGAAAAGTCTGAATAACAGACGCTTTGTTCATGCCGTTTTTTAGTTAATTGACTAAGGAGGATATGCTGATGAAAAAAGTAGCGGTTATTATGGGTAGTGATAGCGATTTGCCAGTGGTTGAGGCAGCTTTCCCCATCTTTGAGCAATATGGTATTCCTTATGAGGCGCATGTTTTTTCTGCACATCGGACGCCAGAGACTACGGCAGCTTTTGCTGCCGCGGCTCGCGATAATGATTTTGGTGTTATTATCGCCGCGGCCGGTATGGCGGCTCATTTGGCCGGCGCTATCGCTGCACAGACTACTTTGCCGGTAATTGGCATTCCGGTTAAATCTTCTACTTTTGATGGTTTGGATGCCTTGCTGTCTACTGTACAAATGCCGCCTGGCATTCCTGTTTCCACCGTGGGGATTAATGCTGCCGCTAATGCCGCTATTTTGGCTGTACAGATTTTGTCCGTATCAGATGCTGATTTGGCTGAGCAGCTGGCTCGCACCCGCCAAGAGATGAAAAATAAGGTGTTGGCTAAGGATCAGGCGCTGCAGAGCAAATTGTCCAAGTAGCATTTGTCCAAGGCAAGCGGAACGTAAATCAAAGAGGTATATTATGCAAAAATTAGCTCAACTAGATGAGGGAAAAGCCAAAAAAGTCTTTGCTACCGATGATCCGCAGCTGTGTATCGTGGAGTATAAAGATGATGCTACAGCGTTTAACGGTGCCAAAAAGGGAACTATCGCTGGCAAAGGCGTAATTAATAATTGCGTAACCAATCATTTAATGCAATTGCTGGAATCAAAAGGTATTCCTACGCATTTGGTGGAGCAATTGTCTGAGCGTGAAACTTTAGTCAAACGTGTGCAAATTATCCCATTGGAAGTAATCGTGCGCAATATTGCTGCTGGTTCGCTGGCCAAGCGTCTAGGCCTAGATGAGGGGACTAAGCTTGAACGGCCGGTCTTGGAATACTGCTATAAGAACGACGCCCTTGATGATCCGATGGTAAACGAGTATCATATCATGGCGATGCGCTTTGCTACCCAAGAAGAATTGGCGGTAATAGCTAACTATGCATTTGCAATTGATGATATATTGACAGATTATTTGCAGGATGTTGGTATCGAATTGATTGATTTTAAGCTGGAATTTGGTAAAACTGACGATGGCAGTATTGTTCTGGCTGATGAAATATCTCCAGATACTTGCCGTTTTTGGGATAGTAAGACTGGAACCAAACTTGATAAAGATCGCTTCCGCCGCGATATGGGCGGGGTAGAAGACGCTTATCAAGAAATACGTAAACGTTTATTGGGGAGGTAACAATGGATACGGAATTCTCTCGCGGCATTCATGAGGAATGCGGTGTATTTGGCATTTACTGTAACAACAGCTGCGATATCGCCAGGCAAGTTTATTATGGCCTATATTCGCTGCAGCATCGCGGTCAGGAAAGTTGCGGAATTGTAGTCAATGACCGAGGCGTAATGCACAGCTACAAGGATAACGGCCTAGTTAACGATGTCTTTCATCGGGAACAGTTGGAAAGCCTGGGGCATGGTAATATCGCTATTGGGCATGTCCGTTACGGCACGACCGGAGGAAATATCCGTCGAAATGCCCAGCCGATAACTATTAACCATATTAAAGGCTCGTTGTCGCTAGCGCATAACGGTAATTTGACTAATGCCTCAGTGCTGCGTGAAGAATTGGAATTGAAAGGGTCTATTTTCCACACCACCAGCGATACTGAAGTGATAGCCTATGAGTTTACTAAACAGAGAATCTCGTCTTCTTCTATCGAGGAAGCTGTTTCCAAAGCGATGGATCGACTCAGAGGCGCTTACTCTTTAGTAGTAATGTCGCCGCAGAAGCTGCTTGGTATCAGAGACCCGCTCGGTTTTCGCCCGCTGACGATCGGCAAGCTGGACAACGGATACGTTTTGGCCTCCGAGACCTGTGCTCTCGACGCGGTTGGGGCGAAATTCGTCCGCGATGTGAAACCGGGTGAGATCGTTATCATTGACGAAAACGGCCTAAGATCAATAACTGACCACTGTACTAATTCGCCCAAAGCATTTTGCGTTTTTGAATACATTTACTTTTCACGTCCGGATTCAGTAGTAGAGGGTACTACTGTCCATGTGGCGCGCCATCGCGCCGGTGCAATGCTGGCTATGCAGCACCCGGTAGACGCCGATGTGGTTATTGGTGTGCCGGATTCTGGTATTGACGCTGCGGTTGGTTATTCTGCTCAATCCGGTATTCCCTACGGCATCGGCTTTATCAAAAACAAATATATTGGAAGAACCTTTATTCAGCCGGGGCAGGAAGAACGGGAAAAATTAGTCCGCATTAAATTAAATGTTATAACCTCTACTGTTAAGGATAAACGGGTGGTTATGATTGATGACTCAATTGTCCGTGGCACTACCGGCGCTAGAATTGTCCGGCTGCTCCGCGAAGCTGGAGCTAAAGAAGTCCATATGCGCGTGACAGCGCCGCCGTTTATTCACTCTTGCTACTTTGGCACGGATATTAGCGACCGCGATTATTTAGTAGCTAACCATCGTACTGTGGAAGAAACAGCCAAAGAAATGGATCTGGATTCCTTAGGTTATTTTGATGTTAATTGCTTGGATCAAATACCAGACAATTATCACGACGGCTTATGTAAGGCATGCTTTACCGGCGATTACCCGATCGATATTAGCGAGGCCATAGATAAACTGGAGTTAGAGAAGCGGCTCAATAAAAAAATTGAGTAATAATATCACGCCGGAGTCAACAACAACCAGGAGGCTAAATGATGAAAAGCTATAGCGAAAGTTATAAGCAGGCAGGCGTTGATATTACTGCAGGCTATCGCGCTGTGGAACTGATGAAAGAGCATATTGCCCGCACTACCACCAGCGGCGTGCTATCGCCGATCGGCGGTTTTGGTGGATTGTTCGCGCCTAATCTGGATGGTATTAAAGAGCCGGTATTGGTCAGCGGTACCGATGGCGTAGGCACTAAGTTGAAACTGGCTTTTGTAATGGACAAACATGATACTATCGGCATTGATTGTGTGGCGATGTGCGTCAATGATATTATTTGCGGCGGGGCACAGCCGCTCTTCTTTCTCGATTATATCGCCTGTGGCAAAAATAATCCTGAGAAAATCGCCCAGATCGTTTCTGGGGTGGCTGAGGGTTGTGTACAGGCTGGCGCGGCTTTGATCGGCGGAGAAACGGCAGAGATGCCTGGCTTTTATCCGCCAGACGAATATGATCTTGCCGGCTTTTCGGTAGGTATTGTCGACAAAAGCCGAATAATCGACCCGAATTTAGTCCAGGATGGAGATATAATAATCGCTTTACCGTCGAGTGGCGTACACTCTAATGGTTTTTCTTTGGTGCGTAAAATTTTCCCGATTGAAGCGGCTTCTTTGGGCAAGTATTATGATGATTTATCTATGACCTTGGGCGAAGCACTTCTGGCGCCAACTTGCATTTATGTTAAGCCAATTATGGCGCTTATTTCACAAGTGGCCGTTCATGGTATTTCGCATATTACCGGCGGCGGATTTTATGAAAATATCCCGCGCAGTATTCCCCATGGGCTGACCGCTAAGATTGAACGCGCTGCCTGTCGTGTACTGCCTTTATTTGATCTGATCCAGAAGGAGGGAAAAATCTCCGAACACGATATGTTTAATACCTTTAATATGGGTACAGGCATGACGGTTACTGTCGCTTCTGAAGATGCGGATCGTGCGCTTGCGATTTTACGTAATAACAATATTAATGCCTGGTGTTTAGGGGAAATTACCACTGGAGATGAAGGAGTAGTTATATGCTAAAAACTCAAATTGCTGTTTTGGTCTCTGGTGGTGGCACCAATTTGCAGCAGCTGATCAACGCGCAGGAAGAAGGCCGACTGCCGCATGGAGAAATTGCAATAGTTATTGCTAATCATGCAGACGCCTATGCGTTAGAACGGGCTCACAGACATCATCTGCCCACGGCAGTGGTCGAAAAAAAGGACTGCGCCGATAATCGGGAATTTGAACAGAAAATTCTCGCGTTGTTGGAAGAAAAACACATTGATTTGATTATTTTAGCTGGTTTCATGACTATTTTATCAGCTGATTTTACTAGCCGCTGGCCGAAACGGATTATTAATATCCATCCTGCTTTGATCCCATCTTTTTGCGGTAAAGGATATTATGGGCTAAAAGTTCATCAGGCAGCGTTAGATTATGGAGTCAAGGTTACCGGCGCCACTGTCCATTTCGTCAACGAAATTCCTGATGGTGGCGAGATTATTATGCAGAAAGCTGTTGACGTATTGCCTGGCGATACGCCGGAAATTTTGCAAAAACGTGTCATGGAAGAGGCGGAATGGATATTGTTGCCTGCGGCGGCAGAGTTAGTCGCGCAGAAAATAGCAGAAGAAAAGGAGAACGCTAATGCTTGAACAAAGAATCACAGATATTCTCGAGAACAATAGCTATGCCGGACGCGGAATTATTATCGGCTGCAGCGATGACGGACAGCAGGCTATTGTTGCTTATTTTTTAATGGGGCGCAGCTCAAATAGCCGCAATAGAGTATTTTTGGAAGACGGGGATGGTCTGCTGATTAAAGCTTATGATGAGAGCAAATTAGAGGACCCAACATTGATTATCTATTCGCCGCTGCGGGTGTTGGGCGATTGCACTATTGTGACAAATGGCGATCAGACGGACACCATTTATGATTATATGCAAAAGGGCGAATCATTTGAGGCGGCATTGCGCAGCCGAGAATATGAGCCTGATGCGCCAAACTATACCCCAAGAATCAGCGGTTTGGTAACCAGGGATGGAACAGCTTTTACGTATAAATTGAACATTCTCAAAAAACAAAGCCAGAATAGTGCAGCTTGTCAGCGCAATACCTTTGAATACTGCGCTTGCCCTGGACAAGGACATTTTCTTCATACTTATTTAGGAGATGGCGAGCCCTTGCCGACTTTCAGCGGCGAGCCGGAAATCATTTCTTTACAAAATATCGGCGGTATAGATGATTTTGCTGCTATGCTGTGGAATAGCTTAAATGCCGATAATAAAGTTTCTCTAGCCGTGCGATATATTGATTTGGCTACCGGTCAATGGCAGACAAAAATAATCAATCGTAACCAATAATAGGGGGAGCAAATAATGAAAGAATTTGAACTGAAATATGGCTGCAACCCGCATCAGAAGCCAGCACGCATCTATACTGAAGACGGCGAACTGCCGCTGGCAGTCCTCAATGGCCGCCCGGGGTATATTAATTTTCTTGATGCCTTAAATAGCTGGCAACTAGTAAAAGAACTCAAAGCAGCGATGAATCTACCCGCCGCAGCATCTTTTAAGCATGTTAGCCCGGCTGGCGCAGCCTTGGGCTTGCCTTTAGATGAAGTGCTGCAAAAGAGCTGTTTTGTTGATGATATTGAGGGGCTTAATGACTCTCCTTTGGCCTGCGCATATGCACGCGCCCGGGGAACAGACCGTATGTCATCCTTTGGCGATTGGATTGCTTTAAGCGATGTTTGTGATAAAACTACTGCTAGTATTATTAAAAGGGAAGTCAGTGATGGCGTTATTGCTCCTGGTTACACGGAAGAAGCTAAACAAATCCTCAGCAGCAAACGTAATGGCAATTATAATATCGTGGAGATAGATCCTAATTATCAACCTCCTGCTATTGAACGCAAGCAAGTATTTGGCGTGACATTTGAGCAGGGGCGCAATGATTGTCAGATTGATTATGATTTATTGGATAATATCGTAACGAATAATAAACAGCTGCCTGATGCAGCTAAGCGTGATTTATTGGTTTCTTTGATTACCTTAAAATATACGCAGTCAAATTCTGTATGTTATGCCGTGGATGGGCAGGCTATCGGCGTTGGCGCCGGTCAGCAATCCCGTATTCACTGCACTAGGCTTGCCGGTACCAAAGCTGACCTGTGGCATTTGCGCCAGCATCCCAAGGTTATGGATTTGGTCTTTGCCGCAGAGTTAAAACGGCAGGATTATAATAATACTATTGATCTTTATCTTTCTGATGATGCTGAAGAAGTTATTGGCGATAATGTCTGGCACAAATATTTTGCAGTTCGCCCGGAACCATTTACTAGAGAGGAGAAAAAAGCCTATTTGGCTACGCTGAAGGGGGTTTCTTTGGGTAGCGACGCCTTTTTCCCCTTTTCGGATAATATTGAACGGGCAGCTGCCAGCGGCGTGAGTTTTATTGCCCAACCTGGCGGTTCTATCCGTGATGATGCTGTTATTGAATGCTGTGACAAATTTGGTATGGTGATGGCCTTTACCGGTTTGAGGCTGTTCCATCATTAAAATAGCTAAAGAGGTATTAGTTATGGATTTATTAGTAGTTGGTGGCGGCGGAAGAGAACACGCCATTATCAAAAAACTGCGCGAAAATAGTAAAGTCGGGCATATTTATGCGCTACCAGGCAATGGCGGCATTGCTGCTGATGCTGAATGTATAGCTATTGATGCTAAGGATATTGAGGCTATTGCCAGTTTTGCCCAAGAAAAGCATATTGATTTTGCAGTTGTCGCTCCTGATGATCCATTAGTATTGGGCGCAGTTGATAAACTGCATGCTTTAGGCATCCCTTGTTTTGGTCCGGAATCTTCAGCTGCAATGATTGAGGGCAGCAAAAGCTTTGCCAAAGAGCTGATGAAAAAGTATGGCATTCCTACTGCGGGCTATACTGTTATTACCAGCTACGATGACGCCAAAAAATATTTGCAAAAGGCGCAGTATCCTCTGGTCATCAAAGCCGATGGCTTAGCCTTGGGCAAGGGAGTATTCATCTTGGAAGATCAGGAAACCGCTTTGGCTACCGCCAAGCGTATTCTGGTAGATAAAATGTTTGGCGCCAGCGGCGAGAAAATCGTTATTGAAGAATTTCTCACCGGTCCGGAGGTTTCTGTTTTGGCATTTACTGATGGCAATACTATAGTGCCGATGGTTTCCTCAATGGATCATAAGCGTGCTTTAGATGGTGATGCTGGACTAAACACTGGCGGCATGGGGACCGTGGCGCCCAATCCTTATTACACTGATGAAATTGCTCAGCGTTGCATGGAAGAAATTTTTCTCCCTACAGTTCAAGCAATGGTAAAAGAGGGAAGACCGTTTAAGGGCTGCCTCTATTTTGGTCTAATGCTGACTGCTAAAGGCCCGAAGGTGATTGAATATAATTGCCGCTTTGGCGATCCTGAAACGCAGGTCGTCTTGCCCCTGCTGGAAACAGACCTGTTGGATATTATGATGGCAGTAGAAGAGGAGCGCTTGTCACAGTTAGAAATAAAATTCAAGGACGGAGCTTCTTGCTGTGTTATTATGGCTTCAGAGGGATATCCTCAGTCCTATCAAACTGGGTATCTAATAACTGATAATAGCCCCAACGACGCTATTGTTTATCATGCCGGTACTAAACTGGTAGATGGTCAAGTGCTGACAGCAGGAGGCCGCGTATTGGGAGTAACTGCGATTGCGCATGATCTGCCGACCGCTATTACTAAGGCTTATGATGCTGTTAGTAAAATAACTTTTGCCAATGCCTATTATCGTCATGATATCGGGCAACGGGCTTTGCAGGCATTACAAAATAAATAGATCCGGGGAAAAGAATAATGGTATATCGAGTGTTTGTAGAAAAAAGGGAAGGCCTTAGGGTTGAAGCAGATGCTTTGTTGACGGAGATCCGCGATCTTTTGGGCATATCCGCACTTAAGTCTCTGCGTCTATTGAATCGTTATGATGTAGACCAAATCGACAGAAAATTATTTCAATCCTGCATCTATACGGTTTTTGCAGAACCGCAGACTGATTATGTCTATCAAGAACTGCCAGAAGCAGAACATATCTTTGCGGTAGAATATCTTCCTGGACAATTTGATCAGCGTGCTGATTCAGCTGCGCAGTGCATTCAGCTGATATCTGAGCAGGAGCGACCGTTGATAAAAACTGCTAAGGTTTATCTCCTGTCTGGAGCCTTGACTACTGACGAACTAGCTGCTATTAAACATTATTTAATCAACCCGGTAGAAAGCCGCGAAGCGGAGCTGGCGCCGTATGATAGTTTGCAAATGCGCTATGAAATTCCGCACACGGTTGCTGTTTTAAACGGATTTATCGATAGCGATGAACAACAGCTGCAAAAATACTTGACAGATTATTCTCTGGCCATGGATATTGATGATTTGCGCTGCTGTCGTGATTATTTTCGTAGTGAAATGCGGAATCCTACTATTACCGAGATCCGTGTTCTCGATGGCTATTGGTCTGATCATTGCCGCCACACTACATTTAATACCTTTATCGATGAGATTCAGATTAACGACGCAGATGTGGCGGAGGCTTATCAGCGCTACCTTGATATCCGCCATCAATTAGGTCGCGATAATAAGCCAGTCACTCTAATGGATATGGCTACGATTGCCGCCAGATACTTAAAGCAGCAAGGCGCGCTACGCCATTTGGATGAATCGCCCGAGATCAACGCCTGTACTGTTAAAATTAAAGTAGATGTAGACGGGGAAGATCAAGATTGGCTGCTGCTGTTTAAAAATGAAACGCATAATCATCCTACCGAAATCGAGCCTTTTGGTGGGGCCGCTACATGCTTAGGCGGCGCTATCCGCGACCCCCTTTCCGGACGTGCATATGTATATCAGGCGATGCGTTTGACCGGGGCGGCGGATCCAACTAGACCATTATCAGAGACATTGCCAGGCAAATTGCCGCAGAGAAAGATTGTTACCGCTGCTGCCGCAGGCTATAGTTCTTATGGCAATCAAGTGGGATTGGCCACCGGTATGGTAGATGAATGGTATCATGAAGGCTATATGGCTAAACGGATGGAAATTGGCGCTGTTATCGGTGCTGCTCCAGAGGAAAATGTACAACGTTTGATACCTAGTGACGGGGATGTTGTAATTTTATTGGGCGGGCGTACCGGACGCGACGGTTGTGGTGGTGCTACCGGATCATCTAAGTCTCATGACGTGAAATCAATTGAGACTAGTGGGGCAGAGGTACAAAAAGGTAATGCTCCTGAAGAGCGAAAACTGCAAAGATTGTTCCGCATGCCTGAAGCTGCTCGGATGATTAAGCGCTGCAATGATTTTGGCGCAGGCGGCGTCTCGGTGGCGCTTGGTGAATTATCAGATGGATTGTATATCGATTTAGATAAGGTACCCAAAAAATATGAAGGCCTAGACGGTACAGAACTGGCTATCAGTGAATCGCAGGAACGCATGGCAGTCGTAATCGCCAATGAAAATGTAGCTCGTTTCTGCCAGCTGGCCAATGCCGAAAACTTAGAAGCAACGGTAGTCGCTCAGATAACAGCAGAACCTCGTTTAATAATGGAGTGGCAAGGGCAGAAAATAGTAGACTTGTCCAGAGAGTTTCTTAACACCAATGGCAGTGAAAAACATACCAGCTGCTCTATTAGTAAACAAAAACTAGAAATTCAGCAGCTTCCTGTGGATTTTGTTGCTGCTTATCAAGAGTTGGCCGCGGATTTAAATTGCTGTTCTCACCGAGGATTAGCTGAGCGTTTTGATTCTACTATTGGCGCTAATACCGTACTAATGCCTTTTGGCGGCAGCAGGCAGCTGACTCCTATCCAGACAATGGTTGCTAAATTACCGCTATTGTCCGGAGATACCACAACTTGCTCCGCTATGAGCTGGGGATTTGATCCATATTTAAGCCAGCAGAGCCCTTTTCATGCTTCCTATTTAGCAGTAGTATCATCGGTGCAGAAACTGATTGCTGCCGGTGCTAGCCTGGAAAATTGTTATCTTACTTTCCAAGAATATTTTGCTAAATTGGGGCAAGACCCGGCCCGCTGGGGGCAACCGGCAGCGGCGCTGTTGGGTGCTTTGTCCGCCCAGCTTGATTTAGGTCTGGCCGCTATCGGCGGCAAGGATTCAATGAGCGGCTCCTTTGAGGATTTAGAAGTACCTCCCACCTTGGTCTCTTTTGCTGTGTCTTTGGCCAAAATCGATCAGGTTATTTCTCCGGAGTTTAAGCAGGCTAATTCTAAGGTGGTTTTGCTACAGGCCAAAATAAAAGACAATGGCTTGCCGGAAAAAAACAGTATTTGTGAATTGCTTGTCCAGGTGGAGGAGTTAATTGCTAGCGGCAAAGTCAAGGCTGCGTATGTTCCAGGACATGGCGGCATTGCTGAAGCAATCATGAAGATGTGTCTCGGCAATAATTTAGGCTTTAAGTTTGCTGATACTCTTCCTACTGAACAAATATTCTCATACTGCCCGGCAGCATTTGTTCTAGAACTGGCGGATGATATGAATATCGGGCAGACGCTGGGTTATGTTACTCAAGATCCCGTCTTGACCGGAAGCGGAGACAGTATCGCTTTATCCAAGCTGCTTAGTATTTCGGAACAGCGTCTGGAGGGTGTTTTCCCGCTTTATTCTGACGCTGAGATAACAGATGCTACTGAATATCATTTTCAAGCCACGACCTGGCCAAAACCTGCATCGCACTCTGCTCAGCCGCAGTTTGTTCTGCCGGTATTCCCAGGTACCAACTGCGAGTATGATACTGCCCGGGCTATTGAAAAGGCTGGCGGTAAAGCCAAGATTATTGTTCTTAATAATTTAGACGCTTCTGGAGTGAAACGCTCGGTGGAGCTGTTTGCAAATGCGATAGCCCATTCGCAGGCTATCGTTATTCCAGGAGGCTTCTCCGGTGGCGATGAGCCCGATGGTTCCGGCAAATTTATTACTGCTTTTTTCCGCAATCCGGAAATCAAAGAAGAGGTAATGAAGCTGCTGGAGCAGCGTGATGGTCTAATGTGCGGTATTTGTAATGGTTTCCAGGCATTGATTAAACTGGGCTTAGTACCTTTTGGTAAAATTATTGACACTGATGCCGCCTGCCCGACATTGACTTTTAATACTATTGGCCGCCACCAATCGAAATTGGTTCGTACAAAAGTAGCCTCTAATAAATCGCCATGGTTGGCTAAGACTAATGTCGGCGATATCTATACCGTAGCTATTTCACACGGCGAAGGCCGCTTCGTATGTAATGAGAGTCTGTTAAAAGAATTAGCTAACAATGGACAGATCGCGCTGCAATATGTAGATGAAGCAGGCAAGCCAACTATGGATATTCGTTTTAACCCCAATGGCTCTGTCGACGCGATTGAATGTATTACTTCGCCGGACGGTAGGGTATTAGGCAAAATGGGGCATGTGGAGCGCTCCGGCTTCGGTTTGTACAAAAACGTTCCCGGTAATTATCAGATTAATCTTTTTGAGTCGGCGGTAGAGTATTTTCATAATGGACTAAATAAGTAGCGCTATTGACGGAAAGGTGTAAAGGAGATCATTATGGCTTACTTTTATGAAGAACAATCGCATACTTTTAGTGAATATTTGCTTGTGCCTGGATATTCCTCCTCAGAATGCATCCCGGCTAGAGTGTCTCTCCAGACCCCCGTGGTTAAATACAAAAAAGGAGAAACCGCTGCTATAACAATGAATATTCCGCTGGTCTCAGCTATTATGCAGGCAGTTTCGGACGATCGTATGGCTATTGCTCTGGCTAAGGAAGGCGGCATATCTTTTATTTTCGCTTCCCAATCAATAGAATCGCAAGCGGAAATGATCCGCAAGGTTAAAAACTACAAGGCTGGTTTTGTTACTAGTGATTCCAATATTAAACCGGATCAGACTTTAGCTGATGTGATCAGCTTAAAAGAAGAGCGTGGGCATTCTACGATGGCGGTCACGCATGACGGAACTCCTAACGGCAAGCTGCTGGGTATTGTCACCAGCCGCGATTACCGCGTTAGCAGAATGGCGATGGATACTCCTGTGCATGAATTTATGACCCCGATAGAGAAGATCGTCTTTGCCCGGGAGGGCATTACCTTAAGCCAAGCTAACGATATTATCTGGGATCACAAACTTAATGCTTTACCCATCTTAAAAGAAGATGGCACGCTGGTTTCGTTCGTGTTTCGTAAGGACTATGACGCACATAAAGATTATCCGTTGGAGCTTTTAGACGCGCATAAACGCTATATCGTGGGCGCTGGCGTGAATACTAGAGATTATGAGGAACGCATCCCAGCTTTGGTAGAAGCTGGCGC
>CALXQC010000063.1 GCA_944390435.1 uncultured Clostridia bacterium
CTCATCGCCAGCGCATCGTCGCCGCTGGGAGCGCCGCCGGCGCGGACGCACAGACCGGCGCCGACCCCGACGAACATCGCGCCCAGTACCGCTGCCAGCAGCGGCATCTCGGCGATCCACGGCATCAGCGGCGGGAACAGCTCGCAGACGGCATAGAAAAGCGAGAAGCTGCCGCCGGCGATCACCGAATAAGCGATGAAAGAGTGACCCAGCAGCCGCCAGCCGAGCAGATAGCAGGCGGCGTTCATGATGAATCCGGAAACCGCCGGCGAGAGATGCAGCCAGTGCTGCAGCAGCAGGGTCATGCCGAGAATGCCGCCTTCAGTGACGCCGGAGAGCGAATGGATATTATAGAGGCCAAAAGCCAAAATAGCGCTGCCGAGAATATTGAGCAGCACCGCCCGGGGCCGCAGCGCCAGCAGGGCGCTCAGCCGCCGCAGCGAAAAGCGGGCGGAGTCTCCGGCAGCGGTTTCCGCCGGAGCAGCATTATCAGTAAGAGGCAAGTTTTGTTTAGTCATCAGAAAAACTCCTTTTTTAGTTTGGCTTAGGGCAAACAAAAAGCCGTCGGCGCATACTGCACCCACGGGAAAAAACGCTGTTTGCCCGGGTGACAGTGTGACAATTGCCCCTAACAGGGGCGGAGCCGCTTGGAGGCGGCTGTTCACTATGGGCTGTTTTGTTTAACTATCACCCTCCAAACATGGCACGGAGTGTGCCTGAAATTATTATAATACGAATTCGTACTAAAGTCAAGCGCCGACAGAAAAAATTTTTTCGGCAGCAGCGCTGCTGCGGCGCTACACCCTTTGGGCAGCAAAAAAGCAGGTATCCAGTGATACCTGCTTTTTAGGTTGTTTATAGGGTTTTTCCGGGCGGAAAGCGGCTTTTGCGGCGGAATAGCGCCGGATTCAGCCGTTTGCGCTCTTGAGCTTAGCCGCGCGCCAGCTGCAGATAGCTTTCCAGCCGCTCGCGGGCGTCATGCTCGGTCTTGGCGAACAGCTCCTCGGCATGTTCGGGGTTCTGCTTGATCAGCGAGTTATAACGCACCTCGCCCATGATGAAGTCGCGGAAGAGGCTCAGATCCGGCTCCTTGCTGTCGAGAATGAAGGGGTTCTCGCCGGCCTCCTTGCGCCGCGGATCGAAGCGGTAGAGATGCCAGTAACCACATTCGACCGCTTTTTTCATCTGCTGCTGCGCTGTGCTCATGCCGGTTTTGACGCCGTGATTGATGCAGGTGGCATAGGCGATAATCAGCGATGGTCCCGGATAAGCCTCGGCCTCGCGGATCGCCTTTAGGGTCTGGTTCATATCCGCGCCCATGGCGATCTGCGCGACATAAACATAGCCGTAGCTCATCGCCATCCGGCCGAGATCCTTTTTCTTGACCTTTTTGCCGGAGGCGGCGAATTTGGCGATCGCCGCGGCCGGGGTGGCCTTGGAGCTCTGACCGCCGGTATTGGAATAAACCTCGGTATCAAAGACCAGCAGATTGATATCTTCGCCGGAGGCCAGGACATGATCGACGCCGCCGTAACCAATATCATAGGCCCAGCCATCGCCGCCGAAGGCCCAGACGCTCTTCTTGACCAGGTGGTCTTTGCGCCGCAAAATCTCTTTGGCAGTGGGGCAATCGCTGGCTTCCAGCAGCGGCAGCAGCTTGGCGGTAGCCGCCTTGGAGCCCTCGCCATCGGCATAATTATCGAGCCATTCCTGCAGGGCGGCGCGCACTTCATTATTCTTGCTCTCGCACTTGCCTGCCAGGGCTTCTTCAACAATATTTTTCAACTGCTCGCGCTGCTCGCCCGCGCCCAGCAGCAGGCCGAAGCCGAACTCAGCGCAGTCCTCAAACAAGCTGTTGCTCCAGGCCGGACCCTGACCCTTGGCGTTCTTGCAGTAAGGCATCGCCGGAACTGCCGCGCCCCAGATCGAGGAGCAGCCGGTGGCGTTGGCAACCAGCATCCGGTCGCCATAGAGCTGGGTGACCAGCTTGGCATAAGGCGTCTCGCCGCAGCCGGCGCAGGCGCCGGAGAACTCCAGCAGCGGACGGCGGAACTGGCTGTTCTTGATATTGGTCGGAGCGATTTCGATCTCCGGCTGCTGCATGGCGAAATCCCAGTTGGCAGCCTCATGCTCCTGATTAGCGAAGGTGTCCATTTCCAGTGCTTTGGTCTTAGCCGGGCAGACATTGACGCAGACGCCGCAGCCCTGGCAGTCATAAGGGCTGACCTGCATCCGGAACTGCTTGCCGGCGAAATCCTTGCCGTTGGCCTTGATGGCGGCGAAGGTAGCGGGCTTCTCCGCGCCGTCTTCAATGATGATCGGACGGATAGCGGCATGCGGGCAGACCAGCGAGCACTGATTGCACTGGATGCAGTTATCCTTGATCCAGCGGGGAACAAAAGAAGCTACGCCGCGTTTTTCATACTGCGAACCGCCGGCGGGGAAAGTGCCGTCCTCACGGCCGCTGAAGGCCGAGACCGGCAGATCGTTGCCGCGGTTGGCAGCCATCGGCCGCAGCACTTCGCGGACAAAGGAGTTTTTATCCTTGCTCTGGTCGGCGTCATCGGCGGCATTAGCCCACTCGGCCGGAACAGCTACTTCGCGGAAGCTGCTCATACCGGCATTGACGGCTTCTTTATTCATATTGACCACTTTTTTGCCCTTGCGGCCATAGGAGTGCTCGATGCTCTCATAGAGCGCGCTGACTGCGGTATCTTCAGGAATCACGCCGGTCAGCTTGAAGAAGGCGGCCTGCATAATCATATTGGTATGATTGCCCAGCCCTAAGTCCTTAGCGATATTGACCGCGTCGATGATATAGAATTTAGCCTGCTTCTCGGCCAGCTTGCGCTTCATCGCCGCTGGCATTTTCTCGGCCAGCTCCTCCGCGCTCATCGTGGTGTTGAAGAGGAAAGTGCCGCCGTCCTTGAGGCCGTCGAGCAAATCGTATTTGTACATATAGCTCTGATTGGTGCAGGAGATGAAAGCCGCCTGGTTGATCAGGTAGGGCGCCTTGATCTCCTTATTGCCGAAGCGCAGATGGGAGATGGTCAGGCCGCCGGATTTCTTGCTGTCATAGTCGAAATAAGCCTGGGCATGCATATCGGTATGGGTGCCGATAATATCGACCGCCTGCTTATTGGCGCCGACCGTGCCGTCGGAGCCCAGGCCCCAGAACTTGCACTGGATCGTGCCCTTGGGCAGAATATCGTGGATCTTCGGCCGCGGCAGCGAGAGCTTGGTCACATCGTCGACGATGGAGATGGTGAAATTATGCTGCGGCTGCTCGGCGGCCAGATTGGTGAAAACCGCCTCGATATCCGCGGGGATAGTATCCTTGGAGCCCAGGCCATAGCGGCCGCCGATCACCAGCGGCGCGTCGGAGCGGCCGTAGAAGGCGGACATCACGTCCATAAACAGCGGCTCGCCGGGAGCGCCCGGAGTTTTCACGCGGTCCATCACTGCGATGCGGCGGACGGTCTTGGGCAGGCAGTCCAGGAAATATTGGGTGGCAAAAGGACGGTAGAGCCGCACCTTGACCAGGCCGACCTTCTCGCCCTTGGCCATCAGCTCGTCAACCACCGTTTCAATGGTGTCGCAGACCGAGCCCATGGCGACGACTACCCGCTCGGCGTCGGGCGCGCCGTAATAATTGAACAGCTGATAGTCGCGGCCGGTGATTTTGCTGATCTCCGCCAGATAGCCGGCGACGATCTCCGGCACTGCGGAGAAGAAAGGATTGCAGGCCTCGCGGGCCTGGAAGAAAATATCGGGGTTTTGATTGGTGCCGCGGATCACCGGGTGCTCGGGATTGAGCGCGCGGTCGCGGAAGCCCTGCAGCGCCTCGCGGTCGAGCAGGCGGTCAAACTCGGCATAATCCATTACTTCGATCTTCTGCTGCTCATGGCTGGTGCGGAAGCCGTCGAAGAAGTGGAGGAAGGGAACGCGGGCCTTGATCGCGGCTAGATGAGCCACGCCGCCCAGATCCATCACCTCCTGCACCGAGCCGGAGCAAAGCATGGCGTAGCCGGTATTGGCGCAGGCCATGACATCGGAATGATCGCCGAAGATATTCAAAGCATGGGTAGCCAGCGAGCGGGCGGAGACATGCATCACTCCCGGCAGCAGCTCGCCGGCGATCTTATACATATTGGGGATCATCAGCAGCAGACCCTGGGAAGCGGTGTAGGTGGTGGTCAGCGAGCCCGCAGATAGCGAGCCGTGCACCGCGCCGGCCGCACCGGCCTCGGACTGCATCTCGATCACCTTGACTTCGCGGCCAAAGATATTTTTCTGTCCCTGAGCAGCCCATTCGTCGACGCTTTCCGCCATCGGTGAGCTGGGGGTAATCGGATAGATAGCCGCTACTTCGGTAAAAGCATAGGAAACATAAGCCGCGGCTTTATTTCCGTCCATAGTCTTCATGATTTTCGCCATAGACTATTAACCTCCTCGCTTAAATTTGCTTTAATAGTTATAGCGTTACTCTGGCCGTCAAATAGGAATCCGGCGCTGGGTCTGGGGTCAAGCTCGAGCCTGGGCTTCCGCTTGTCTCTCCTTTCCATGATCCAGACGCGCCGGCAGAAGAGGATTTTCTGCTATTCGACTTCCGGGGCAAGCACTGCTAGGCGGCCTCGGTCCGCTTCGCACTATTATTAGCGATAAGTAGACCACTCTATTATAATACCTTTTAGCCTTTTTGTCTATCCTAAAAAACAGATAATCGCATAATCCGCGTTAATTCGCCGCCGCCCACGGGCGGCTCAGCCCGCTTGATCTGGCCGGATGCATTTTCTCCGCCGCTGAACTATCCGCTGCGCCGCAGTTGTCAGCGCGGCGCTTTTATGCTAAAATAATATGATAGAATCGGCAGAAAAGCTGTTTTGCCGTGACTAAGGCTGCCGCTTGCGGCCGCCGCTTGAGGAGGAACTATATGTCGCAAGCTAATCGACGCATCGTGGTCAAGGTTGGCACCTCGACGCTTACCTATGCCAATGGCAAGAGCAATCTGCGCCACATGTCCGAGCTGGTCAAGGTGCTTTCCGATCTGATGAATTCCGGCATCGAGACCGTGCTGGTCACCTCCGGCGCTATCGGCGTCGGCGCCGGCAAGCTGGGGATGAGCGGCCGCCCTAGCGATACTCTGAGCCGCCAGGCCGCCGCCACCGTCGGCCAGTGCGAGCTGATGACGATGTACGACCGCATGTTCAGCGAGTACGGCTATCCGGTGGGACAGCTGCTGATCACCAAAAGCGATGTCGACGACGACGAGCGGCGGCATAATCTGATCAATGCCTTTGCCAAGCTGTTCGAGCTGCAGGTGGTGCCGATCGTCAATGAAAACGACTGCGTGGCGGTGGAGGAGATCGTCTACGGCGATAATGACTGCCTCTCGGCGATCGTCGCCCGCCTGGTGGGCGCGGATACGCTGATTATCCTCACCGACATTGACGGCCTCTTCGACGATAATCCGGCGCTTAATCCGCAGGCGCATCTGATCAGCTCCGTGGAGCAGATCACCGAGGAGATGGAGCGGCACGCCGGCGGCGCCGGCAGCCATCTGGGAACCGGCGGCATGGCGACCAAGCTGCACGCGGCGCGCATTGCTACCGAGGCCGGCATCGATACCTATATCATCAACGGCACGCCGGCAGCCAATATCTATAAAATCATCGATCATGAACCGATCGGAACTTATTTTAAGGCGGTGAAATCATGACAGATCTCATTACTCTCGGCCAAAGAGCCCAGGAAGCAGCCGGACAGTTGGCGGTCAGCCCCGCGGTGCAGCGCAATGCCGCGCTCTCCGCTATCGCTGATGCGCTCGAGCAGCAGGCGGAGCAGATCATCAGCGCCAATAGAGACGATCTGGCGGCCGGACGCAGCAATGGACTAAGCCAGGCGCTGCTCGACCGCTTGCGTCTTGACCAGGAGCGGATCAGCGGCATCGCTGCGAGCGTCCGCGAGGTGATCGGCCTTGCCGACCCCCTGGGGCGGGTGCTGGAGACGATTGTCCGTCCCAATGGGCTGAAAATCGAGAAGGTCTCGGTGCCGATCGGCGTGATCGGCGTCATCTATGAAGCGCGGCCCAATGTCACCGCCGACTCGGCGGCGCTGTGCCTGAAGAGCGGCAATGCGGTGATCCTGCGCGGCGGCAAGGAGGCGATCCGCTCCAACAAGGCGATCGCCGCGGCCATGCGCGAGGCCGTCGCCGGAGTCGGCCTGCCGGAGGACTGCATCTGCCTGGTGGAGGATACCGGCCGCGAGAGCGCTAATCAGATGATGCGGCTCAACGGATATATCGATCTGCTGATCCCCCGCGGCGGCCGCGGGCTGATCCAGTCAGTGGTGGCTAATTCCACCGTGCCGGTGATCGAGACCGGCGCCGGAACCTGCCATACCTTTGTCGCCAGAAGCGCTGACCTGGCGATGGCGGAGGAAATCGTCAATAATGCCAAGACCTCGCGGCCTTCGGTATGCAATGCCTGCGAGTGCCTGCTGATCCAGCGCGATGTCGCTCCCGCTTTTCTGCCGCGCCTGGCGGCCCGCCTGTCCGCGCATCAGGTAGAGCTGCGCGGCGACGCCGAGGTCTGCCGCCTGCTGCCGCAGGCCGTCCCCGCGACCGAGGAGGATTGGGGCAAAGAATATAATGATTATATCCTGGCCGTTCATCTGGTGGCGGATGTGGATGAGGCGATCGCCTTTATCCGCCGCTACGGCACCCGCCACAGCGAATGTATCGTCACCGCCGATGCCGATGAGGCGCAGCGCTTTCTCGATCAGGTGGATGCGGCGGCGGTGTATTGGAACGCCTCCACCCGCTTTACCGACGGCGGCGAATTCGGTCTGGGCGCGGAGATCGGCATCTCTACCCAGAAGCTCCATGCCCGCGGCCCCCTGGGCCTGCGTGAGCTGACCTCGACCAAGTACCGCGTCTACGGCAGCGGTCAGGTACGTTAGATGGCCAGCCTGTCCGCGAAAATGATCAAGCCCTGGCTGCACCTGGCCAAGCTGGCCCAGATGCAGCGTCCGGCCAAAGCGCGCCGGCTGCAGGAGCGGCTGGGCCGGGTCTGCCGGCGGCTGGACGAAGAGCGGGTCTCGCTTTTGGAGCTGACGCTGCCGCAGTGCCGGGGAATGCTGGTCGAGCCGGACGAGCTGGCCGAGACGCGGCAGATGCTGCTGTATCTGCATGGCGGCGCTTATACTGCCGGCGGCATCGATTATGCCAGCGGCATTGCCAGCCGCATCGCCGCCAGAACCCACCGCCGTCTCTGCTGCGCCGCCTACCGCCTGGCGCCGGAGCATCCCTTCCCGGCGGCGCTGGAGGATGCGCGCGACGCCTACTGCCTGCTGCTGGATAAGGGCTTTAAGCCGCAGCAGATCGTGCTGATCGGCGAATCAGCCGGCGGCGGCCTGATCTATGCCCTCTCGCAGCTATTGGCCGAGCAGGGGCTGCCGCAGCTTCAAGCGGCGGTGGCGCTCTCGCCCTGGGTCGACCTGCAGCTGAGCGGCAGCTCTTATCAGGAGAACCGGCGGCGCGATCCCTCGCTGCAGCGGCGCGCTTTGGCGCGTTCTGCTGCCTGCTATGCCGGAGACCGCCTTGCCGATCCCCTGGTTTCGCCTTTATATGGCAACCTGGAGAATGCGCCGTCCTCGCTGATCATCTGCGGCGGCAATGAGCTGCTGCTCGATGACAGCCGCCGCCTGGCGCAGCGGCTGCAGGAGGCCGGACGCGAGGTAGAGCTGCTGATCGAACCGCAGATGTGGCATGCCTATGCGCTTTATCCGCTGCCGGAAGCGCAGCGCGCTTGGCAGAAGATCAACGCCTTTTTAGACGCCCGCGCTTAGATGGCGGCGATCGCCGCCAGAGCCGCTACCCCCGGCGCGCCGAGCAGACCGGAGACGCCCAGGGTCAGGGCATTGAGCGGCAGGGTGAAGCTGGAGCTAAACAGCAGATTAAGCGCCAGCAGCAGAGCCAGGCCGCAGGCGGCGTTGGCTGCCAGTACGCCGAAGACGCGGAAGAAGCGTCCCGGCAGCAGGCAGGCGGCGAAAACCAGCAGCAGGCCGCCGGCCAGGATCAATAAATATTGCCAAATTTCCATCATCTGTTCCTCGCTGCACAGTATTATTACTTTATATTTATTGCGTAGCGGCCGCCGATATGCTATTCTGCCGCCGCCCGCTGCTCCGGACAGCCACCGGAGCGAAAAGAGGAGCCGTTATGTCATATACCGCTTTATAC
>CALXQC010000064.1 GCA_944390435.1 uncultured Clostridia bacterium
ATCTGAATCACTCCCGAAGCAGCCAGCGGCAGCATATCCGCATCGTCTCCCAGCTGATACAGCGGATAAAGCTCCAGCTGAATCTGTCCTTCGCTGGCATTTTCCAGCCAGTCGGCCATTTCCATCAGCTCCTGGTGCAGCGAATGAGTCTCCGCCACATCATAGGCGATCTTCAACAGCAGCGGCTGGGGCTGATCTGCCTCCTTGGGCGGTTCATCACCAGCTCCGATAGTGCAAGCAGCCACTAAGCAGCTCAGCAAAAGCACCATTATGATCATGAGGATCTGTGTCTTTTTCATACTATTAGTATAACATAAATTTCCGCAATAATTAAAGTCTGCGTTTGCTGCCGTCCGACGCCAGGACGTCCTGAAATCAAAAACAATAGCATTTGCGAGTAAATTAAAGAAAACTCGATATTTTGTTTATAAAACACCTGCAAACAAGGAAATATGCTGCTTGCTATTTTTGACCATTTTTGATTATTATTAAACCATCAACTAGCACTCGAAGCGAGTGAGTGCTAATAATTATCCAAGAAACACAAGGAGGCAATCATAATGACTATCAAACCTTTGGGCGATCGTGTTGTGATCAAACCGCTGGAATGCGAAGAAGTTACCAAGGGCGGCATCGTACTGCCAGATACCGCTAAAGAAAAACCCCAGGAAGGCGAAATCATCGCTGCCGGTCCCGGCCGGATGCTCGACGACGGCAAACGCGCCGCCATGGAAGTAAAAGTCGGCGATATCGTACTCTTTGCCAAATATGCCGGCACTGAGTTCAAAAGAGACGGCGAGACCTATGTCATCCTTAACGCAGACCGCGATATTTTAGCCATAGTAGACTAAATGACAATACGCGGCTCCGCCGCAGCACAATACAACAAATGGAGGTAATTTTTCATGGCAAAACAAATCGTATTTGATGCAGATGCCCGTTATGCGCTGGAACGCGGCGTTAACTCTCTGGCAAATGCAGTTAAAGTAACTTTGGGCCCTAAAGGCCGCAATGTAGTTCTGGAAAAGAAATTCGGTTCTCCGCTGATCACCAATGACGGCGTTACCATCGCCAAAGAGATCGAGCTGGAAGATCCGCTGGAAAATATGGGCGCACAGCTGGTCAAAGAAGTCGCCACCAAAACCAATGACGTAGCCGGCGACGGCACCACCACCGCCACCCTGCTGGCTCAGACCATTATCCACGAGGGCTTGAAAAACGTTGCTGCCGGCGCTAACCCGATGATCCTGAAGAAAGGCATCGAGATGGCCACCGCCACCGCTGTCGCCGAGCTGAAGAAAAACGCCAAACCGGTCAACAGCAAAAAAGAGATTCAGCAGGTAGCTACCATTTCCGCCAATGATGAAGAAATCGGTGCTATCATCGCCGACGCCATGGAAAAAGTCGGCAACGACGGCGTTATCACCGTTGAAGACAGCCAGGGCTTTGAAACCACTTCCGAGGTTGTCGAAGGTATGCAGTTTGACCGCGGTTATCTCTCCCCCTACATGGTCACCGATACCGATAAAATGGAAGCGGTCTTGGATAATCCCTATATCATGCTCACCGATAAAAAAGTCAGCTCGATCAATGAGATCCTGCCCTTGTTGGAGAAAGTCGTTCAAAGCGGCAAACAGATGCTGATCATCGCTGAAGATATCGAAGGCGAAGCTCAGGCTACCCTGATCCTCAATAAACTGCGCGGCACTTTCACCTGCGTCGCAGTTAAAGCGCCTGGATTCGGCGATCGCCGCAAAGCCATGCTGCAGGATATCGCTATCCTGACCGGCGGTATGGTCATCAGCGAAGAACTCGGCACCAAGATGGAAAACGCTACCCTGGATATGCTCGGTACTGCCCGCCAGGTCAAGATCACTAAAGATAATACCACCATCATCGACGGCAACGGCGATAAAGACGAGATCGCATCCCGGGTCGCTCAGATCAAACGCCAGTATGAAGAATCCACTTCTGAATTCGATAAAGAAAAGCTGCAAGAAAGAATGGCTAAGCTCGCCGGCGGCGTTGCAGTAATCAAAGTCGGCGCCGCTACCGAAACTGAGCTGAAAGAGAAAAAACTCCGCTACGAGGATGCTCTCTCCGCAACCCGCGCAGCTGTCGAAGAAGGCATCGTCCCCGGCGGCGGCCTGGCGCTGTTGGAAGTCATTCCGGCCGTTGACGCGCTGCAGGCCGAAGGCGACGTCCAGACCGGCATCAATATCATTAAGAAATCTCTGGAAGAGCCGGTCAAACAGATTGCCTGCAACGCTGGTTTAGAAGGCGCAGTAATCGTTGAGAAAGTTAAGAGCTCTCCGGCCGGCATCGGTTTCAACGCCGCAACCGAGACCTTTGAAAACATGATCGACAAGGGCATCGTCGACCCGACCAAAGTCACCCGTTCCGCTCTGCAGCATGCTGCTTCGATCGCCGCATTGCTGCTGACCACCGAGACCCTGGTCGCCGATATCCCGAAGGAAACCCCTGCCGCCCCGGCAGCCGGCGCTCCTGGATATGACATGATGTAACCGCCAACAAACGGCAAGCAAAACAATAATCGAGGGAGGCGCTTCATTGCGAAGCCGCCTCCCTTAGTTTACGCCTTTTCCCCGGCCATCGTTATGCGGTTAAAATGGCGCAGCAATATTTATCCTGGCGCAAGAAACATAAACAAGCGGAAAATCTTTTGATACTCACTGATTCGCCGACGGCAATATTTTGGCAAAGGCCGAAGCAAACGGCTCTTGCCCGCTGCTGAGCGGCGATCACTTCCCTGCTCGTCCCGAAAGGACACAAGGACTAACGCTAAAGCACAAAACGAGTATAAATGCAGTCAACAGCTCTAAAGGAGGTCTTGCTTATGGACTATCAGCTTACTGATCCGGAATTGATGCGGCTTATCGAACATTTCGCTTTTGATGAAGTGGTTAACGAGCCTGGTCAGCAATTAGACCCGCCAACGCGCTGGCTGGCTATTTTGGCCGCTCTGGTGGGATGCCAGGGGCTAGCAGCCTATCAGGAATTTCTCCCCAGAGCATTAGACGAGGGACTAGAGCCGCCGGCAGTGAAGGAAATGATCTATCAGGCGGTAGATTATCTGGGTATGGGCAGAATGTGGCCGTTTTTGCGTGTGACGAACGAGCTGTTCCAAGCCCGCGGCATCGCCATGCCCGGGTGCGGCAGCTCCGTCACTAGCGAAGACGACCGGCTGGAAAAGGGAGCGCAGGCACAGGCGGAGATCTTCGGCCCGCAAATGCTGGAAGCCTGGAAAACCGGGCATATCAACCGCTGGCTGGCGGCCAACTGCTTCGGCGACTACTATACCCGCAGCGGTCTGAGCCTGGCACAGCGGGAAATGATCACTTTCTGCTTTCTGATGGCCCAGGGAGGTTGCGAGCCGCAGCTGATCGCTCATGCCAAAGGCAATATCAATCTAGGCAATGATCCGGACTTTCTGACTCGCGTTGTTTCCCAATGTCTCCCCTATATCGGCTATCCGCGCAGCCTTAACGCTATCAGCTGCATTAAGCAGGCGGCGGGATAAAAACCTGCTTAGCGCAGCTAGTCGCCGGACGGTAGTTCGATCGAGATCCCGCCGTCCTCCTGCCATAACACAAAGGCGCGCATCATCGTCTGCGGATCTTCTTGCAGGGTAGCCAGCAGCTCTGCCGCCACCAATTCCCCGCCACGGCTCAGCGATACAATATAGCGGATATCGGTAAAAAATTCCGCCACCCAGCCGGCGGCAGCCGGTATAACCGAAAAATTATAGCAGCGCCGTCCCTCTGAGCTGCCGCTACCCAGATACTCAATCTCGATCAGCGAGTCATAGTCAAAGGCTGACGCTGGATCCAACTCGGCATAAAGTTCCGTTGCAGCCGCCAATTCTGCAGCAGGATAATGGTGCCATTCTCCTGCCAGCTGATCATAGCGATAGATCTGCCCTTCAATATAATACATTTCCAGAGGGCTGCCCAAAACCCGACCGGAAATATGCCGCCGCTCGCCGCTGCTTTCGCCGACAAGCCAAAAATACTCCCGCGCCTCGCCGCCGGTTTCCAACATGCAGGAAAATTCAAAGCGGCCGTCGCCGGACAAACTGTTTTCGAGCGCCTGCGGCACCTGGCGGGCACTGGGCGGCATCATCCACAGCAGCACTGCCGCAACCGCCAGCAAAACAGCTACGGCAATGATGAGAGCGCGGCGCTTATTAATTTTCCGGCGCGGCTGAGCCACTGAAAGATAATCACGGACAGCAATTTTCCGCTTGTTCATTTTCATATCATTACCTCCGCTTAAATATTATGAATAAACGCCCGTGAAGATACTTATGCAAAAAGGGTTTTCTCCCCAGTTGCAGAATTAATCTAAAAAGAGCAATTTGATAAGTCAAGCCAAACGGCTGGAGGTGCGGCGATTGAATTCATGGGAAAAGCAGTTGGAAACTAATATAGCGGAAGTGCTTTTTGATGAAGCTGCGCTCTCTCAGCGGGTACGGGAAATAGCTCAACAGATTAATGCAGATTATCAGGCTCTCGACATCGACGAGCTAGTAGTCGTCGGTGTTTTGAGAGGCTCTGTTGTCTTTATGAGCGATTTAATCCGCCAGCTGCAGCTGCCGCTGACTATTGATTTCATCGCCATCAGCAGCTATGCTAAAGGTACGCATACCAGCGGCATGGTACGCATACTCAAGGATATCGGCGCACCGATTACCGACAAGCATGTGCTGGTCATTGAAGATATCGTCGATAGCGGGCTGACCATGCAGCATCTCTTCGCGCTGCTGCAGGCCAGGGCGCCACGCTCATTGAAGCTATGCACCTTGCTGGACAAACCGTCCCGCCGCCAGGTGGATATCACCCCTGATTATCGGGGGTTTGAGATTCCTGATGTTTTTGTCGTCGGCTACGGGCTGGATTTTGCCGATCAATACCGGCAGCTGCCTTATATTGGAACATTAAAGCCAGAAGCGTATCAATAACGATTGTTTAAGAAAGGGGAGATCATCTTGAAAGACAAAGCGGAGGAAATGATCACATGGGAAGAATGCCAGGCAACCAGCGAGGAACTGATTGCTGAGGCTAGCGATTTTGACGAAGCTTTATATCAAGCCTTCCCGGCCAAAAAAGGCCTCTACATTTTTTGCTATGACGGCACTGAATTAGGCGGTAGCCTATGGGAAAAGGAATCGCCGATTATTTATATCGGCCGTGCCGGCGCCGATAGTATCCGCCATTGGCGTGATAATACCGGCATTTCAACGGTGCGCCGTTCTCTTGCGGCGATGCTCGCCAGCGCCCTTTCCCTGGAGGCGATCCCCGGCAGCGATGATCCGGACGATAGCGACCGCTATACTAATTACCGCCTCACTCCTAGCAGCGAAGCTAAGCTGACCGCATGGATGAAGGCCAATATTAAAGTAGCTTTCCTGGAGATGCCGGAAGATGAGGTGGAAGACCGCTATAATGCCCTGATTAACTTCAATACCCCTAAGCTCAATTTCCAGGGCAATCCCTACAACACTTTTGGCCAGCAGATCAAATCCTACCGCAAAATCTTGACGGAAATGGCAATGGCCTATGATATGAACAGCCAGGAGTCTAAATAGCTTATTTCTGCTTATAGCGTCAGCGTTTAGCTGAGCTACAACTTCCATAAAGAGAAAATGCCATTTTATCGATTTTTTCGATAAATGGCATTTTTGCATTAATAGATACTATTTGCAATATCCAAGGCGAGCAATTATCATTACTTTTAGGCAGAAATGCCTTTTTGAACCGAAATCTTCATTAAGAGGTACTATCATGTCTGACGATAAGCATATCAACAAACCCGCCGCCGCAGAAGAACCAGCGGTTCCCGCCGGCTCGGCGCAAGATAATGCCGCCGCTGAGGAAAAAACCGCCGATCAAAAGGCTACGGCCAAGCGCAAACGCAAAAAAGCGCGGATCATCGTGCTGGCAGTCATCATTTTGGCGGTGATCGCCTATTTCGCCATTCCGGCAGTACATGATAAAATCAATCAAATAGTCGCTATTTTCGGCTCTACCGATGTATCGACCATCATGGAATATATCCGCTCTTTCGGCGGCTGGGCAGTGCTGATTTCTTTCCTGCTGATGATGTTCCAGTCGCTGATCGCTCCCCTGCCGGCTTTTCTGTTAACATTAGCTAACGCGGCAGTCTTCGGCTGGTGGCAGGGCGCAATCCTCTCTTGGAGCAGCGCCATGGCCGGCGCAGCGCTCTGCTTCTTCATCGCCCGGGTACTGGGTCGCGATGTGGTAGAGAAAATCACCGGCAAAGGCGCAGTCAAAACCGTAGATGTTTTCTTCGAGCGCTACGGCAAAAACACTATCCTGATCTGTCGTCTGCTCCCCTTCGTTTCCTTCGACTTCGTCAGCTATGCGGCAGGACTGACCGGCATGGGCTTTTGGGGCTTTTTCATTGCCACCGGCATCGGACAGCTGCCTGCAACCATCGTCTACTCTTATGTAGGCGGCATGCTGACCGGCAGCACAAGGATCGTCGTCTACGGACTGCTTATTCTCTTTAGCTTAGCGGCCTTGATCTTCTTGATCAAAAAAGTTTATAATGACCGGCAAAAGAAAAAACAAGCCTTAACTGCAGCGGCGCCCGATGCTGAAGCTGCGCCAGCAATGCAGGATATGCCGGAGACGCCTCAGGATAAATAATCAGTCCTTGTGTTTCGCTAGCAGCAGGAGTCCTTGTTTCTGCTGCTAGTTTCTTCTTGATTCATTGCAGATGCAACGGCGCAATGCCGCAAAAACAGCTATGCCACAGCCAGAAACAGCCGACATCAACTCCATCAGCATTATTATCCCGGTCTATAATGAAGCCGGGCAAATCATCCCTCTGCTGGAATCCCTGCGCCAGGCGATAGCCGCGCTCCCCCAGCCGCCGGAACTGATCATCAGCGATGGCGGCAGCACAGACAGCACCGTGCAGCTAGCGCAGCGGCAGCTGGAGCAGTGGCAGCTTCCATGGCGCATTATCAGCCAGGCCCGCGGACGCGGGCAGCAGCTGGCAGCCGCCGCACAGCAGGCGCAGGGGTGCATCTTGATCTTTCTGCACGCAGACAGCCGCATCAGCAGCCAATATTTCCACGATATGCTTGCTGCGGTCGGCCAAGGAGCGCAATGGGGCTGCGGACGGCTGCGCTTTGACTGCGGCAGCCTGTCTCTGCGTCTGATCGCCTACTTCTCCCATCTGCGTGTCCGCTGCCAATCGCTCGTCTTCGGCGATCAGACGATGTTTTGCCGCCGAAGTTTTTATCAACAAGTAGGCGGCTTCGCCCCGATGTTCTTTATGGAAGACTATCAATTTTCCGAACGGGCGGCGCAGCTAGCCAAACCAGTTGAACTGCAGGCGCCAGTGATTACCAGCGCCCGCCGCTATCGGCAGCACGGCGTCTGGCATACTAATTGGCAGATTCAGAAAAACAAGGCTCGCTACCGCAGCGGACGCTATAGCTTAGAGGAATTAGCCAAGCTCTATGAAGACTGAACAGACATTGATCATTTTCAGCAAAATACCCCGCTGCGGCGAGGTTAAAAGCCGGCTGATTCCCGCCTATGGCGCACGGATAGCCGCCGCCATCTATGCGGCTATGCTGGCCGACACGCTATTGGCTGCCGGTACTGCGGCCAATGATACTGCTGCGCGGCTGGAAATCCATCTCTCCGGAGGCAATCCGCAGCAATTATCCCAGCAACTATCTTCATACCTGGCGGATTTTTGTCCTAATGCAGCTGCAATACAGCTGAAGCAGATACTGCAGCAGGCAGCTTATGCCCGGCAGCAGGGAGCGGATCTGGGCGAACGGATGTACCGAGCGCTGCGCAGCAGCAATGACCGTGGTTGCCCGGCGCTGCTAATCGGCTGTGATTGTCCTGATCTGGATGCGGACTATTTATGCCGTGCTTTCACCGCGTTGAAGCAGCACCGTCAGATAATCACCCCCACTACCGACGGAGGCTACTGCCTGATCGGCAGCAACGATGCGCTGCTGCAGCTTTTCTCCGGGATTTCTTGGAGCACCGCCGGGGTTATGGCGCAAACCCTAAGCCGCGCGCAGGCTGCCGGTATCGAGCTGTTTCTGCTGCCGCAGCTGCATGATATTGATACGCCGCCGGATCTGGCAGATCCGCTACCAGCAGGCTCTCTGCTGGCTAGATGTTTAGCACACTATCAGCGCACTGCTGATTAAACTGGCGTCCTGTTCGATATGATGAAAAAGCAATTACCCCTGACCGCAAAACTCAATATTGCCCTCCAGCAGCGGCTCAGCTTTTCGCCGCTCTTCGGCCGCATCTATCAGCCGCAGCCTGGATCCATCGGCTTTTTCCCCGGCTGCAGCTTATGCGAATATCATCAGGAGCTCGCTCTGCGCGTTTACCGCTATTTGCAGGAGCTGTTCCCCGATATCGCGCTAGTAACGCTATGCTGCGCCGAGCCGTCCCGCGCCTTGGGAGAAAAAACCTATCGGCATTACCGGCGGCGGCTGCAGCAGCAGCTGAGCGCTGCCGGCATTAAGCGGCTGATCGTCTGCTGTCCTAACTGCCAAAAAAATTTTGCCGCAGGTACAGACTGTCAGATGACCACACTCTGGGAAGTACTAGATCAGCAGCTGCCGCCGCAAAAAACCAATATTGCGGCGGAACCGTTTATGCTGCATGACCCCTGCCCCTGCCGCTGCGACCGTCCGACGCAGGATCATGTGCGCAGCATTCTTGAGCAGCTGCACTTCCCCTATCAGGAGTACAGCCGCTCCAGGGAGCAAACAATCTGCTGCGGCAATAAGGATATGCTGATGCTGCGCGATCCCCAAGCGTCGCGCCGGCTCCGCGACCAGAGCATCAACCGCAGCGACAACCGGCATATTCTCAGCTACTGCTGCTCCTGCGTCACCGCTTTTCGGGCTGCCGGCTGCCAATCAATGCATCTGCTGGAAGCAGTTTTCCCGGACATAGCCGTCAGCCAGGCTCCGCGCAGTTTATGGCGCGCCTGGGCCAACCGCCTGTCGCTGCTCCGCCGGGTCAAGCAATAACCATGATGAAAAACTTCTTACGCAAGCATCTCAAATTAATCATTCTTCTGCTGTTAATCGGCCTGATTTTGCTGCTTAATCATCTTTACGGCTGGAGCGATCTCTTCAGCGAAGCCGACGGACTCAATGATTTTCTGCAGCAAGCGGCAGACAGCCAGGGCGCGATGATCGGGCTTTACCTGGTCATCACTATTGCCGGCTGCGTCGTGCTGGCGGTTCCCGGAGTCACTTTTGCCGTCCTGGCCGGAGCGCTGTTCGGACCTTTTCTCGGCAGTCTGCTGTGCCTGATCGCAACTACTATCGGCGCGATGGGCTCTTATCTGGTAGGGAGATTTTTTCTCCGCGACAGTATCAAACCGCTGGCGATGAAAAATAAATACCTGCGCCGCTGGCTATTTGAAGAAACAGAAAAAAGCGATATTCTGATCCTTTTTATCACCAGGATGATTCCGGTTTTCCCCTATAATCTTCAGAACTTCGCCTATGGCATTACCGATATTAAATTCAGCCGTTACAGTCTCTTTACCCTATTGTTTATGATCCCGGGAGTGGTGCTGTTCACCTTTGGTTCCTCAGCTATTTTTGCCGCTGACCACCGGGTCGTATATCTGATTGTCGCCGTGATCATTCTCGTCCTGGTGACGGCAGTCAGTTTGCTGCTGTACCAAAAATATTTCAAACAACCGCTAAAGGAGGACTAGCATGGAAACCTATTACAATCCGGAAGACTTAGCCCAGTTCGGCAATATGGGAGAGGACGCTCCCGAGCTATGGGAAAAATTTATGGTCTATTATGGACAAGTGTTTGCCGACGGCGCGCTCTCGGCACGCGAAAAAGCCCTGATCGCCTTTGCGGTAGCCCATGCGGTGCAATGCCCTTACTGCATCGATTCCTATGCCCAATCCTGCCTCCAGCAGGGATACAGCCAAGAGCAGATGATAGAAGCGATCCATGCAGCTGCGGCGATACGCGGCGGCGCTACCCTGGCGCATGGATTGCAGGCAAAGAATGTGCTGAAAAAACTCCAGTTCTAAATTATTCCTTGCTAATTTTATCCTAAAGACGAGAGGTCAAACGATGAATTTAACCGATATCCCTGGCGTCAAGCCTTTTGATGAAATGATTCCCGAAGAATGCAACTTAACCTTGCCGCAGCTGACTACCCTGCAAATGAACATCACCTACCGCTGTAATTTAGCCTGCAAGCACTGTCATCTGCAATGCGGGCCGCAGCGGCAGGAAATGATGTCGCAAGAGACCATGCAGGACTGCCTGACCGTTTTTGCCCGGCACGGCTTCAGCACGATCGATATTACCGGCGGCGCCCCGGAGCTTAATCCGCATCTTCCCTGGCTCTTGCAGCAAACTCGGCAGCAAGGCATCCATACCATGCTGCGGACTAATCTCACTATTCTCAAACAAGCGGACTACCGCAGCTACCCGGAACTCTATGCTAACAGTCAGGTAGAGCTAATCGCCTCGCTGCCTTTTTATACCGCTAAGGATAATGACCGCCAGCGCGGAGAGGGAGTCTTTGCTGATTCGATCGAAATGCTGCAGCGCTTTAATGAGCTCGGCTATGGCCGGGAGAGCGCTCTGCGGCTGAATCTGGTCTATAATCCCGGCGGCGCTTTTCTCCCTCCGCCACAGGCAAGTTTGGCTCAGGAATACCGCCGGCGGCTGGAAGATCAGTACGGCATTGTCTTTAACGATCTGTACGCTATCACTAATAATCCGCTGGGACGCTTTGCCGCCTTTTTAGAGCGGAGCAATAATCTCACCGGCTATATGCAGCGGCTATATAATGCTTTTAATCCTGCCGCGGCTTACAATATGATGTGCCGCAGCCAGATCTCTGTCGGCTGCGACGGCGCCCTATACGACTGCGATTTCAATCAGGCGGCGCAACTGCCGATAGCAGGTCGGCTCACCATTCATGATCTGCTCACACAGCCGCTCAAGGTGCGGCAGATCGCCTTTGGCAACCACTGCTATGCTTGCACCGCGGGATGTGGCTCCAGCTGCGGCGGAGCTACCGCCTAAAAGCTCAGCAGACCACTGCGGCTTACTACCGGTAAACAAGAACCTGGCCGACTATTGTCAGCCAGGTTCTTGTTTTATTTAAGCGCTGATTTATAGGCTAATCCTGCTGCCGTGGCACATTGAACAGGTTGCCCGCGCTATCGCAGATCCGGCGTGCTACCGTTGGATTATTCATCGTGTATAGATGAATACCATCGACTCCCTGCGCCACCAAATCAGCGATCTGATCGACCGCATAGGCAATACCGGCATCGGCCAGAGCCTGCGGATGCTGCTCGTAGCGCTGCATCATCTTGGTGAATTTCGGCGGCAGACAAGCGCCGCAGAGCGTAACCATCCGTTCAATCTGTTTCTTGTTAGTCACCGGCATAATTCCGGCCTCGATCGGCACGCTAATGCCAGCGATCCGCGCCCGTTCCAAAAAGGCATAAAAATAATTGTTGTCAAAAAACAGCTGGGAAATCAAATGGCTGCAGCCGGCATCAACCTTGCGCCGCAGATTCAGCACATCGGTAACTAAATCCGGACTATCGATATGCCCTTCGGGATAGCATGCGCCGCAAATATCAAAATCCCCCTGCTGCTTAACATAAGCCGCCAAATCCGCAGCATAATGAAAATCATCCTGCGGCTCGATATCCGGCACAATATCGCCGCGTAGGGTCATGATATTTGAAATGCCATGTTCACGCGCCAGCGACAACATCTGGGAAATATCATCCCGCGTGCTGTTGATACAGGTCATATGCATCAGCGGCTCGATATGCAGCTGGTTTTTTATATAGCTCGCCACTTCCAAAGTGCGCTTATTGGCCTCCCCGCCGCCTGCGCCGTAAGTGACGGAAATAAACTCCGGGTGCAGCCCATCCAACTGCTCCAAAGTTTTATAGATCGTCTCAATCGGCATCGTCCGCTTGGGCGGGAAAACCTCGAAGGAAAGGACGGTTTTATTGGCGTTGAACATCGCGGATATTTTCATCAATTAGCTCCTTTATCCCAGCGTTTGTTTATTCCGGACTGACCAGCCGCGCTAACTGCTGATAGGCCGCGCTAGGATCTGCCTGACCAAACACTGCCGAACCTGCTACCAGCAGATCAGCACCTGCGGCGGCGATTTCCTGGATATTATTCGCATCCACACCGCCGTCAACTTCGATTAGGAATTCCAGCCCCCGCTCACGGCGCAGCTGCGCCAGTCTGCGCAGCCGCGGTAAAGTATTGGCGATAAATTTTTGCCCGCCAAAGCCCGGATTAACGCTCATCAGCAGCACCAGATCGCATAATGGCAGTACTTCTTCTACCATACATAACGGCGTCGCCGGATTCAGCACTGCACCGGCGCGCAGCCCCAAATCATGAATTCGGTGCAGGCTGCGGTCAAGATGCCGGCAGGCTTCTACATGCACAGTCAATATATCCGCTCCAGCAGCGGCAAAATCCTCGAAAAAAAAGTCCGGGTTTTCAACCATTAAATGGGTATCAAAGACCATTTTGCTATGCCGGCGCAGGCATTTTACCAGACCAGCGCCGAAGCTGATATTCGGCACGAAATGCCCGTCCATAATATCCAGATGCAGATACTCGCAGCCGGCACGTTCAACCGCAGCCACCTGCTCTGCTGCCTGCCAAATATCCGCAGCCAAAAAAGACGGGGCGATTTTTTTCATCGGTATTGAACCTCTCTCTCCTGTATTTCTGCCAATAGGCGCAAATAACGCTGGTATCGTTCCTCGTCGATCGAACCGGCAGCTACCGCATCCTTAACGCCGCAATCCGGCTCCTGACAATGCAGACAGCCCTCGAAACGGCAGGGCGGCGCAGCGGCAAACTCCGGATAATAGCACGGCAGCTCCGCAGCAGTAAAATCTGCCGGTAATTCGATAATGAAAAATCCCGGCGTATCGGCGATAAAGCCGCCCTCGCTCCCAGGCAGCGGCAGAATTCTGGTATACCTGGTGGTATGCTTGCCGCGCCGCAAGCGGTCGCTGACTGCGCCGACCTCGGCATTTTCATCTGGCAGCAAGCGGTTGAGCAGGCTGGATTTACCGACGCCGCTTTGTCCTGCTAGCACGGTCGTGCCATGAGACAAGACGGCGCGCAGCTCCTCGATGCCGGTATTATCGGCGGCAGAAACAGCCATGACCGGAAAGCCCGCGCGCTGATACGCCTGAGTAATCTTATGGTATTGCTCAGCATCGTCCAATAGATCGATCTTATTAAAACAGATCAGCGGCTTGATCCCCGCCTTTTGGGCGATTACGAGCATTCTATCGAGCAGCAGCAGATCGAAGGCCGGCATTTTCCAGGCCAGCACCAGCAGCATCTGATCGACATTGACAATATTCGGCCGCGGCAGCAGGCGGCGGCGGGGATGGATCTTTTCAATCATACCTGATCCATCGGGAAGCAGGGAAATCTCTACCCGGTCGCCGACATAAATCTTACTGAACTGCTGTTTCAGCCGGCCGCGCGCCTTGCAGTTGACTATTTGCGCCGCATCGACGCGCACCTGATAAAAACCGCCGTAACCGGAAACGACGATGCCCTGCCGAAGCTCCATCAATCCAGATCCTCGTTATCTACAACCAAACCGTCAAGCAGGATATTCATTTGGCCGCTACCATAATACTCAAAGGTGTAGTCAACAAAAGTGCCTGGTTCATGGGTCGCATTATAGACCTCGCGGCTGCCTTTGCTATCGGCGATCTCGACTACTACCTGGTGGGTTTCGCCGTCATTGGGCACCATATAGAACGCCGTATACGTTTTTGCCTGCGGACCGGGGCCTTCGCTGACCGTGATCGTCACCTCAACGCCGGTCTGGGTAGGAGCATTAGGCTGGATGCTTTGTTCGCAGATCTGTCCTTTGGGGAATTCATCGCTGGGGGCGTATTTGGTCTCAACTACATTAAGCTGATACTGCTCAATGATCGGCCGCGCCTCAGAGAGGGTTTTGCCGCGCAGATCCGGCATAAAGACATCTTCCGGCTCCGGGCCTAAAGAAATAATCAATTCCACCTTGGTGCTGTCGGTAACGATAGTACCCTCCTCTGGGTATTGATAAATCACCTCATTGAGCGGAATTTCATCATCATATTCTTCCGTAATAGTAGCAGTAATGCCCTTATTGGCCAAAGTCAATTCGGCTACCCGCCGGGTAATCCCGATTAAAGCCGGCATTTCCGGGCCATTGACTCCGCTGCTGACAGTGATGGCGACCACACTGCCGCGCTCCACTTCCGTGCCTTCGTCAAATTCCTGATCGATAACGATACCGGAATCCTCGGTGCTATCGGCATAGGAAACATCCGCCGTCAGCTCGTATTCCGCCAGCCGTGCTTCTGCATCGCTGAGCGATAGACCGACTAGCTGCGGCATCGGGACCGGATCATTATCGCCCATGATGGTCAAAAATCTAATGCCCACAGCGATCAGAGCGATCACTAATACCGCTCCGCCGATCAGCAGAGCTAGGCGGGTTTTATTTAGTTTGCCGCGGGCCAACAGGCTCTGACGCTTCTTCTTCGCCGGTTCCTGCTGGCGCTTAGGCGCGGCGCTCTTTTTCACCGGCTCATCGTCGCCAAAGAGTGCCGCCGGCTCTTCCTCAGCAGCAGTCTCACCGCTGTAAGCCGCTCGAACAGCCTTGGCCATATCCTCGGCGCTGTCATAGCGCGCTTCAGGATTTTTGCGCATCGAGCGCATCACTACATAAGAGATGCCCAGCGGCACCTTAGGATTTACCTGATGGGGCAAAATCAGCTCGCCTTGCACATGCTGCATAGCGATAGAAATCGGAGTCTCGCCCAAGAAGGGCAGCCTGCCGGTCAGCATTTCATAGAAGATAACGCCGACGGAATAAATATCAGATTTCTCCGTCACCGGCTGTCCCTGAACCTGCTCCGGAGAGATATAATGCACCGAGCCCATAATGCGGCTGGAAGTATTATATGTAAGGGTGACATCGCTCATCCCTACTGCGATACCAAAATCCGTTACCTTAGCCCGGCCGTCCTTCGACAGCAGGATATTATGCGATTTAAGGTCGCGATGGATGATGCCGTGCTCATGAGCATGCTGGACGCCGGCTAAAATCTGGGTGATGATATTGCAGGCCTCGCCTACCGGCAGCGAACCCTTGCGGCGGATATAGTCCTTCAGACTTTCGCCTTCCACGAATTCCATAACGATATAATGCATATTTTCTTCAAAACCGACATCATATACCGCTACGATATTGCTATGCGAAAGGCTGGCAACCGCCTGCGCCTCATGCCTAAAGCGGCGCACAAAATCAGCATTGCTGGCATATTCTTCGCGAAGGATCTTGACAGTCACCATTCGGTTGAGCAGGAGATCCTGCCCGCGGTATACGATAGACGTCCCGCCGCTGCCTAGCTTTTCAATGATTTTATAACGGTTGTTGAAAATTTTTCCTATCATTTAGACACCTCATCATCAGTCATGGGCGACCAGCACTAGCGAAATATTGTCATAACCGCCCCGGTTGAAGGCAGTTTCTGCAAGGAACTCCACTGCTGTTTTTAATTCAGCAACCCTCAGAGTGATATCTTGCATCTCTTCTTCTACCACCAGATTAAACAGCCCGTCGGTACACAGCAGCAGGTAATCGCCCTTGCGCCACTGCGCTTCTACTACATCTACTTCGACTAAAGATTCCTGGCCGATCGCCCGCAGCAAGATATTCCGCCGTGGATGATGCCTTGCCTCTTCCGGTTTAATCTGGCCGGCTTTCACTAGCTGAGCGACCAAAGAATGATCTTCTGTAAGCTGCCGGACGCCTTTTTTATTTATAAGATATGCCCGGCTATCGCCTACATGCACTATTGTGATCTTATTTCCCCTCACTACCGCGGCAGTCATCGTCGTACCCATGCCTGCCATGCCTGGTTCCTTGCCTCTATTATAAATGAAGTTATTAGCTTCATAAAAGGCCTCGCGTAGCATCAAAGCCGGTTCGGCTTGCGGATCTTCCCAGGATTTTTCCGCTACTATCCGCACTGCGGTTGCGGAGGCTATTTCCCCCGCTTCCTTACCGCCGATACCGTCCGCAACGACAAAAACCCCGCTTTTGACGTCGCAATAGATAGCGTCTTCATTATTTTCTCTTACTGCTCCCACATGGGAAAGAAATTCTGCTCGCATTATGCCTCCTGGCTTCACACCTTGCCTTTTGGCCTGCTCAGTCTTGCTGCCCGGACGGCGTCTGACGCCGTCGCAGCTGGCCGCAGGCAGCCTGAATATCTGCGCCTCGCTTATGCCGCAGCTGAACTTTCAGCCCTTTTTCCTGCAGCAGCTGGCAAAAAGCCTCGATCACTGCCTCATCAGGCGGCTCGATGTCTGCTTCAGGAAGGGGATTGGCAGGTATAATATTAACAAGAATATCGGTTTCTGTCAATAAATTAGCTAGTTTTAGTGCATCGGACGGATGATCATTGATCCCGGCGAATAAAGCGTATTCGGCGGTCACGCGGCGGCCGGTTTGCTCACGGTAATCCTGGCAAGCGCGAATCAGCTCCTCGAGCGAATAACGCGACGCGCCCGGCATCAGCTGCCGCCGTAATTCCGGATCGGCGGCATGAAGAGAAACCGCTAGGCCGATCTGATAGCCCCAACCGGCCATTTCCCTAATTTTAGGTACAAGACCGCAGGTGGAAATAGTGATGCGCCGCATACCGATATTCATGCCTTCCTCGTCGTTGAGCAGCTCCAGCGATTTTTTAACTGCGGCCAAATTAGCCAGCGGCTCACCCATGCCCATATAGACAATATTGGTAATTCCGGCGAAACCCATCTGATAAGCCAGCCGGTCAGCGATCTGCACCTGGGCGACGATCTCACCGGCGCTGAGATTGCGGAAATGATCATGCAGCGCAGTAGCGCAAAAACGGCAATTCATTGCGCAGCCGCTCTGGCTGCTGACGCAGCAGGTGGCTCGGTTATGCGCCTGCCAGCGCTCATAAAGCATCAGCACCATCTCGATCCGCTCGCCGTCGGCCAGCTCCAACAGCAGCTTGACTGTATCTTCCGCCGCTGAAACCTGGCGGTCGATCACCCGCGGCAACGCCACGGTGGCACATTCGGCCAAAGCAACGCGCAGCGCTTCCGGCAAATCGCTCATCTGCTGAAAATCAGCTGCTCCATGCTTGTGTATCTGGCGAAACAGCTGTTTTGCACGATAAGCTGGCTCACCGAGCTCAGTAATATACTGCGTCAGTTCTTGGCGATTCAGACAGCGCAAGTCAATTTTATCCATTTCGTTTCTCCAGCAAAGCGATATAGAAACCCTCTGAATCGGGATCATCCGGAGTCGGCAATAGCTGCAGCTGGCCGCTGTTCAACTCTTGCTGATGTTCCGGCAGCAGCGGCAGTAGCCCGTCAAGCGGCACCGGAGCAAACTGAGGATGTTCGGCCAGAAAGCGGCGGATATTCGCTGCGTTTTCCTCTTGCGTGATTGTACAGGTAGAATAGCACAGGCGCCCACCCGGTTTCAAATAAGCCGACGCCGCGTCCAGCAGCTGATAAGATAATTCCGCCAGCTGGTCAATATTGCTGATCTCCTTGCGAAAACGGCTGTCGCTGCGCGCGGCCAGCACGCCCAAACCGCTGCACGGAGCGTCTAACAGCAGATAATCCGCACACTCCCGGTAAATCTCCGGCAGGTGGCGGCTGTCGGCTGCTGCGGCGCTGATAATCGTCAATCCCAGGCGCCGGGCATTAGCTTCGATCAAGCTCAGTTTATGCGGATGCAAATCAAAAGCCTGCAGTTTACCCTTATCCTGCATCAGCGCTGCCAAATGAGTGCTCTTTCCGCCCGGCGCAGCGCACAGATCAAGCACCGTACTGCCAGGACGCGGAGCCAGGGCATGTCCGACCAGCTGGGAAGCTGCTCCCTGAACAGTGAAATAGCCCTCGCGGAATAGCGGCAAGGCCGAGATATTGCCGACGCCGCCGCGGATAATGACGGTTTCCGGGGCATAGCCGCCGGGGACAGCCTCAATGCCGGCAGCAGCCAACTGCTCCAGCAGCTGCTCACGGCTGATTTTCAGCGTATTGGTGCGGACAGCGATACCGTGATGAGCATTGGCCTGCAGACAAAAATCTTCCGCCTCCTGCGGCGAAAAATGCGCCAGCAGATAATCCACCAGCCAAGCGGGGAAAGACAGCGTAATATGCAAATACTGCCGCAAACCGTCCTCACGATGCGGCAGCAGCTGTTCCTTATCCGCTGCGCGCAGATAATTGCGTAAAACAGCATTGGTCAGCCCGGCCAAACGGGGAGAAGCGTATTTTTTGGTCAGACGTACTCCCTCATTGACCGCAGCATAAGGTTCCACCTGCAGATAATGCAGCTGATAGAGGCTGAGGCGGAGAATAATTTTCAGCTCCGGCATCATCGCCTCCAGCGGTTTGGTTAAAAAGCGGTTCAACAGATAATCCAAAGCCAGCCGCATTCTAGTCGTACCATAGACGATCTGGGCGGCTAAACGCGCTGTCTGCTGCTGCGGTTGATACTGGTTCAGCACCTGCTTTAAGGCAATATTAGCATAAGCGCCGTCCATCTCCACCTGGCGCAGAGCCCAAAAGGCCAAGCTACGCGCATCGATCTGCTGCTTTCCTGCCATGACTACTCTCTCCTATCGCCGAAGAGGATCAGCAAGCGCAGCAGCTGCAGAATAGCAGTCAGAGCCGCGGCCACATAAGTCAGCGCCGCCGCGCTGAGCACCTTGCTGGTCTGCTGAACTTCATCGCTGGTCAAAAAGCCGCCGCCTTCCAAAGCCACCAAAGCCCGGCTGGAAGCATTAAATTCTACCGGCAGAGTGATCAGCTGGAACACCACTACTGCGGCAAAACAAATGATGCCGATAGAGATCAGGTCAAGGGCGCTGAACACGATGCCGAGAATGATCAAAATCCAGGATGCGGAAGAACCGATATTGGCAATCGGCACCAGGGCATTGCGGATCTTCAGCGGTGCATAGGATTCCTGATCCTGCATTGCATGCCCGGCCTCATGGGCTGCCACGCCGAGAGCCGCGACCGAAGTGCTGGAATAGGTGCTCTCGGATAAACGCAGCACCTTGGTACGGGGATCATAATGGTCGGTCAGATTGCCCCTCACCGCCTCGACCCGGACATGAGTCAGTCCGTGGGCGTCCAGCATCCGCCGCGCCATATCGCAGGCAGTGATGCCCGAACGAGCCTGCACATGCGAATATTTACGGTAAGTGGACGAGACTTTGGCCTGCGCGTATATGGTCAGTAGCAGGGCGGGGATCAGCAAAATCATCGTCCAGTCGAAAAACATCAATGGCATTTATAAACTACCTCCAAGCTTAATTTGATATCCTCTGATAAAATCGGCCGCCGGCATCTTAGACTTGCCTTCAGGCTGCACTGCGGCGATCCTCAGCGAACCTTCCCGGCAGGCGATCTCCAGCGCAGCATCGATGCCGATGATTTCACCGGGCGCGCCGCTGCCATGAGCAAGCGAACTGCCGAACAATTTCAGCCGCTTGCCGCGGAACAGCGTATAGGCTCCCGGAGCCGGATCAAGGGCGCGGATCAGATTATGCAGCTGCGCGGCCGGAGCGTCCCAGGAAAGCAATTCTTCCTCGCGGCTCAGCTTCGGCGCATAGGTGGCCAGCTGATGCTGCTGCGGCGTCCGGGGAGCAGTCCCGGATTCGATCAGCGGCAGGGCCTCCAGCAGCATCCTGCTGCCAAGGAGGCACAGCTTATCATGCAAAGTACCATAAGTCTCGTCCGGAGATAGCGGCAGGCTTTGCCGCAGAATCATATCTCCGGTATCCATGCCCTGATCCAAATACATGATAGTCACTCCGCTCTCGCTCTCGCCATTCATCAGCGCCCGCTGAATCGGCGCAGCGCCACGGTAAAACGGCAGCAGCGAAGCATGGATATTGATCGCGCCGAGAGGAGCTGCTGCCAAAACCTCCTGATTGAGTATTTGGCCATAAGCCACTACCACCAGCAGATCCGGCCGCAAAGCGCGTAATTCCGCCGCGGCCTCCGGCGTATTGAGCTTGGCCGGAGTATATACCGGCAATCCCAGCTGCAGCGCCGTCTCCTTCACCGGAGTCGGCATCAGCTCGCGCCCCCTTTTGCCCCGAGGACGGTCCGGCTGAGTAAACACCGCGCCGATCTCATAACCGGCCTCTGTGATCTGCCGCAAGGGCACGGCGGCAAACTCCGGACTGCCGAGAAAAATTATTCTCATACCTGCTCCTCTCTATCACGCATTTTCTGATGCGCTCCGCCAGCGATTAATCTTCATCGCGGCTGACTTCCTGATACATAATATCGGTAAACAGAATACCGTGCAGATGATCGATTTCATGCTGGAAGATAATCGCCAGCTGACCTGAAACATTATAATGAATCGGTTGGCCATTGCGATCCTGAGCAGTCACCTTGATATGTCTGGCGCGCCTGACTTTTCCGGCGCGGTCCGGCACAGACAAACAAGCCTCTGTGGACTGGATCACGGATTTTTTCTCGGTGATGACTGGATTGACCAGCTCGATATATCCATGCTCGTGATCGTCGATCACTACCACCTGCTTTAAGATACCTACCTGCGGCGCTGCCAGGCCTACGCCGTCGGCCTTATACATAGTGACTTTCATGTCATCGAGCAGTTTATGCAATGATGCGCCAAAGCGGCGAACCGTTACCGATTGCTCGCGCAGCAACGGGTCCTCATCAGTAATAATCCTTCTAACCTCTGCCATATCGTCCTCCAGATACCGGTATGATTTTAATAGCTTAATTATATTATTATATCCTATTTATGCCAAATAGTCCAATCCAGAGCTTAAAAAGCGCTCATCGGATCAATATCTAGGCTCCAGCGCAGATCAGCCGGCAGACGTTCCTCCCGCTGCAAAGTTTGCCATGCCGTCTCCGCCGCCTCAGCAGCCGCGCTGACATCCGCGGTCTTGATCAGGATCTGCCGGCGCCAGCGGTCCTTGATCCGGGCATAAGCTGCCTCCGCCGGGCCGCACAGCTCGCTATCATCAGCTATCTGCTGCTGCAGATAATAGTAATAACTTTGGCAGCTCTCTACCAGACGCCCCTGATCGCAGCAAGTGAGCAAGATCCGCAGCAAATGATTGTAGGGCGGATAGCCGTGCATCTGCCGGTACAACAGCTCCTGCTGATAAAACTGCTGATAATCCCGCGCCGCCGCAGCAACGATAGGGAAAGCCTCCGGCATATAAGTCTGAATCAGCGCCAGCCCCTGCTGCTCTCTCCTGCCGGCACGGCCGATCAGCTGGCTGATCAGCTGGAAAGTGCGTTCCCCAGCCCGCCAATCCGGCAGATTAAGCAAGGTATCGGCAGCGATTACCGCAGCTAAATGCAGACGGGGAAAATCCAGGCCCTTGGCAATCATCTGCGTGCCGACCAGGATATCGATCTCACCGCGGCGCATTGCCTGATAAATGCGCTGGTATTCGCCGCGTTTTTGCATCACGTCGCTATCCAGCCGGGCGATTCGGGCCGTCGGAAATAGTCGCGCCGCTTCATCCGCGACCCGCTGCGTACCGATACCAAAACGCCGGATATGGCGGCTACCGCAGGAGGGACACTGCTGCGGCGGTCTGGCGGCATAGCCGCAATAATGGCATCGCAGCCAGCCTCCCTTGCCGTCGTCATGATAGGATAGAGCTACCGCGCAATGCGGGCAGCTGATGCTTTGGCCGCAATCACGGCAGGAAACGAAGCTATAATAGCCGCGGCGGTTCAAAAACAGCAGTGCCTGTCCATGATCGGCTAAGGTTTGCTCTAATTCACCCAACAGCTCGCGGGAAAAAATCAGCTTGTGCCCGTGCTTCAATTCCTCGCGCATATCGACAATGCGGACTTCAGGCTGCGGCGCAGGATAATATTGCCGCGACAGCCGCCCCAAGGCATAACGGCCGCACAAAGCCTGAAAATAACTCTCTACCGAAGGCGTCGCCGAACCCAGCAGCAGCTGAGCGCCGGTGATTTGCGCCCGCTTGACCGCAGCAGTCACGGCATGGAAACGCGGGTTGTTTTCCTGCTTATAGCTGGTTTCATGTTCCTCGTCAACGATAATCAGCCCCAGCCGAGGCGTTGGCGCGAATACCGCTGAGCGCGCGCCGACCACTACGCTGATCTTGCCCTCGGCAATCTCCTGCCAAATCCGCCGCCGCTCGCTGGCCAGCAAACCGCTATGTAATAAGGCCAGCGGCACATCTAACCGGCGGGACAACATCTCAATCATCTGTGCGGACAGCGCGATTTCCGGCACCAGCAAAATGCTCTGCCGGCCGCGTCTGGCAGTATCGGCAATCAGACGCAGATAAATCTCGGTTTTACCGCTACCGGTCACGCCATGCAGCAAATAAGGCCGGTTCGCTCCCCGGCGTTCCTGAATGATCGCCTGATATGCCGCCTCCTGTTCTTCATTAAATCCCGCCGGCAGCCGCCGCAGAGTCTGTTCAACGGCAGAACGGCTGATTTTTTCGATTAATCCGGCCTGTTGAGCGCTGCGCAGAACCGCACTGCTAAAACCCTGCTGGCGCAGCGCCGCCGCGTCCAGCTCCCCATGCTGCTCCAACAGGGAAATTAATCGCTGCCGTTGCGCGCTCCTGCGCACCTGCTGATACCCAGCGCTGAGAGCATAATAATCATCATACACCGGCCGCGGACGTTTGCCGGAGAGGCTCATTCCCGCCGGCAGCATCGCCTGCATTGCCGTGACCCAGGAACAATGGTAATAATCCGCCATCCAGCGTGATAGCTGCAGCAGCTCATCGCTAAACAGCGGCCGGTCGCCGATGATATCCAGCACCTCGCGGGTAGAAAAATCCGGCGGCTGCCGGTTCAGGGCAACCGTCACTCCCTCCAGCCGCTCACGGTTGAATGGTATCCGCACCAGCATACCCACCCGCAGCGTCTCTGCCAAGCGTTCCGGCACGCTGTAAGTAAAAACCCGGTCTACGGCCGGAGTTTTGCGGTTAATAATAATATCGGCAAATAAAGCCATGGCCTGAAAATTCCTCATCTGAAATTATCTCAATATAAATTATATCAGACCTGGAGACAAACTTCTATATTATCAGCCAATAATCAGCGGACAATCACTCTTTATCCATAATCCGCGCTAGGATTTAGGCTTAGCCAGCAGCGCCGCAGCAAAGCCGAACAGTACCGCTGCGGTCACGCCGGTAGAAACCGGCTGCAGCATACCGGAAAAAATACCGATAAACCCCTGGCTGTCAAGGCCGGAGCTGGCTCCGTCCACCAAAGTATTGCCAAAGCTGCTGATCGGCAGCATCGCGCCCATGCCGGCAAAATCAACCAGCAGAGGATAAAGACCAAGTATACCGAGGATGCTGCCCGCGCTGACCATCAGGCTCATCGTATGCGCCGGGGTCAGATGCGCCACATCAAAAAGCAGCTGGCCGATTACACAGATAGCACCGCCGACCACCCAGGCGCGGAAAAATTGCGTCAAAAATTCCTCCAGCATCCTAACACCTCCGCTCTAATGCCACCGCATGGCTGATCGCCGGGATACTTTCGCATTGTTGACAGGAAAGCGGCGAAAGCAGCGCTCCGGTGGCGCATAATAAAATCCGCCGCAGCTGTCCTTCGCGCAGCAGCCGGCATAGATGCCCAAAACCGACCGCCGCAGCGCAGCCGCAGCCACTGCCGCCGGCAAACACCTGCTTATCATCGCCATAAAGCAGCAGGCCGCAGTCCTCCAGCCGTCCGCCGCTGATCCCAGCAGCCTGCAGCAGCTCGCAGGCAATGCCCTGGCCGACGCGCCCTAGATCGCCGCTGACGATCAGGTCATAATCAGCCGCCTTCAGCCCCCGCTCATGCAGATGCGCCTGCACGGTATCGGCAAAAGCCGGCGCCATCGCAGCTCCCATAGCAAAAGGATCGCTGATATGCTCATCGCATACTCGCCCCACCGTCACCGCGGTAATCGCTACCGGTCCGCTTCCTGCCGCAACTACCGCCGCTCCGGCGGCGGTTGCAGTAGTTTGGCTATGCGGCGGTTTCTGACACCCGTATTCATTAGGATAGCGAAACTGCCGCTCCGCAGTGCAAGTATGGCTTCCGGAGACGACCAGCACCTGCTCCGCTACCCCGGACGACGCCGCTAGGGCAGCCAGAGTCAGACCCTCGACAGCTGTGGCGCAGGCGCTGAACAAACCCAAATAAGGGATGCCCAAACTGCGCGCGGTAAAATTCGACGGCGTCAGCTGATTGATCAAATCTCCGGCAAACATCAATGATATTTGTTCCGGAGTTAAATCGGCTTTAGCAATTGCCAACCGCGCCGCCATTTCTTCCATCTGCTGTTCCGCCTGTTCAAAACTAGCAGCGCCGGCACGCAGATCAGGCAGCACCTGATCAAAATCCGCAGCAAGCGGCCCTCGCCCTTCACGAGGGCCGCCAACAGCAGCTGTGCCGACAATGCCCGGCGGCTCGTCAAAAATCCAGGTCCGTCTCCCCTGCTGTCTGATCGACATTTTATCACCTCACCCTATCTGCCGTCCTGCGAGGCAGCTTTATCCCAGCAATAAGCGGATCAGCCCTTTCAGCGCCGTCACAGAAAAAGCAGAAACAATGCCAAAGACGATCACTGCTCCGGCCAGCTTAAAGCTATTACAGCCGCTGCCCAGAACCAGACCCTCGCTTTGATGCTCCATCATCGAGGCCGCGACGGAATTGGCAAAACCGCTGATCGGCACCGCCAGACCAGCCCCCGCCTTTTGCCCGAGACGGTCATAAATCCCTAGTCCAGTCAGCAGCGCGGTCAGCAGAATCACGCCCAGCAAGACCAGCGGCGCAGCTTCCTGACGCGTCAGGCGGCCGAACTCCATAAGCACAAACAGCGCGCTCTGCGCCAAAGAGCAGAGCAGCCCGCCGCCAATAAAGGCGCAAAGGCAATTGCACCATACCCTACGCGGCGGAGTATGGCGCTGGACAATCATCTGATACCAGGGCTCAGGCTGCGGTTTGACTCTCATCTTAACGTCTCCTTTAAGCTATCGCCAGCGGATAGCGCTGCGGCGATTTCATCTTTCTAGCACAGTATGGATTAAAAATACGCGCTTCATTCATAATCTGCGGCTAAACGGTTCACACTAGCGGCAAACGACATGATAACTGAGGCGAAAATATGGCGATCCTGCTGATCCGCTCGATAGCGCTCTATATTATCCTGCTGCTGGCCATGAAACTGATGGGCAAGCGGCAGCTTGGTCAGCTTCAGCCCTTCGAGCTGGTAGTAATACTCGTAATTTCCGAAATGGCTTCGATGGCGATGCAAAGCACCTCCGCCACCCTTTTCAGCAGCCTGATTCCGATCGCCACCATCACACTGCTGCAAATTCTCATCTCCATTTTGAATCTCAAAAGCGAAAAACTCCGCGCTCTATTCTGCGGCAAACCGGTTTTTCTGATCCGGCGCGGCGTGCTCCAGGAACGGTCAATGGCGCAGCTGCACCTTAATTTGAACGATATTGAGGAAATGTCGCGGGCGCAAGGCTATTTCGATCTTTCCGCCATCGAAAACGCGATTATGGAAACCAATGGCCAGCTATCGATCATGCCCAAAAGCGCCAAGCGGCCGCTGCAGCTGGGAGACATCGAAGCAGACCCGCCGGAAGAGCAAATGGGCGTTCTGCTGATTCTCGACGGACATGTCAATCAGGCCGGCCTGCGCGTCTGCGGTTACGATGAGCAATGGCTGCTGCGCCGGCTGCAGACGCTGCAAATCAGCAGCCCCCGCGCGGTTTTTGCCGCCGGGATTGACGAAAACGGACAATTTTTTTGCCAAAAAAAGGCCGCAGGAAGGGAAAAGTATCATGACTAAAGATATTGTCGTCATCATTTTGCTGTTGGTTTTTATCCTCATCATCTGCGCTTTCGCCCAGTGGTTCATTTTGCAGCACAGCGGACAAATGTTGGCTGCAGCTGAGCCGGTGTCGGCAGCGCTGCATCGGCAGGACTGGCCGCAGGCCCGCACAGCAATGCGGATGCTGGAGGAGGAATGGGATCGATCTCAGAGGTTATGGAAAGCGATCAGCGATCATCAGGATATGCGCGACCTGCAAAGTAGTCTAGAAAAATTAGCACTGCTACTAGAACAAGAAGACGCCGACGCCGCCCAACAGGAGCTGCAGAGCCTGGTTTTTTCTCTGCGCCATCTTCAGGAAAATGAGCGGCTTTACCTGGAAAATATCTTTTAGCCATAATAAAATCCGGCCCGCCAACCAACGAACCGGATTACATATATTTTAAGCATCGTTTAGAGTTTCCTACTCCGCATTCTCCGGCGCAGGAACGCGTATTTTTTCCGCTGCCGAACGCATGATTGCCGCCTCGATACGCTCAAAATCATCCGCTGGGAAATAACCGATAGCATTGCTACGGTTAACCGAAGATGAGAGTATCGTCACCGCTCCCCGCATCAGGCCATAGCGCCGGCTAAGCGGACTGCTGTAACGCGACAGCGTTTGCAGCCGGCCATAGTCGATCGTAATATTACGCTGGCTGAAAATGCCGTTGCTGATACTGACCTGCCGCTCCAACAGAGCTAATTCCTTGGTGCGCCAGCTAGCCATGCAGCAAAGCAGCCAAAACAGCGCAATCAATGCTCCGATCCACCATTGCCACAGCAAAGCCGCGGCTACTCCTGATACCGCCGACAGGCAAAGCCATTTAGGCAAAAGCGGCAGCAGGGCCGCTGACGGTGAACGGCGCAGCGGCGAAGAGGACCCGGGCTGCGCCGCCTCGGCATAATCCGGAGCGACCGCTTCGATGATCCGGTGCATTTGTTGCGGCGTAGTCAGCAGGCAAAACAGCGGCGCCTGATTTTCCTCAGCATCGCCCATGCCAATATTGATAATCTCGCCACAGCAAAGATGAAAAGGCCGCGCCAACAACGGACGGCGGATAATAATACCGTTGGTTTTATCCAGCGGCAAGGAAAAATGCCTCGTCACTACTAATCCATAAGAAATATGCAGCCGTTGCCCCTGGCGGATAACGCGAAATTGATAGTAACGGAACAATGGTCTGAGCAGCTGATAGACTGCCGGGACAAAAACTACGGCTATCGGCACCCAGGAGATCCGCGCTCCCTCGCCTGCTTCGGAGGACAACAGCCATAAGACTACGCCGGTAGCAGCGCCGATGACACTGACAAAGGACAACGATAGCAGACAATGCCGCACCACCTGCGGGAAGCTGAACTCGCAGACCAGCTCGCTATCATCTTCCGCAGCAGCTTCGCTGCTCTCCGCAGCGGCGGAGCCGGCCAAAATCAGCGCCCGCAGCTCCCAGGCAGCGTCCCGCTCAAACAGCAAATCAAAACCGCGCTTATCCGCAGTTGCAGAGGAGTTAATATCCAGCTGCAGGCGGTAAACGCCGAACAATTTTTCACAAACGCCCTGGCCGATATTGACAGAGGCTACTGAC
>CALXQC010000065.1 GCA_944390435.1 uncultured Clostridia bacterium
CCAAAGTAATGCTATCGATCCATGGCCGCGGATCCGGCCAATAACGCAGCAAAAAGGAGCTGTCAAACTCTGCATTATGCGCCACGATATCGGCTTCACCGATAAAATCGCTTAAAGCAGGGATTAGATCTTCGATCCGCGGCTGTCCCAGCAGCATCTCATCACTGATACCGGTCAGCGAACTGATCTCCTCCGGCAAGGAACCGTCGATGGCGACTAGCGAGGAAAACTCATCGATAATCAGCCCTCGTTTTAGCTTAACCGCGGCGATCTCAATAATTTTATCCGTATTACAATCCAGACCGGTCGTTTCCAGATCGATCACTACATAAGTGTTGGCCATTTTTCTAATCCTTTAGCATGATGGTATTATTGTACCTTATCAGGGAGGCTGATGTAAAGAACTCCCCGCCGCTATTTGACAGCAGCGGCGGACAATAGTACAATATCAGCGACCAAGACCTGCTGGACGGCGCGAGGAGGATACCCGATGAAAAAAGTTAAAATAACAGTTCTGAAAACTACTCTCGATCAAGAATTAGCCCAGGAGTACGGTGCGGCGAATTTAGGCCCCTGCCCGATGCTGCATAGCGGCGATATCTTTTATGCTGATTATGCTAAGCCGGACGGACTCTGCGATGAAGCCTGGAAAGCGATCTACCAATATGTTTTTGCCCTGGCCCATGGAGCAGAACAAGACCTTTTTTATTACGGGGATTGGGTCAGAAAGCCGGGAGTCGCCATCTGCAGCTGCAATGATGGACTGCGGCCGGTGATCTTTAAGCTGGAAGCCACGGACGAAGAAGCTAAACCGCATCATCTGGGAGCGGTTATAAACGACATGGAGAAATAATTAGCGATTCATTTGACTTCCGCCAGAGATTGAGTTAAAATAATGGAGCAGTTTGTGCCCGTAGCTCAGTGGATAGAGCGCCGGCCTCCGGAGCCGGAAGCGTTGGTTCGATCCCAATCGGGCATACCAGCGTCAGAGCCTCAACTTTTTGTTGAGGCTCTGTTTTATTAAGCGAAATCTTCCTGCTGCAACAAAGCAGCCTCGCTGAGGCTGCTTTGTCAATGGATGCTTGCTGATGTTTAGCCAAAGAAGGCCTGATCGATAGTGGTGGAACGGATCTGCAAATACTGCGGCTCAACATAGCCGATGCCATTGGGAAACCCAACCTGATACCAGCCGGAGCCCTCGTCAAAGGTCACTACCACGAATTTTGTTCCCTTCAGCGCATGCATGACGACCTCGCTTTCCGGCCAGGGGTGACGGTAAACATTAACGATCTCTCCATCGCCGGTAATCGTACCGATATCTACCTGCGTACCGCTTTCCCATTCCTGCAAATAAATATATTCGCTATGAATATAGGCGGTCTCGCCGCGATAACGAAGCTGCTGCCAGGAAGCTTCAGGGTCATAATTGACTACCTCGAACATCTCTCCGCGGCTGACCGTATCGAGAATCCGCGCCTCATCATCAGGCTCCATGCGGATATTAACCACATCCGCATTATAAACCGTCCCCACGGCTAATAATTGCGGTTGCTCGTTTTCTCCGGTCGAATTTTCGCCGGGGCCTTCCGGCGATGCGGAGCAGGCCGCCAGCAGCAACACTGCCGCTATCAGCGGAAACAGCAGCTTCTTCATTATCGATACCTCCCGTCACAGTTGATTATCATCGATCTCATCCAGCAGCTGCCGGCGGTCGGCGATAGAATTAAAGGTACCAGGATCGCTCAGCACCGCCGTATCTATTTCGCCGACCACATAACCTTCCTCATTGGTGAGCTTATGTTTAATCTCGCCAAAAGGAGAAACAATCATCGAATTGCCGCAATACTCCTTGCCGATGGTATCAGTATAATTAGTGCAGGCTAAGAAGCTGCGGTTTTCAATTGCCCGCGCCCGGCACAGCACCTCAAATTCCTCAATCCGCGCCAGCGGCCAGCCGGCAGGCACAGTAAACAGCCGCGCCCCGCGCAGCGCCAGATTACGGGCGAACTCGGGGAAGCGCAGATCATAGCAGATCATATGGCCCAAGCGAATTGTCTCCTCCGCCCGCTGATAATCGGTCGTTACCCATTCCTCGCCGCCTCTGAGATATAAATGCTCATTGAGATAATGGCTGAACAGATGCACTTTGCGGTATTTGGCGACCACCTCTCCTGCAGTGTCGATCACCGGGCAGGTATTATAAACCCCGCCATGGCGCTGTTCGGCAAAGCTGCCGCCGACGATAAACACACCGAAGCGGCGCGCCGTCTCCCGCAGCATCGAAACCGCCTCGCCGTTAAAATCCTGGGCAAAAGACGCTAAATGAGTAAAGTCAAAGCCGCTGTTCCACATCTCGGGCAAAATCAACAGCTCGGCATGCTCGCGGGCTGCCGCGGTCAACAGCTCCTGCGCCTTGCGCATATTGGCGTCGATTTGTCCTTCAGTGACATTAAACTGAATGATGGCAGTTTTGATCTTCATCTGTCAGCAACTCCTTTAAGTCCAGCAAATTGGTTATCGAGTAATGTGCGCCAATGGCTTCTTCATGCTCAAATTCCCAGGCCGGCAGTTGATAATGCATGGCCCGCAGACCGACGCTCAAAGCAGGATTGATATCAGAACGCAGGCTATTTCCCACCATCCAGGAATTTGACGCGCTGATCCGCAGCTCAGCAAGAAATGCACGATAAGCGGCAGAGTTTTTTACAGCAACTATGCGGTAATCGTCAAAATAGCGCAAAACTCCTCTCCGCTGCAAGCGGCGCTGCTGAATCTCCTGATCCCCCTGGGTTAGCAAAAACAAGCGCGCGCGTCCCTGTAAAAACTCCAGCAGCTCCTCTGCCCCGGGCAGATATTCCGCCGGCAAATCATAGACCTGCCAGCCGATATCTTCCAACCCGCGCGCCACCCGGCAGTCCGGCTCGCGGCCGGCTAAGGCGCTGAAATGGCGGTATGTTTGCCCCATCGCCCGGGGAAAACAATCCTTACCCATATAGCCCAGCGCCAACACATTTTTTATATCCGCCTGATTCAGATAAGCAGCAACTGCCGGCTGATCCTCAAAACCCAGCTCTGCCATGCGGCTGAAAAATTCCTGGCGCACCTGCTCGAAAATCACATTAGTCGCGACCAGCGTATCGTCAAAATCGAAAATAATGGCATCGGTTACCATTGATCACGTCCATCCCGAAAGAGCTTTAAACGGATATCTTTATCAACAAACAAGCGGACATTGGTGCCGATCTCCATCAACCGCGAAGCGATCCGCTCGCCAATCGCCTCACACAGTTCATCCATATTCAGATTAGTGGTGATGATAATCGGCAATTGGTGATTCAGCCGATAGTTAATAATAGTAAAGAGGATGTTTTGCACCCAAGGGCTGAAATTATGCGCACCCATATCGTCAAAAATCAGCACCGGAGCTTCCTGTATCCGGCGGATCAACGCGCTCTCGCTATCGCCGTTACTATGTATTTGCTGCCGTAGCTGGTCGAGAAATTCCGGTACGACAATAAACTCCACATCCACGCCCTTGGCCAATAAATCATTGGCGATTGCCGCAGCCAAAAAGGTCTTACCGCTGCCGACCGTGCCTTCAAAAATCAAACCCGGGCGGTTAATTCCTTTGGCCAGGGAATTAGCAAAAGCCATCGCCGCCGACAGCGCTTCCCGCGCGAGCTGGCGGTAGCTATTGCCATTGGCGGTTTTGATATTGGCAGGATACAGCTGCAGATCAAAATTTTCAAAAAGCATCCGCTGTAAATGCGGCAAAGGCAACCGACGCTGATCCTGCTGCTCCTGTTGCCGGCAGACGCAGGGCCGGGCGCTGCTGCCCTCGATAATCCAGCCGCAATCACGGCACAGAGGACAGCGATAAATATCCGCATCATCAACTTGGCTCTCTTCCGCCATTTTAGTAAATTCATCCGCCAAACCGTGCAGGCGGTCAGATAATTTTTCCATAGCCATCTCCATCAATATTTATCATAAATCTCATTATACTGGCTTTTCTTCACACCTGAGGCCGCGCGCCCCCGCGAGGCGGATTTAGACTTAGATTCCGGCTTCAAGTCATTGGCCAATACTTCATCTAAGGTCGTATAGCCTGCCTCGCGCCATTTCGTTAGAATGGATTTAATATAGGCAAAAGTCCTTTTTCCCTGCAGTACAGCGCGCTTGAGCGCTTCTTCAACCAGTTCGGCCGGAACCTGATCTTGTTCCAGCCAGCTGCGAATTTCTTCACTTTGAATCGGGCTGAGATTTTTTCCTAGCTCCTGTTCAAAAGCATGATACAGATGGGTGAGATCATGGAGCAGCGCCGTATCGATTCCGAGCGGCCGCGCCGCCTGATCGCTATGCGTCGGCTGATGCCGCTGTTCGCTCAACCATTGCTCATAAAAGACATCGATCAGACCGTTGCAGCTCAGCCGATGCGTCTTAGAGTCTTCTTCCAGAAGATTCTTAGCGATAAAGGGCCATACGACGATTCGCGCTTCCTCCTCATTCAGCTCCAATTCCGCAGCTACATCTTTCATGCTGAATCGGCCATGAAGATAATAAGGGCGCAAGATGCGCAGCAGCAGCAGGACTTGCTCGGCTTCCAGACCAAGCAGCTGATAATCACGGATCAGCACATGGGGGTAGACTGCCATTTCTGTGAACATCCGCTCCATAAATTCAAGCATTTTTTTATTATTGCCGTATTTGCTGTTCATTGTTTATCTGCTCCGGCTCACTGTGCTAAAGTTTTTAGAAAATCCCTGGCCCGAATCAGCTGATCCAGGTCTCCTTGAGCAGCTAACTGGCGCAACGCCGCCTCGCTCTCAGCATAGAGATCTTCGCGGGAAAACGGTTCGCTCTGACATCCGGCCACCACGGCTGCACCGCCAGTTAATTGTACACTGTCGCCTAAATGCGGCACTGCGGCAGCAATGCCATAGCGTTCGCTGATTTTCTGCGCCAGCGATAAGGAACTGGCTTCGTTGCCGTGGGTAACAAAAATCTGCTGCGGCAGCTGGCGGAATTGTCCCAGCCAGGCCAGAATTTCCTGATAATCGGCGTGGGCGGAAAAGCCGTCCATATTATAAACAGCTGCCTTGACCTCGATCTCTTCGCCGTGAATCGTCACCTTAGCTGCACCGTCCAGCAGGCGGCGGCCCAAGGAACCGTCGGCCTGGAAACCGAAGAATACCACCGAGGATTCCGGCCGCCAGAGATTATGCTTCAAATGATGTTTAATCCTCCCGGCATCCGCCATGCCGCTGGCGGAAATAATCACCGCGCCCTTTATCTTATTGAGGCGCATCGACTCTTCCGCAGTGCGGGCGTATTGCATATTATCCAGCAGGAACGGTGCTTTGCCCTCCTTGCGGAAAAGAGCCACGGTTTCCGCATCAAAATATTCCGGATGCGCGGCAAAAATCTCCGTCGTTTTGACCGCCATCGGGCTATCGACATAAATGGGGACGAGAGGGATCATCTGCGCCTGCTGCATCTCGTAAAACAGCATTAAAATATCCTGCGTGCGGTCAACAGCGAAAGCAGGTATTACCACATTGCCGCCGCGGCTGATTGTCTCGCGGATAATTTGTGCAAAACGCGGTTTTTCTTCTTCAAAACCGCCATGATGCAGCCGGTCGCCATAGGTGGATTCCAGTACCAAAAAATCACCGTATTCTTCGCGGAAAGGATCTTCAACTATCGCCTGATTATTGCGGCCCAGGTCGCCGGTAAAAATCAGTTTTCGCTCCTGTCCCTGCTGCTGATAATAGATTTCAATCATCGCCGAGCCTAAAATATGCCCGGCATCACGGAATACCACCTCAATGCCCTCTGCCGGCGAAAAACGTGAGTTATAGTCGACCGGGCTGAATAAATGCTGCATGGCCGCCGCATCAGCAGCGGTATAAATCGGCGTCAGTAGGGGTTTTCCGGCGCGGGTCAGCTTGCGGTTTTTCCTCTCCACTTCCGTCTCTTGGATATAGCCGGAATCCGGCAGCATAATTTCGGACAGCAGCGCTGTGCCGGAGGTGGTGTAAATTGGTCCGGAAAAACCGCAGCGCCATAGTTTGGGCAGCAGACCGCTATGGTCAATATGGGCATGAGTCAAAAGCACAAAACTGATCTCGGCCGGATTAAAAGCGAAATCGCCATAGTTATGTTCCTTGACCGCCTTGCCGCCTTGGAACATACCGCAGTCGACCAAAAAACGGCAGCCATTATGCTCCAGCAGATAGCAGGAACCGGTCACAGTCCGCGCCGCGCCGCAAAAAGTCATCTTCATTGCCATATCGCCTCCAGCTGCTGAGCAGCCGCCCTGCCATTGCTATCGCTGCAGAGAGCCGCAATCAATATTACAAATTTCTACTAAAATGAAAAGAAAACCTGCCACAGGCGTCAATTATTCTTCCCTCGGCGCATTTATCATAAATATCTTGCAGAAATTGGCAAAAAAGCAATTGACAATTACCGGTATTATTGGTTATAATACCAATGTTGTATTTGCGGCGGGGCGTAGCGCAGCTTGGCTAGCGCACTTGATTTGGGATCAAGGGGTCGCAGGTTCGAATCCTGTCGCCCCGACCACTATTCGACCCGCCTATACAGCAACTAAATATGATGGGGTGTCGCCAAGCGGTAAGGCAACGGTCTCTGAAATCGTCATACAATGGTTCGAATCCATTCACCCCAGCCAAGCGCCTTGTTAATGGGCGCTTTTCTCTTATAACTCCAGGCAAATAAAAATAACGGGAGACTGCTCCCGTTATTTTTATTTACGTCCAGGTGATTAAATTCGGCAGGTACTACTGCGAATTGGCAACTGCCTCTGGGGTGCCCATGGTAACGCGAATATATTCCTCGGACATAAATTTGAGCTGGACGATCTTGTCCGTATCAGCGGAAGTGTAATATAAGATAGCTTCCGGATCATAGTCGTCAAACGATTCATCCAGTGTCCAGCCGTCCTTAACCAGAGCTTCGCCATAGGCCTTCATCGCATCTACAGTTGCGCCGGTAACCCAAAAACCAGCGGTTGCTTCCGGATCATCCCAGGGAGTGACCACGGTACCGGCTTCTTTATATTCCGGCAGCTGACTGAGGTTTTCCAGCTCAGAAATATCGGTATCGCTGGTCAGCTGAGTGTCGCCGCCGTCCTGGGTATTAGCGCAGGCGGCCAAAGCAACGACTATCAGCGCAGCCAAGCAGGCTATAAGTAATTTTTTCATCGCACATCATACCTCCTGAGTATTAACTATCGCTTGATAACGTGGTCTATCATATCACCATAAAGCAAGCGGTGTCAACGCAGAAGCCAATTATTCAGCTATTCTTCACTAAGGTATGCCGGCGCTGGCGCACGACCTCGATCATTTCCTGAGCGATGCTCAGATGATCAACGCTGGGCGGGATCTCGTCATAAGCGAACCAACGAGCCTCCTGCAGTTCATGATCGCGCAGCGTCACTGTATCGTCGCCGTCCAAATCAGCGAAAAAGCCCACCATCTCCGTACCGCTAAAGGCCCAGGGCTGGCTCTTATAATAACGAATATTTTTCACCCGCAGACCCACTTCTTCATAAATCTCCCGGCGCACGGTATCCTCGAAAGTCTCGCCAAATTCAACAAATCCGGCAATCAGGGCAAAATGCTTATAGGAACTATTTTTAGCCATCAGCAAGCGCTGTCCATCGGTAATTGCGACGATAATCGCCGGGGAAATCCGCGGATAATTAATATAACCGCATTCCGGGCAGACACGGGCGCGTTCGATAGTGCTGTCGGTCATCGGCTGGCCGCAGCGTCCGCAAAAGGCGCTCTGCTCATACCATAGATACAGCTGATGCGCGGTGATTCCGGCAAAGCGGAGATATTGCGGCTCCAAAGTCCGAAACAGCGCAATATTTTCCAGCGCGTAGCCGCTAGGCAAAACGATATTAGCCTGACTTTCATCGACTAAGAAAAAATTTTCTTTATCGATGGAAAAAATATAGCGGGCAGCGTCGGAGACCTCTGGCCAGTAAGGCGTAATATCGCTGAACAACGGCAGGAGGTTTTCTCCTCCTTGTTTTTTGACCAGCACTTGATTTCCGCGAAAAATAAAAAAATGATCCGAATATAACGGAGTCTGGATCTTAAACGCATTATTGAAGCGGTGCGGCGCTATATCTTGTATCATAAGAGATAACCCTTCCTCTTAGGCGGCGGCTGCCGCTAAATTTTCTTTTATTGTTGTTATTATAACAAATTTTTTCGCTAAATGACAACCGCTCTTTCCGCTATCCTGACGGCTCAGCTGTCCATAAACCTCTAAGCCGCCTTATTCAAGGCGGCTTAGAGGCGAAAAAGCTAATTATGGCACCAGCCGGGCCTAATGACGCTAACCTAAGATTCGGCGGCATTGCTTCGCCCACCGCGGCAGGAGACAAGCGATGCAGATAAAACCAGCGGCGCCCGTTTCTTCTTGATCGAATACGCGGAGGCGATCCCCCCTGCCAACAGCCCGCTGTAATAATTGACCCCGCGGGTAAGCAAGAGCGCCGGCACCACCAACTTGCTGCCGAAAATACCGCCGTAAATCAGCAAAAAACCGCTCTCCGTCACCCCTAAACCGCCGGGAATAGGCAATGATTCCACGCACAGGGTCAAGGCTACCTGGGCGGCAATCAAATCGCAGAAATTAAACCCGCTGAGTCCGAAGGCATTGAAAATCCAAAAAGGCACTGAATAAAAGGCCAGCAGATTAAGGCTGGAGGCCAGCAAGGTGCGCAGCAGCAGCAGCGGATGCCGCTTGATGTAGGCGGCGCCGCGGCGGTAATCATCAATCTGCATATCGATCCTAGCCAAAGCCTCTTCCCGCCGCTTAACTATTCTCAGCTTGGCCAGTAAGCGAACAATAGTATGGACAATGGTCACGGCCAGCCGCCGGTTAAAAATAGCGATCAAATAAAAAGCCACCAAAGAACTCTGCGCCACAACGCCGAAAATCAGCAGATACTTAAAAGCGCCGATACTCTCAAGAATGCCCATCCCGCTGATGCTCAAAGTAACTGCGGCAATCAGCAGCACGCTGATATGACAGCAGGCATTATAAGCCAATAGAGCCAGCGATGAGGAACTGACCGGAATATTATCCCGATGCATAAAATACATTTGCGAGGGTTGTCCGCCGCTGCAGCCGGGAGTGATGGCGCTGAAATAAAAATCGATCAATGCGTAGCGATAAAAGACTGAAAAACGGCGTCCGCCAGCCAAGGGCTTAAGCAGGATCTGGATCGCCCGCGCCTCAAAGGTAAAAAACAGCACCATCGCCAGCAGCGCCAACAGGATAAAACGTAAATCCGTACTGGAGAGCAGCGCCCAAATATCCGCCAGCTCCCGGTCTTTAAGCAAAAAGATACTGGTTATGATCAACAGCACGGCAATGCTGGTCAGGCAGATAAGATGTTCTTTTTTATTCATCAGCTTTTTCATCGCGTATCATCTTCCCCAAGATCTCCGTCGGCCTTCGCCTCAACTGCGCCGCCTAATGTGACGAACCGATAGCCGGCTGCTAAAGCCTGCGGGATAAACCGCTCCACTGCCGCCAAGGTTCCGCTGGGCGCTCCAGGCTCGCCGCCGGTCTTTTCACCGGAATCATGCAGGCAAATTACTTCCCTGCGCGCAACCTGCCGCCAGAGGCGGGCCAAAACTTCGTCGCCGCCGATATTTCTCCAGTCGCCGACCAGTACCGTCCACAGCAGAGGCTGCATACCAGCGCGATGAGCGCATAATAAATTGGCTAAGGTGATCATGCCATGCGGCGGCCGGTACCAAAACGGCGCTATCCCCTGCCGGTGCAGAACGCCTATTCCCCGACGGAAATCGCGGGCGGTCCGAATCCAGCCCATAGCCCAGGGATTGCGGTGGCAATAGCCGTGAAAACCGATCTGGTGACCGCTGCCGGCAATCTGCCGCACCAAATCGCTATGCTGCTCCGCTTTAAATCCGGGAAGGAAAAAGATCGCCTTCACCTGGTAGCGGGCTAAAATATGCAGTAGCTGCGGCGTATAGCGCTCATCCGGCCCGTCGTCGAAGCTCAGCAATAAACTGCGTTCCGCCGTCGCTGTTTCCCAGGGATTATGCCGCCAATAACGATAATAGCAAGTAGGAATGAGAGCGTAAATCAGCCACAGGGCAACGGCAGTTCCGGCGCTAATAGTCAACACTAGCATCAGCCGGCCCTTCTCTCCGGCATCCGGCCTTCTTTGGCCATGATAAACTCCATTACTGCATCCGAGTCAAGACTCTTGCAGAACAAGTGCATGGCATGGCGGATATCTGCCAACCGCAGCTCATTATGCAGCAAAAATTCGATCTGCCCGGCATAGCCAGCCAAACCGCCGGACAGGCATTTAGCCAGACCGTTGCGCAGCATAAAATTGCAATTCTTGATTTCCTGCTCCAAAACCGGCGGGAAAAAGAGCAGCGGCAGCTCCGAGCGGATCGCTTCAAAACTACTGATTCCGCCAGGCTTTGTCAGCAGCAAATCAGCCGCAGCCATCCGCTGCGGCACATCATCGATACAGCCGGTCACTGTCAGGCGCGATGAAGCCAATGCCGAGAGCCTCTCCTGCAGCTTGCTGTTTTTCGCACAGACCACAGTAGTATGCAGCTGCGGAATCTCGCCCAGAGCGCGGTAAAACGATTTTGCCTCCGGCAGCATACCCAGTCCGCCGCCCATAATCAGCAGCTCCTTGGTTGTTCTGCTGCCGGCACTATGCCGCGGACGAAAAGCCGGATCGACCGGGATGCCGCTGACAGCGACAGCCGCAGCGTTAACGCCACGCTCCAACAGCGCCCGTTTAGTATCGGCACAGGCTGCCAAATATAGCTCGGTGCCGGGATTGATCCAGATATTATGTATGCCGACATCAGTGATGCAGGTAATATGCGAAAATGATGCGCCGCTGCTGCGCTGATATGCCGCCACTAAATAAGAGGCGAAAGAATAAGTGGTGATGACAATATCCGGCCGTTCCTGGGCAAGATAAGTTCCTAGCCGATGCAAAAAAAACTGTTCCGGCAGCTTCAGCGCTCGGGGCAGCCCCTGATGCTCATTAGTGATATTGCGGTTGGCCGAATTGACTATTTTTCCCCCATGCAGCATGAGTTTGGTATAGCTATGATAAATAGTCTGATAATGCTGCGGGAATGCCAGCTGATAAAAATCAACCAGCAGAGTTTGATGATGCGGCGCCTCTCTTTGAATTTGCTGCGCCAAAGTACAGGCTGCGGAATAATGTCCCATCCCGAATTTGCTGGTCAAAACAATAATTTTCATGGTCCTCTCCTAGTCTTGGCCCGTGCTGTTCTGCCCGGCCGCCCTTAATGAGCGAGACGGGCAAAGCTGATGATCACCTTGAACAAATCTCCATCCACCTGCAGCTCTAAAGATCCGTGCTGCAGTTCAGTCAAGCTACGGGCAATCGATAGTCCCAGACCGCTACCCTCGCTGGTACGCGAGCTGTCCGCCCGCACAAAGCGTTCCAGCAAATCCTCAACGGGGATATTGAGCAGCTCGCGCGAAGTGTTTTTCAGCGAAACAACTACCTGCTCCGCATCAGCCTTCATCTCAATAAATACCCGGGTGTTGGGCTGGGAATATTTGCAAATATTATTCAGTAGATTATCAAAAACCCGCCATAATGAACGTCCATCCGCCAGAATATACACCCGCTCTTCCGGAACAGTGACAACGCTTTGCAGCGGGATGGATTTAAACCGTTCCTGATACTCACCCATGATCTGATTGATAAATTCGCTCATATCAGTAACCGTCAAATCCATATGGATATTGCCGGTAGAAGCCTTAGAAGCTTCTATTAAATCTTCCGTAAGTTTTTTCAGCCGCGACGACTGCCGCGCCAAAACCTCCAAATATTGCCGGGCCTGCGGATTAGCAATATCTTCTTTCTGCAGCAGATCCACATAATTGATGATCGATGTCAGCGGCGTCTTGAGGTCATGGGAAACATTGGTGATCAGCTCTGTTTTGAAGCGCTCGCTTTTCATCCGTTCGTCAACAGCCAGCAATAAGCCCTCGCTGATCCGGTTCAAGTCTTGGCCATGCTCCTTGAGGTCCTGATACATATTGCGGGTATCTATGCGGTAATCAAGATCACCCGCCGCGATCTTAGACGCGCACTGTTTGAGGGTATTCATCTGCAGCGAGAGCGAACAGACGAAGAGAAAGCCGGCAATACCCAATACCGTCAGCAGCAGCGCAGCCAGCGCCGATCCGCCGACAGCATTGAAGAAAAAGATGATGGCCAGCAGAATAAAAGCGCAATAGGTCAAGATGCCCTTCCACAGCAGCGCGATATTGGCAAAAACCTGCCTCAACTGCCGCCACAGCCAGCGCATAAAGAGGCTCGCCGGTTTAGCCAGCCAGCGGTAAATAATCGAATTGCGCCACCACTGACCCGCTTTAAAGCGGCTCGAGCAAGTCAAAAGAAAAGCCAGAACCAGCAAGCCCTCCACCATCACGACCAGTACGCTCAGCGGCAAAGATAAAGCCAGATAATACACTGATACCGACTCAAACAGCGCGGCTCCGGCAAAAAACAGCAGCACATCGAGCAGCAGATACAGATCAAAAGGGATTCGGTCCAAAAAATTAAGGCTTATCCCCGGCTGATCCTTGACTCTCCCGGCAGCACATAGCAGGAAAACTAGCGTCACCAAACCGATAACCAGGCAAAAGATCAGCAGCGGCACCAAAGCGTCTTGATAAGGCAGCAGCTTTTGATACAGAGCATGCCCCTCATCGCCAACCTGAAAGTCACTGCTATAAAAAACAATATTAATGCCCACGCCGGCCAAAAAAGCACCGCCCACCGCCAGGGCAAAGAAGACGGTTGCCGCTATTTTCGCGGCAGTATTCGTCAACAGCCGAGGCATCATCAATCACCCTTTTCAATCAAATAACCCTTACCCCAAACTACTTTCAAATAGCGCGGCTCAGCCGGGTTAATCTCCAGTTTTTCCCGTAAATGACGGATATGCACCGCCACCGTACCGTCAGCCCCGTAGGCCTCGGCCTTCCAAACTTTGGCATAGATTTCGGAGGATGAGAATACTTTGCCGCGGTTTTCCATCAGCAGCTTGAGAATATCATATTCAGTGGGAGTGAGATTGACTGGTTCTCCGTCCAGCTTGACAGTTTTAGCATTATCGTCCAGCTGGATGCCGCCAACGGTTAACACAGAAGCGCTAATATTAGTGCCGCCAAAGTTGAGATAGCGGCGCAGCTGCGCCTTGACCCTGGCCAGCAGCTCGATCGGGTTAAACGGTTTGGTAACATAATCATCCGCGCCAACATTAAGCCCCAGGACTTTATCGGTATCTTCGCTTTTGGCAGTCAGCAAGATCACCGGGATATTATTGTTTTCTTCCCTAATCTTGGCGACAGCGCTGATACCGTCCATCAGCGGCATCATAATATCCATGATAACCAGATGGATATTTTCCTGTGCCAAAACAGCCAAAGCCTCCTCTCCGTTATAAGCGGTGAAGGTTTGGTAGCCCTCGGCATTTAGATAAATCTTCAAAGCATTGACGATATCTCTATCATCATCACAGATCAAAATATTAGCCATATCTCACCCTCCGGGCTTATTCTAACATCGACTTTTTTAAGAAAAAAGGCGGAAAAAGATTAAGAAACGATTAAATATCCGTAAACTGAAACATAGCCCAGCATAAAGCGATCCCCCGTCCGCTTACCAACGGGGGATCGCCAGCTGGAACAGTTAGTCCTTATGCTTCTTGCGTTGCGGCTGCGGCGGAGCGCTCACATCAAGCAGCGGAGTCTTGCGGGTGCAGATTAAAATAATAATCCCTGCAGCAATTAATATCAAAGAGATGATCTGTGCCGTACGCAATCCGCCCATCATCAGGCTATCCATGCGCAGGCCCTCGATAAAGAAGCGCGCTATCGAATAGAGAATCAGATAACAGGAAAAGATCGTCCCCGCACGATGACGGCGGCGCAGCAAAATCATCAGGAAAATAAAAATCGCTAAATCGCACAACGATTCATAGAGAAAAGTCGGGTGATGATACGCGCCGTCAGCATAAACCTGCAGCGGAACCCAGCTCCAAAAAGAACCTTCCTCGATAATCGGGCCAAAGGCCTCCTGATTGGCAAAATTGCCCCAGCGGCCGATCGCCTGCCCTAAAATCAGCGAGGGCGCCAGCATATCGGCCCAACGGAAAAAATTCAATTTTTTGCGGTAGCAATAGGCCAGCACAACGATAATGCCGGCAATCACGCCGCCGTGAATCGCCAAGCCGCCCTTCCAAATGGCGATGATTTCATCCGGATGCAGCGCATAATAATCCCAGCTGAAAATAACATAATACAGCCGCGCGCCGATGATGGCGGCAGGGATCATAATCAACAGCATATTCAGCAAATCATCGGGGTTATAATGCTCCCGCTTCACTTCTCGGTAAGCAAGATAAATACCCAGCGCCATGCCTAGGCTGATAATAATGCCATACCAGCGCACCGTAAAGGAACCGATTTGAAAAGCGACAGCGCTCGTGAACAGAACTGAAGTATCCATGATGCCTTCGCTACAACCTCCTCTTAAAGAAAGCTTAGGTGTATTATACCATATAGTACAAAAAAGTCCATGACATAATCTAGAATTTCTGCTATAATTTTCATGAAAATGGAGGCGCAATCTCATGCATTTCAATCCCGTTACCCTACAGGATAAAGAGATCTTCAACCGTTACCTGCAAGGCCGGAAACGCCAACTAATCACCTATTGCTTTTCCAGCTTTTATCTTTGGCGCGACTGGGATCCATATAGCTGGGCGGTTGTTGATAATGCCCTGGTAGTCAAAAGCCATTATAATAATCTCGACACCATCTGCGTGCCGCTTGCCGCCGACGATAACGCCGTGCTGCAGGCTACGGAAATAATGATCGGCGCCTACCGGGCGGAAAACAAGGAATTCATCATCAGCGAGGCCGCAGACGACGATATCGCGCTTTATGAACGCTACTGGCCGGGGCGCTTCAGCGCAGAAGATTATCTTCCCGGCGCTAACTATATCTACCTGCAAAACGATCTGGCTCATCTGCCCGGCAAAAAATTTGACGCCAAAAGAAACCAGATTAACCGCTTCAAGCGTACCTATCCCAATTATCAATTTCTCCCGATCACCCCGGAACTGGTAGACGGCTGCAAGGAGGAACTCAATGTTTGGATGGGACGGCATGACAGCCATGACTTTGAGCTGCAGCAGGAATACCGCGGTTCCCTGGATGCCTTGGATCATCTGGCGGAATTAGGTTGCGATGGCGCCGCGCTGCTGGTCGGCGGCAAGGTACGCGCCTTTACCATCGGTGAACCCCTCAACGATGATACATACTGCATTCATATCGAAAAGGGTGATGTGAATATCCCCGGGATTTATCAGGCGATCAACTGCTTTTTTGCCCGTGATTATGCCCAGGGATATCGCTACATCAACCGGGCGGAGGATATGGGGGCAGAAGGACTGCGCAAGGCGAAAGCCAGCTACAACCCATGCCGTCTTGAGCATAAATATTATCTGAGGCTGCGCGATGCTTAATATCAGGTACGCCACGGCGGCGGATCAGCCGGCGGTGATGGAGCTGTGGGCGGAGGCTTTCGGTGCGGACGAGCCTTATTTCAGCTGGTATTTCCGCACAGTTTATCACCCAGAGCGGACGCTAGGCCTGTTTAACGGCGAAGAGCTGCTTTCTGCTCTACAGTACGCACCTAAATTGCTCTATCTCCACGGGCAAAAGATACCGGTAGCATACCTGGTCGGCGTCTGCACCAAGTCCGCTGCCCAGGGCCGTGGGTATGCCCGCCGCTTATTGCAGACGATTAGCCGGCATCTGCACAGCCGGTATCAGCTGCTGCTGCTCTATACTGATATCCCTGATTTTTACCGTCCGCTCGGCTTTATCCACTGCTATCAGTTGGCGCAATACCGCTTCCCTGCTGTCGATAACGCTGACGCTTTCACCTCTTGGCGCAACGGAGCTCTTTCGGCGGCGGATATTGCCGCCTATGACAGCATTTACCGCCAAATGACCGCTCAGCTGGACGGATATATTCTCCGTGATGAACAGAATTGGCGGGAATTTGCCGGTGATTTTCTCTGCGACGGCGGCTCTCTCTACCTATGCGATGACGCCTATCTGCTATGGACGCAGAGCGAGCAACGCTGCCGGATCAAGGAAATCGGCTACCGGCATCCAGACGCATTGCGCGCTGCGGTTCAGCTGGGGCAGGCGATTGCCGCACGCGAGGGCTTCGCGGAAATCTCCTGGGATGCGCCGTTGGCTGCTCCGCTTGAGGCCAAACCAGCAGCAGCTATCCCTTATGTGATGGCCGCCGGCACGCAAAGCGGCCTTGCCCCCGGGCAATTAGCGGAGGCTACCCGGCTACTGTTTGGAACAAGTCCGCGGCTGTGGATCAACGAAATGACTTAAGCCATTAGCGCTAAACGTTTATTACCAATAACGAAAAGACCTCCTGTAAAACAGGAGGTCTTTTCTTATGGTAAGACGGATAAAATAAGTACTAACTTAATATCATTATTAAAATTACTAGTGGTATTTCCCCTATATAACGTTATTCACTAAGGCCCGCCGCTGCTGATCGAGACTATTCCGCCGCAGCGTCCGCAGTCTGAGCAGCTTGCTCCGACTCGCCGTCTTGCTCCTCTTCGGAGTCTTCATCGGCATCTTCGACGCTCGCCTCGTCAATCTCAGGCAAATCAGTATTGACCGTAGAAATCACTGTCTCGCCGGCCTTGACCATGCCCAGGCGTTCCCGAGCCATTCGTTCCAAATAAGCATCGTTATAGAGCAGCTCTTGCTTATCCAGCTGTTCCTGATAAGCCTCCTCAGTATCAGCCAGTACCTGCTCGTAGTAAGCGGCTTCGTCCTGCAGCTCATAATATTCCGCAATCTGCATACCTAAACGTACGCAAAGGAACAATGCCAAACCAACCACCAGAAGATTCCACCAGCGGAAGCTTTTTCTTTTTTTATTTTCCTGCGTTTTTTTAGCTTTCTTCATTCTCGTCCTCATCGTCATAAAGCGCTAAAACATCGCCGGGAATGATGATGACCGCCTCATAGCCCTTGCTGCGGGCCCGGTTATATAGGGTGGCCACAGTGCTTTCGGCTATCCGCAGTTTCTTGGCAATTTTCGACGCTGCCATACCGCTTTCCTTCAAAACTACTACCTGTTTTTCGCGAAAGCTTAAATTCTGCGCATTGCGAATCTCGATCTTCATCTGCTCATCCTTAACCGATAGCTAGCTCATCATCAATTTATCCACATTATATCAACAAATTGTGGACAAATCAAGTACAAATTTGCTACAAATTTATAAATTATTGTTCTTTTTCATGGATAGAGTCCTTCCCGGAGGCATTTTTCCGCCGCCAGCGCCGCCGCAGCTCCAGCCAGCCACGTCCAGCCGCCAGCCAACCGCCGGCACAGCGTTCAACCAGGCCGTGCTTCAGACGCCGCGGCCTGCGCTGCCTTTTTAGCCGCGGCCGATGCCGCCATAAAGCGTCCACCCGCCGCCGCAATAAGAAAAAATACAACGCTGCGCCGATAACTAACCATAGCAGCACCGCCCAACGCAGCGACCCATCGGTACAGCCAAACCAAAACAATAGCCATAAAACCAGCAGCGCCAAACCAAATAAGAGATCTCCCCGCCAATACGCCGCCGGCCGCAGCGGTCTTCTAGCAGTTCCATAGCAGATTTTCTGATATAGATCAAAGGCCAGTCCGCAGGCGCAGCCAGCCAGCAAAGCGGCAGACATCTGGCTTAATTGCTCCAGCAGTAAACCGGCAGGCATCTTATTTCAGCAGCCGGGAGAGCGCCCGCTTGCCCTTCTGCTTAATTTTTTTATCATCACGGCTCTGGCCATAAGCTAAAGAGTCTATCCTACCGCTGATAGTCGCCTTGCCCTGATCCAAATCCAAGGCGGCAATCTTTAGCTCGGAGCCGGCAATATCCAAGCCGCCGAAACTACCGGCGAGCTGGATATGGTCTTCGGCAAAGCTATCTACATTAGTGACGCCGTTGAGCATTAACGAGGACCTATCGTCAATGACCAGCCGATGCTTGCTTTCCGCCATGAAAACACCTCCTTTGCTAATATCATATGCAGCGCCAAAGAGAAATAGGCGCAAAAAAACAGCGCTATCGCTAGCGCTGTTTTTAAGTATTTGGATAATACCGCTTATAACTCGAGCCCTAAATCCTCAAAGGCTTCGCGGCGGGACAATTTGACTTTGCCGGTAGCAGGATCGACAGCGATGCATTTAACATACATCATATCGCCTTCGGCGCAAACATCTTCGACTTTATTAACCCGCTTATTGGACAGCTGGCTGATATGAACCATACCGTCCTTGCCCGGGCTGCCGAACACCCCGGGGATAATTTCGACGAAAGCACCGAATTCCATAATCTTGACTACGCGGCCTTTATAAATCTGGCCGACCACCGGCTCGGCGACGATCGTCTCAATAATCTGCTGAGCCTTTTCACCCTTAGTGCCGTCAACACTGGAGATAAAGACGCGTCCGTCGTCCTCAATATCGATCTCAGCGCCGGTAACCTCGACAATCTTCTTAATGATCTTGCCGCCGCTACCGATAACGTCGCGGATCTTGTCCGGATGAATCTGCATGGTAATAATACGCGGAGCATAGGGGCTGAGCTGCTGGCGCGGTTCGCTGATGCACTCCAGCATCTTACCCATGATAAACATCCGGCCTTCTCTAGCCTGTGCCAAAGCGCGGGTCAAAATCTCGCGGTCGATACCGGCGATCTTGATATCCATCTGGATCGCGGTAACGCCCTTTGCAGTGCCGGCGACCTTGAAGTCCATATCGCCAAGAAAGTCCTCCATGCCCTGGATATCGGTGAGAATAGTGATATCATCGCCGTCCTTGATCAAGCCCATCGCGCAGCCGGCTACCGGAGCGCTGATCGGCACGCCGGCGTCCATCAGCGATAAGGTGGACGCGCAGACGCTGCCCATCGAGGTAGATCCGTTGGATTCGATCGCCTCAGAAACCAGGCGCAAAGCATACGGGAAAGTTTCCTCATCGGGAATCACCGGCAGCAGAGCGCGCTCAGCTAAAGCGCCGTGGCCGATTTCACGGCGGCCGGGGCTGCGCATCGGTCTAGTTTCACCGACAGAATAAGGCGGGAAATTATACTGATGCATATAACGCTTGGAGGTCTCGGGTGCGATACCGTCCAAGATCTGTTCCTGGGAAATCATGCCCATAGTCAAGGCATTGAGAATCTGCGTCTGTCCGCGGGTGAACAGCGCCGAACCATGCGTGCGGGCCAGCACGCCTACTTCGCAGGTAATCGGACGGATCTCAGTGGTAGTACGGCCGTCGATCCTGATCTTATCTTTGGCGATCAGCGAACGCATTGTTTCTTTCTCGATCGTATAGAGGATCTCGCCGATCTCGGTTTCTTGTTCCGGGAATTGTTCGGCGAGTTTTTCCTGAACAGAGTTATTGATCTCGGCGAACATAGCCTCGCGGGTATTCTTATCAATCCGCTCGGCAGAGCATTTTTTCATCGCTTCGCGGAAAGCGTCGCCTGCCTCGGCACGCACCGCAGCATCCAGCTCCGGATCCGGCTCTGGCTTAACGAAAGGAATTTTCTCCTTTGCCAGCCCCATGGAAAAAGCCTCTTCGCGGAACTCATTGATCATGGCGACGATCTTTTTGATCTCCTCATGGGCAAACATGATACCCTCGAGGATGACGTCCTCCGGTATCTCATTAGCACCGGCCTCAACCATCATCACCGCATCGGCAGTACCGGCTACGCTCAAATGCATCTCCGAGGCTTCTTCCTGCTCCACTGTGGGGTTGATGATATATTCGCCGTCGATCAGGCCGATAGTCACGCCGGCAATCGGGCCGTTGAACGGAATATTGGAAATAGTCACGGCGGCGGAAGCGCCGATCATCGCCGTCATATCCGGCGGATTATCCTGGTCTACGCTCAAAACGGTAGCGATAACCTGTACATCATTGCGAAAGCCCTTAGGAAAGAGCGGACGCAGCGGGCGGTCGATGATCCTTGATGACAGCACTGCTTTCTCGCTCGGACGGCCCTCGCGCTTAATAAAACCTCCGGGGATCTTGCCCACGGAATACATTTTTTCCTCATACTCGACCTGCAGCGGGAAAAAGTCGATTCCCTGACGCGGCTCGGCGCTCATCGTAGCGCAGGCCAAAACCATTGTATCGCCATAGGAAACGAATACCGCGCCGCCGGCCTGCTTGGCCATACGACCAGTCTCCAGGGTCAGAGTACGTCCTCCGACCTCCATGCTCTTACGCAAAATATTGGACATCTTGTTACCTCCATTTTTCTCTTCTCTTTTATTTAACCTTTACTATTTCGGTAGATTTATCGATTATCCTTTTATCTTGGCCGATGATAGCAAAAGAAAGCCGTGGCAGACAGTTAAAAGCAACATTTTTCCTTTTGCTCTTAAAAAATATCCGTCTCTGTGATATAATTTGCTCAGATCATGGAGCAAGCCATTTCATTTCCCGGCCCCAACCGGCCTAATAAGGATATTCGTTATGAGTAATTCGCAAACAATAGCCGTATTCGACTCCGGGCTGGGCGGTATCAGCGTACTGCAAGAACTGATCCGCCTGATGCCGGAAGAAAATTATCTCTACTTCGGCGATTCCGCCAATGCGCCCTATGGAGTCAGGCCGACTGAAGAAGTGCTGCAGCTGACGATGCGGCATATCGCCTTTTTGCTCTCCCGGCAGGCAAAAGCGATCGTCCTGGCCTGTAATACCGCCACTTCGGCGGCAGTAGAGGCGCTGCGCCGGCGCTATCCGCAGACGCCGATCATCGGCATGGAGCCGGCGCTCAAACCGGCGATTAATAAGCTGCATGGAAGAATCGTCGTCATGGCTACAGAAATGACGCTCCGCGAAAAAAAATTTGCCGCGCTGCTCGATAGGTTTCGTGCGGAAGCAGAAATCATTCCCCTCCCCGCCTCGGGTATCGTCGCTTTTGTCGAAGAGGGAATCACCTCCGGCGAACAATTAGACGCCTATCTGGAGCAGCTGCTTGCACCTTACCGCAACCGAAAAGTTGACGGCATCGTCCTTGGCTGCACGCATTTCCCTTTCGTGAAGGAACGCATCGCTCAGGCTTTGGGCTACCCGATAGAATTTTTCGACGGCGCCGAGGGTACGGCCAGAGAAACCCAGCGTCAGCTACAGCAGCGGCAGCTGACCAATAGCGATGAGAGCACCGGCGCCATCACTTTTCTTAACAGTAGCGACGATCCGCAAATTATCCAGCGCTGCCATAAATTACTCCGGGCATAGGACGGAACATTCTCAGTTCATCAGCAAGCTAACAGCAGCTAACCATCAGGCTAGCTGCTGTTGTTCATAAAACTACCTCTCGAAAAGTTTATCTTCTTCTCCGCTGCCGCCACCAGGACTCCAGGCAGCTGCCATAGGCCGCCAACAGCGCATTGGCAGCGCCGCCGGCCAAAATCAGCAGCAATGATGCCAAAGTCGTGCCGCTGGGAGCTTCACCCAAAAAGACCCATACCCAGACCGGATTCAAAATAGGCTCCAGCAAACACAGCATCACGCTGGAAAGCGCGTCCACCCGCTGCGCGCCGCTGCCGTAAAGGGTATAAGCCAGTCCATTAACCAACAGGCCAGTCAGGACGATCAAGCCGAAGCCTCCCCAGGAAGGCAGCGGGCTGCCGATAGCTAAGGGCACTGAAAACACCACACAGAAAAAATTGCCGATGCACATCACCGAGCTGGCAGGGATCTCGCTGGCCTGGCGCAAAAAGGTACCGTATAGCGGGAAAAATACGCCGTTGAGCAGCGGCAGCAGAGACAATGCCGAAATTTCCCCGCCGGCCAAGCCGACCGCGCAGCCGATTGCGATCAGCAGCATCGGCGTAAGATTATCCCAACGCACCTGCATCCGCCGGCGCAATACCAGCAGCAAATAGACAAACAGCGGCGCCGTATACTGCCCGGCCATGGTCTGCGCCGCGCCGACGAAGCGGGTCGAGACCGAAAAAATCAGCATAAAAACAGCGTAAAAGACCGCCGCCAGCCAAATATTGCGCTGGCGCAGCCGTCCCTGCAAGGCGCGCAAACTGGGCGCCAACATAATGACCGCCGCCAAGCTGCGGATCGCCAGCAGCCAGAAGATATCGCAGTCCACGCCGCGGATCACCAGGCCGACGCCGCTCCATAACAGGGCCGCGATCAAAATTTGCACTCTGCCGATATATTTTTCATTTTGTCCGGTAAACAGCACCTTGACACCTGCCGTATCGTTCAGATAATGGCCGCAGCAGCCGACGGCCCGAGTTATTATAATACAATCATCTGCCGTTTGCCAGATATTTTTCGCAGAAAATATATTTTTAACGCAAAAACAACAAAATCGTTTTTCGCGTATCCGCCTGCAGCAGCGGAATCTGCCACCTGCCGTAAGGAACAGCGAAAAAAATAGAGCCGGAGACATCTCCGGCTCTAAAGCTGCTTATTGCCCAATCAAATAT
>CALXQC010000066.1 GCA_944390435.1 uncultured Clostridia bacterium
TGATGATCACCTGCGGCAGCGGCTCGCTCCGGCGCTCGGTCTTATGATGACCGCCGCGGCGGCGGCGCTTAGCGGTGATAACCACGCGGCGGTACGGCTCTTCGCCGTGGCTGGCGGTTTCCACCCGTTTATCGTTTTGCAGCGCGATATGGACGATGCGGCGCTCATGCGGATTCATCGGCTCCAGCTCCACCCGGCGGCCGGAACGCACCGCCTTATCCGCCATCTTCTTGGCCAGCGCCTGCAGCGTCTGCTCGCGGCTCTCGCGGTAGCCCTCGACATCCAGCACCAGGCGCACCCGCTCGCCGCGCTTGCGGTTAACGGCCAGATTAGCCAGATACTGAATCGCATTGAGCGTCTCGCCGCGGCGGCCGATCAGCAGCCCCAGCTTCTCGCCGCTTAAGATAATCCAGAGGATGCCCTCGCGGATCTCGGTGTGGTATTCGGGCGCTGCGCCCAGCTCGGCGAAGATCGGCTCGACAAAGGAACGGGCGATCTCAAATACCGCCTGCTCCATCTCGCCGCTGGTGACTTCGGCGGCATGGCTCTCGCGGCGGACCTCACCCTCGCGGCGCGCCTCGCTGCGGCCGGGCTTCTCCGTCCGCTCCGCCTTGGCGGAGCGGGGTTTCTCACTGCGCCGCGGCGGCTGCGCCGGCGGCTCGATCACCTCGATGGAGCGGAATTCCAGCTCCTCGACTGGTTTTTTCTTCTTTTCCGCCTTGGCTTTCTTTTTGCCGAAGGTGGTGGCCGGTTTCGGCTCTTCCTTCTCTTCTACGGTGATGCGGACGCGGGCGTCCTTGTGGCCGAAGCCGAACAACCCCTTGCCGCCCAGCTCGAGAATTTCTATCTCGACATTTTCTATCGTCGTCCCAGCCAGGGCACAGGCGTTATCAATCGCCTCGTCAACGGTTTTGCCGCTGGCCTCATAGGTTTGTGCCATTTTTCTACCTCTTTTCTCCATCCCGGAGCCGTCGCTTGACGCCCCGCCCGGCAGCGCGCCGGCAGGGCAGGCTCCTGCGCCGCAGACCGGACGGCTGCAGCGCCGCCAGACTGCCTTCAGCTCGCTCTTTTCAGCTGAATATGCGGTATTATCGCCTATTTTCGGCTGTTTTAGCTGTTTTCTGGGATTTTGCTGCCCTCGCCGCTTTTCCGGGATATAGCGGCTGTTTTGCGCGGCCTTTGCCGCCTTAGGGCTTGTTTTCGATATCTTTCCGGCGGTGTTCCGCTGCGGAACCGCCCTGATCAGATGCGGCGTTTTGCCGTTCTCTCAGCGCGGATCAGGGAATAACGGGCTTATTTGCCCTGTTTTTTGTCCTCGCCGTCAGTTTTCTTCTTTTTCCGCTGATAATTGGGCTTTTTGATCCCGAAGATCTCCGGCGCGGCCTCGCGGTCCTTGAGATGCTCATAGTATTTGCGCAGCGAGCTCATCTCATGCTCATTGCCGTAGACGTCATAAACCGCCTCGACCATTTCCATCTTGCCGGAATAGGGATGTTTCTTTCTCTTTTCGCGGCGCACAGCGTAGTTATTGTCGCGCAGCCATTTGCGGAAGAGGCGCTCGGGGTCGGTCTCGTCCTCGCTGAACTCCTCGTCCTCATAGTAGAGCATCTCCAGCTCTTCCTCGGACAGTTCCTTGGTATGGCCCTTGGCCTTATGGCGTTCCTTGGCCAGCGCTTTAGCCGCGGCCTTTCTCTTCTTGCGCGCTTCCTCAGCCGCTTCCTTCTCGCGGCGCTTGCGCTCGATGATCGCCTGGTCAATCCGCGTCCAGCGGCGCAGCAGCGGATAGCAGATCGCGGTGCCGATCAGGCCGTAGAAGATCCAGTAGAAGGCCATCAGGACCGGGAAGTTCATCACCACGAAGAAGAAAACCACCGGCATGACGATCATCATGATCTTAGTGCTGCGTTCCTTGCGGTTAGGCGTGGTCACCCACTGCTGGAGGAAGGTCGCGCCGGCAGCCAGCAGCGGCAGCAGCCAGGGCAGCGGGCCGGAGCTGACGATGGTCGACAGATCGTCCCATAGCAGGAAGTGGAAATATTCCGGATGCACCGGATGGGTCGAGCCTGCTACGCCGAAGGTGCTGATGGTGCTGAAGAGGGCGAAGAGGATCGGGATCTGGATCAGCAGCGGCAGGCAGCCCGCGGTCGGCGAAGCGCCGTGCTCCTTGTACAGGCCCATGATCTTTTCCTGCTGCTTTCTCGGGTCATTAGCGTACTGCTTGCGGATCTCTTCGATCTCCGGCGCCAGCATCTGCATCTTGCGGCTGGCGCGCATCTGCTTGTTCTGCAGCGGCTGGGTCAGCAGCTTGATGATCAGGGTAAAAATAAAGATCGCCAGGATATAGCTGGGGACGCCCAGGGTGTTGGTCACGCCGAACAGCCATTCCAGGCAGTCGGCGAAAAACTCCAGCACCGCGTTCCAGGCGCCGCCGCGCTCACCGCTGGTGGCTAAAAGTTGAAGCGAAGCTAAAAAATCCACGTTTGCGATACCTCCGGTCTTGCTCAAACAGTTCTCATGCAATAATCCGGCCCTGCCGGCCAGGTTTCTGCTAACTATTTATTAATAGATAGTAAATCAGCATAAATCACCGCTATTAATCGTTAATTAAAATTAACAGCAGCTTGGTTTAAGGAACAGGGTCATAACCGCCTTCATGAAAGGGATTGCAGCGGCAGATGCGCTTAATCCCCAGCCAGCCGCCCTTGAGCGCGCCGTATTTGGCTACTGCCTCCAGCATATACTGGGAGCAGGTCGGCGAATAGATGCAGCGCGGCAACAGCAGCGGCGAGATGTATTTCTGATAACCTCGGATCAAGAGGATCAAAAGCTGTTTCATCAGGCAGTACCCATATTTCTCCCGGGCTTTTCCCGGGCTTTCCCGCAGGAGCTGTCCTGCTGCGGGCGCAGGCGGCGGCTGCATCTGCGATGCCTTGCCCGCCGGCTTAATGCTGCTCAGCGCCGCGGCGTCTGCCGCCGTGCGCCGATGCGGTTCAGCGCCGTGCTGATCTGGCGGCGCAGCTGGTCGAAGCTGCTGTCCTTGGCTGCGGCGCGGATCACGAACACATAGTCGTAGCCCGCGGGGAATTGCTCCAGCAGCGAGAGCGCCGCATGACGCAGCACCCGCTTGACGCGGTTGCGCTCTACCGCGCCTCCCAGCTTCTTGGAAGCGGAAAAGCCGATCCGGCAGCGCGGTTCGCCGCGATGCGGCAGCCAATAGAGGATAAAGCCCGGCTGAGCCTGATGCTCGCCCCGCGCATAAACGCGGGCAAAGTCGCGCCGCAGCTTCAGTCGGTAGCTATCCGGCAGCATTGCTTAGGCAGAGAGGACTTTTCTGCCGTGAGCGCGGCGGCGGGCCAGAACCTTGCGGCCGCCCTTGCTGCTCATTCTGGCCATAAAGCCGTGAACGCGCTTATGCACTCTTCTCTTCGGTTGATAGGTTCTTTTTACCATGATTGATTCTCCTCCTAATTTTTCAGGGAAGCTCCGCCGCCAAAGCGCGGGCATACTTCCCGTAGTTTACACTAATAGATGAATTATAGCCCATCTGCTGCCGCTTGTCAATGATCTTTCCGCCGCGGCTTGTGGATAAGTGGCTGCCGCGGCGAAAATTTCCTCGCCGCAGGGCAAAAAAACCTTGAAAATGTGGATAACTTTTGCTATGATTAGAAGCGTCACCGGGTTATCCACAGTTTTCGCCTGCGGATCGGCCCGGTGGCGGCTATCATTGGCAGGGGGGAATACTAGTGGAACAATTTTGGCAGGACGCATTAAAGCTGATTAAACCGCAGATCCGCGAGGATAGCTTCCGCAGCTGGTTCGACCCGGCCAGCGAGCCGGTGTCGGTGCTGCGGGTGGAACGCCAGGGCAGCACCGTCTTTATCTGCGTGGCCGACGAGGTGTCGAAAAACGCCCTCAATGATCTGTATCTGCCGCTGATCGAAGAGACGCTCAGCGAGGTGCTGGGCGAGCAGATTTATCCGGAGATCATCGACCTGTCCCATGAAAACGTGCCGGAAAACCGCTACCGCGCTTCCCAGCGCCGCGACGAATACGACCATACCCCTAAATTCAACCCCCGCTATACCTTTGATTCCTTTGTCGTCGGCAGTTCCAACCGCTTCTGCCACGCCGCCGCGATGGCGGTAGCCGAGAGCCCCAGCCGTACTTATAATCCGCTGTTTATCTACGGCGGCAGCGGCCTGGGCAAAACGCATCTGATGCACGCTATCGGCCAGGCGGTGCAGAAGAATTCGCCCGGACGCCGCGTGGTCTATGTCACCACCGAGGCTTTTACCAACGAATTCGTCTATATGCTGCGCGAAAAGCGCATCGACGCCTTTAAGAACTGCTACCGCAACGCCGATATTCTGCTGATCGACGATATTCAGTTCATCGCCGGCAAGGAGAGCGTCCAGGAAGAGTTTTTCCACACCTTCAATGCCCTCCATGATATGGGCAAGCAGATCGTCATCAGCTCCGACCGTCCGCCGACCGAGATCAATCCGCTGGAGGAACGTCTGCGCTCCCGCTTCGGCTGGGGGCTGATCTACGATATTCAGCCGCCGGATTGGGAGACCCGCTGCGCGATCCTACAGCATAAGGCGCTGAGCGAGAATTTCCCCGTCGATAATGAGGTGATCACCATGATCGCCGACCATATCAAAACCAATATCCGCGAGCTGGAGGGCGCGCTCAACCGCGTCATTTACAGCTGCATCGTCAACAAGCGCAGCTATGCCGATGTGGAGTTCGCCAAAGAGGTGCTCAAGGAGATCCTCGTCCCCGAGACGCCGCCCAAGCTGACCATCAATACCGTGCAGCAGCTGGTGGCGGATTATTATCAGATCAGCGTCGAGGATATGCGCGGCAAGAAAAAGGACCGCTTCATCGCCTTCCCCCGTCAGGTGGCGATGTTCCTCTGCCGCGAGCTGGTCGGCGCGACTACGCCGCAGATCGGCCGTGATTTCGGCGGGCGCGATCATACCACGGTGATGTATGCCTGCGATAAGATCAATTCTGCGCGCAAGACCGATCCCCAGCTCGACCGCACGCTCAATGATCTGGAAAAGATGCTGGTGCATAAATAGCCGCCGGGCCGCCTTGGCGGCAGCTCTTTTGGCTAAAGCCTTTACCGATAAAAACCTTTCACTATTAAAAAATTTCACTGCGGGAGACAGGGACAGGCTCTGTCTCCCTTGTTTTACGCCGCCGGGCCGCCGGCGGCTTTTTTGCGCCGCTGTTTTCCGCGAAAAGCTGTTCCGCTCCGGCAGGGCTGCTTGTTGCCGCGCTGCAAGAGCCGGACGCAGCAGTTTTCCCCAGCTTTTCCACATCAAAAAGACCTGTTAAAGCTGCCTTTAACCCCTGTTCTGGGGAAAAAGCGGTGGATAAAGCGCCGCTGCTGCGGGGATAAAGTGGGGAGAGGCGGTGTCCGCCGCGGTTTTGCCGCGGCCTCCGGACGCAGCAGTGACGAAATATAGTGGATTTCCGCGAAGAAAAGCGGAAATATGGGATTAGAAAAATCCCCACCTGTGTATAAGATGGGGATTTTTTATCAGCAGGCACGGCGCCGGGCGCAACAAGCCCCGGGCGCCGGCCCGGGGCAGGAGCATCTTTTTCGCTAGGTGCAGCCGGTTACAGCGCTTCAAACAGCGCCTCGCCGCGGCGGTGCAGCCACAGCCACAGCGCGGCTGAGAGCAGCAGAAAGACGATCAGCGCGATCAGATAGAGCAGCTCAAAGCTGATGCTGCCGGCGAAGAAGAGGAAATAAGGGATAAAGACCGCTGCCGCCGGAGCTATGCCGCCCAGCAGGCCCAGCATCGCGGCAGTGCTCTGCTTAACCACCTTGTCCTCGCTGTCCCACTCCAGCTTGGGGTTTTTGAGATTGACCACCAGCCCCAGCAGCCCGGTCATCAGACAGTAGGCCGCCGGCAGCAGCACCGCCGCCAGGCTCTGCGCCGGGCTGAAGCGCAGCAGCAGCGAGAGGAGCAGCGCGCAGACCACGGTAAGCGGCAGCGTCACCCGCAAACGCCCGGTCAGCGTAGCCGGCCGCACCCCGCGGCTGCG
>CALXQC010000067.1 GCA_944390435.1 uncultured Clostridia bacterium
CGCTAATAATGACAACCTGCCAGCTGATGCTGGCAGGTGTGGAGTCGGATTAATTTTCCGCCGGGCGGCTATTGCTGACCATTGTTTTGCTCTTTATGCTGATCAGCTGCTGCCGCCTCCGCCATAATCCGCTGCTCCAGCGCTTTGACATTTTCCAGAATATCTTGCAGCGCCATTGCCGAATAATCAACCGCCGGCTGCCCGGGTTGAGTAGCCGGGGCAGATGCTTGCTGCTGCGGTGCGGCTTGCTGCTGCGGTGCGGCGGGCTTGATCGGCGGGACGAAAGCTTCTTCCGCGACCATGCCCTTGGCTGCCGCCGCAGCATAGGCGTTAGCGGTGCTGGCGCGGTAGGCTGCCACTACGTCAGGATCAGGCGCAGCTGCCGGAGCGCTGGGCTGAACCGTGGCAGGCTGAACCGGAGCGGCTGCTGGAGCGGCTGCCGGAGTGCTGGGCTGTGCCGGAGCTGCCGGACGGGCGGACCAGAAATCCTCATCGCGCTGGGAAGCCGGCGCTGGCTGCGCCGGGGTTTCCGCCGCCGGCGCGGGAACATTATTGATACGGCTTACTTCTTCGCCGCAGATGATGCAGTAGGCAAATCCTGGTTCCAGCTGGGCGCCGCATACCGGGCAGGTCGGCACGTCGGCCGGTGCAGCCGGAGCTGCCGGAACTGCCGCCGGCTGCACTACGGCCGGTTGCGGCTCAGGCGCAGCTTTCTTGCGGCCAAAGAGGCGGCGCTTAGCCGGAGCAGGCTCAACTTCCTTGACCTGGGTGCCGCAGATGATGCAAAAAGCGCAGTCCGGTTCCAACGGATTGCCGCAGACCGGGCAGAGTTCTTCGCCCGCAGCGGCCTCGGGGATTGGCTCCGGCTCCGGCTCGGTGACAGCGGCCTCGGGGATTGGCTCCGGCTCAGGCTCGGCGGCAACGGCCTCGGGGATCGCTTCCGGCTCAGGATCATCGACTACTGCCGGTTCCTGCCAGAAGTTATAGGCCGGAGCGGCGAGAATTTTCTTCAGTGATAAATCGTCCTGATCATCGTCCGTCGTTTCGGTGGGCGCGGTCTCTTCTGTGAGAGTTGCTTCAGCTACGGGAGTTTCTTCAGCCGCGCTTGCTTCAGCGGCAGCCGCAACAGGCTCGTCCGACGGCGCGGCTGCGTTTGCACCGGCAGAAGCGGCATGTTCTTCCTCGGTTACGGTTATCTCGCCCCACAGACGTGCCAAATCCCCTTTGTTATAGCTGGTGGTTTGTTCCAGACAGGGGTTCTCTTCGGTCGGTTCTTGATCGATTTCCTCCGGCAGTTCTTCAGCTACAGCGGCTTTTTTCTTGCCGAAGCGCTTGCGGCGTTCTTTTTTGGTAGCGGCGGCTTCTTCCCCGGCCGCTTCTTCGGCCTTAGCTGCTGCGGTACCGGCCAGATCGGGATTGACGAAGGTGGCAATCTCCAGCCGCTCCTCATCAGTTTTCGCCCGGCGGTAGAGGCTAATCAGAGTAGGGTCGCCGTAATCCTCAACTGCTTTCTCCCAGGCGTATTGCGGCCGGGACTCCAACTCGCGCCGTCCCTCCCGGACAAACAGGAAGGCGAGCAAAGCGATAAGTGCAGCGCCGATAACCAGATAGATGATCAGTTCTAACATAGTGAACCTCCGGAAAAGTTATTCCTCAGTTAGGTAAGTGAACGGCAATGCGCACGGCGCCTGCCGGTGAAACTGGCAAAGCGAAAGCAAAGCGACAGCCCTGCTTAGCCAGCCAGGGCGTAGATGGCGCGGCTGTAAATCTTAGCTGCGTCCAGCAGATCCTGGCAGGTAATATATTCGTCGGCCTGATGGCAGAGCTTGGGCGTATGGGCGAATTCCGGCCCGAAGGCGAGAAAACCGGGCAGCAGCTTGGCATAGGTGCCGCCGCCGATCACCAGCGGCGCGCTCATATCACCGCTGTAATCACGGTAAGCCTGCAATAATTGCCGCGCCGGCGGTTTGTCGGCGCTGACATAGAGCGGATCCTGCAGCTCCAGGATCTTTAGCTGCAGCCGGCAGCGGGCTGCGATCTCGGCGAGCCTTTGCTGCAGCTGGCTGCCGCGCCAGCTTACCGGAAAGCGCAGGTCGCAGCGCAACGCGCCGCCCTGCGGGGTTAGCTCGATCATCGAGGGGATGACTGTGAGCCGGCTGACTTCATCGGCTGCCGCCACTCCCAGAGAAGCGCCGTAGCAGCTGTCGCAGAACAACTCCGCCAGCGTTTTGAGATACTGCGCCGCGCCGTCGGACGCCAGCGGCAGCTCCGCCAAATAGGCGAGCAGGCGGGAGAGCGCATTGTCTCCCTCCTCCGGGGTAGAGGCATGAGCCGCCTTGCCTTGCGCGGTGATCCGCAGCAGCCCGTTTTCCTCGAGGCAGCTGACCTGCTCCGCAGCGGGCGGTGGTACGGCTCCGTTCAGTTCGATAACTGCCTCCGCCTGGCCGGGGACGATATTGACCGCGCTGCCGGCGTTCAGCGAGCGTAGGCGCAGCGGCGCGCCGGGCTGATCGTCCCAGTTGGCGCTCAGCATGAAATGGCAGATGCCTTTTTCGCCGATAATCAGCGGAAATTCCGCATCCGGAGAAAAACCGCAGCGCGGCGGCTGGTGATTTTGCAAATAATGCTTAAGACAGCGGCAGCCGCTTTCTTCATTGCAGCCGAACATGAAGCGCACCGTCTTGCTCAGCGGCTGCGGCAGAGTGTCGCGCAGGGCGATGCCGGCATACAAACTGGCCAGCAGCGGCCCCTTGTCATCGAGCGCGCCGCGTCCGTAGATGCGGCCTTCGCGTACCTGCGGAGAAAAGGGCGGCGTCTGCCACTCGGCAGCTTGCGCCGGTACGACATCAAGATGCGCCAGTATGCCGACCGCCTCGGCGCTGCGGCCGGGCAGTTCGGCAGTGCCGAGATAGCCGCTGTCGTTGGCTGTGGCGAGATCCAGGGAATCCGCCAGCTCCAGCGTCCAGGACAGCGCTTCCGCTACCGCCGCGCCGA
>CALXQC010000068.1 GCA_944390435.1 uncultured Clostridia bacterium
GTTTTCGCCCATTCGGCGCCGGTTTCACCGACCGGCGTCTTTTTTTTGCCCGGCCAAACAGCGCACTGACAGCGGCGGCGGCCGGGACTGCCGCAGCTAAAAGCCGGGCCTTGTGGCCAAAGCCGGCCGCCGGCAGCAGAACTCCTCCCCTGGACAAAACGCAGCCGCCGCAGAACAATTTAATCGCTGGATGAAGAAGAAAACTCCGTCTGGATAAAGAGGAAACTCCGCGCTGCTATTCGCTGCTGCGGAGTTTTTGAGCTGTTTTCACGGCTAACAAGTCGGTTTTATTTATTTTTCGCTGATTTTATTGATTTTTCCCGATTATTCTTGATTATCTACAAAAGCTTGCTCATCCAGATATGGGGGCAGCCCTCGTCGAGAAAAACTTCGCCGTCGGGCCAATAGCCCTGCTTCCGATAAAAGCCCTGAGCGCGCAGCTGAGCCGCCAGGCGCAGCTGGCGGGCGCCCATAGCCCGCAGCCGCTGCTCCGCCTCGCTCAGCAGCGCCGCTCCCAGGCCGCGGCCGCGGAACTGCGGCAGTACCGCCAGGCGGCCGAAGATATATACCCCCGGCTGCTCCGCGGGGAAATAGCGGCACACCGCCTGCGCCGTGCCGTCCTGATAGAGCAGCAAATGGGTCGCGCGCCGGTCGGTCTCGTCAAATTCCTCGGCAAAGCCCTGCTCCTCGATGAACACCTGTTCGCGGATTGCCGCCGCCTCCGGCGGCAGCTGCTGATAAGCGATAAAACGCCGCAATGTTACTTTCCTCCTCTTGTTTGCTCAGCTGCAGATCAGCCACAGCGCCGCCGCCAGCTGCAGCAGCAGGATCAGCGGCACGCCGAGGCTGAAACGGCGGTGGCGCGTCTTGTGATGAAAGAGCCGCATGCCCAGCCAGGCGCCGGGAGAACCGCCCGCAACCGCCAGCGCCAGCAGCGTCCGCTCGGGGATTCGCCACTGACCGCGGCAGGCGCGGCGCTTGTCCAGCGCAAACAGCGCCAGAGTCAGCAGATTGACCGCCAGCAAATAGATAATCACGCCAGCGAGATGCTGGCTCAGCCAAATTTTGATGCCGCTCCCTCCTTCCCTGCCGTCCGCCTGCCCTAAGCCGGGCCGCGGCAGCCGCCGCACGCTGCAAGCCCTAAAACTGGCCTTTTATCCTCCTCCGCCGCGCTGCAACGCCGTAAGCAGGCGGACACCATCACAGCGGATTTGTCAAGTCTTGTCGTTTAGGCCTATTTTGTCGAATAAGGCCACTGATAAGCCCTTATCCACAATTTTATCCACATTATCCACAGGCTGCTATCCACAAAAATTTTTTCATAGTGGATTTTCCGCGGCGGGAATAGACCAGAATTTCTTGATTAACAGAAAATATTTCAGTAAAACTGGCGCTTCCGCAGCCGCCCGCCCATCATTGCGGCGCGGCAGCCGCTAAGCCCAGAAATGCGGGTTCGCCGGCCCTTATGCCAGTTATTCTTGATTAATGTAAATTATTCCAGATTTTCTGGCGCGATCCCGGCTTTAATCCAGATATTCTTGATTAGAACCGTCATAAAACAGTAATTCTGGAATATTTCTGCCCTGAACTAATACTTCCCGCATGCCGCCCGCTCCAGCGCAGCGGCTGCAATTACGCCCTATTCCAAATTTTCTGGAATAGGGCCATTATTCTCCAGTTATTCTGTTGTTCGCGCCAAGAAACCAGGAGTTCTGGATTAAGGCCGCTTCAAACCAGTTTTTCTGGATTAACCGGCCGCCGCTTCAGTTATTCTGTCGCCGCATTGGCCGAAACCAGTTATTCTGGAATCGCGTTGTTTGAACCAGTATTTCTTGATTTGCCGCATATTATTTCGGTTATCCTGGACTGAGCCGCATTATTTCAGATATTCTTGATTAAGCCCTATTATTTCAGGTATTCTGTTGCAGCCGCCTTATTCCAGTTTTGCTGTTGCGGCAGCGGTTTATTCCAGATATTTTGAAACAACTTCACCCTCTCCAGAAATTCTGGAGCGGCAGCTGTTTGGCCAGATATTCTGAAACAACGGCGCTTAAACCAGGAATTCTGGAATAATCCCTTTCCGCCAGAAATTCTGGAATAATTTCACTATGGCCAGAATTTCTGGATCAACTGCCGCCGGCAATACTGTCCGCAGCAGGATGATTGATGCTGAGCTCATCTGTTTTGGCTGTTTTTCGCGATATACAGCTATAATAGCGGTATTGCGGCTAAATCGACTCGCTTTCCGCCTGTTATTCCTCATCAGCACCGTAAACCTGCGTTCCCTCGATGATATAGCGGTTAGCCGTGAGCGCAGCGCCGTAGCTATTGCGGTACTGCAGCACCACCTGGAGCTCGCCGGAGGGCACCGCGAAGGAATTATAGCGGAAAGCCCCTTCATGATGGCTCAGCCCCATCAGCCAGTTAATATCGCGGCTATCGGTATAGGCGGTTTCGCGGTTACGGCCTTCATTATAGAGCAGCGTCACCGGAGTATTGCCGGCGGCCATCGTCCCCACGGTCTCGCTGTTATAGCTGATTATCGGCGTCAAGCCCGAAGGCGCAACCGGCAGCAGATCATCGCTGCTAAAGCCCTCGCGGCTGTATTCGCACAGCACCGCCTCGGTGACCGCCTCCGCATCGGGCTGCCAATAGCTGGGCTCGATGCCGTAATTCTCCAGCTGGGCGATAGTCTCGCTGAAATCAGCATAGACTGGGTAGGAGAAGGAGATGAAGCTCTGCTGCTCCTGCGGCAGCGGATCATCGCTGGGATCATCGGCATAAACGCGGAAGCTGACGGTGCCGACCGGCAGCTCGCGGCGCATCATCTCGCCGTCCCAGGCGGTCAGCTCGCGCTGCAGCGCTGCCAGCAGCTCGCTGCAATCACGCTGCTGATAGAGATCTTCATTGCCGTAGACCAGCTGCGTGGCCTCGAAGGGATACGCCTCGGCGAAGCGTACCCGCTGCGGGTCAAAGCTAAACAGCTGATAGATCTGACTGCGGTACTGCTCGTCGGCATAGATAACCGTCATCTCGCTGATCAGATCGCGGGAGAGGATTTCCCGATCGCAATACTGGCGGGTCACCGTGCGGCCGTCGCTAAGATGATAGCGGATATATACCGCTGTGGTCTCAGGATAAGCATAATAGTTATCCATCCAGTAGTCCTCGCTGCTGTCAGGACTGCCCTCGCCCTCCGCCGCGATGCACTTGGCGGCGATCGCCAGCGCCGCCTCGATAGCCGCCGGATCGCTGATCTGGCCGCGGCTGAGGCGGCTGCTGACCGAGACCTCCCCGCGCAGCTGCTGATAATCCGCATCGCGCAGCTCGCGGTAGCCGAAGCTATTATCCCCCCAGACGCCGGCGTTGACCATATTGGAGCTGGTATAGCTATTGAAGCCGTCCAGCAGCAGCTCTACCCGCGCCACCTCGCCGCGCTGCGGCAGATAGCTGTTATAGCCCCAGACATCGGCGACAAACAGGCCGCAGCAGCCCAGCACCAGAGCCATGGTCACCGCCAGCGGCGCCAGGCGCTTCTTCACCGCGCGGAAATCCGCATGATAGATGATCTCCATCAGCTGGCCGGAGATCAGCCCGCCGAGCAGCGCGCCGATGAAGAACCACAGCCAGCTGCCGCTCTCAATATCGCCCAGCCAGTGGAGAAAGATGCCGAATCCTACCGCGCACAGCACCACCAGCGGATACTTGATCCAGGGACGGCTGGCAGGAAAGGCCAGCGCCCTGCCGGCAGCCTCCGAGGGACGGCGGCGGTAGAGCAGCACCGCCGCAGCGAACAGCAGCGCGATCAGCGCCGCCATGATCAGCGCCTCTAGCCAGCCGACACCGCTCTCGCTGGTAAACAGCGTTATATAGCGGGCTACCGGCGAGCTGTGGCCGGTCAGCTGCACCCAGTCGGTAGTGGAAAACCAGGTCGGCTGCATCTGGCGGCGCAGGATCAGATAGGACTGGAACAGCGCCGGGCCAAAGCTGAGAAAGACCAGCGCCAGCAGGCCGCTGACCACGCCGTTGCCGGTGAGGACCACCGCCAGCACCATCAGGGTATAGATCAGCAAAAAGAGCAGGATATTGACGCCTGCCCCGGCCAGCAGCGCGCCGAAATCGCATAGCGGCAGCAGCCGCATCGCTGCGATCACGATCAGCGTCAGCAGCAGATTCAGCAGATAGGGCAGCAGCACCGCCAGCGCGCCGGCCAGATAATTGCCGCCGAGCAGCCGCGTCCGCGAACAGGGCAGGCTGTGATAGAAATCGACCTGGGAGCGGTGATGCATCCAGGTGAAAAAGATCAGCCCCGCGGCAAAGGCGGCGATGCAGAAGATGATCGAAGCGGAAACATTGCTCCCCGGCGCGAAGAAGCGGCTGATCTCCTCGCTGATCCGCGCCGCCGCAGAAGCGTCCCTGTGGGCGGCAAAGGCGGGCATGGTCATGCCGGCATTGATCGGCAGGACAAAGAGAAAGGCCAGGAAGCTCAGCGCAGAGAACCACAGCTTCTTGCGCAGGTTAAAGCGGATATTATAGCTCAAGAGGCGGGAATTCATACCCTACCACCTCCGTTTCGGTAATAAACAGCTCCTCGAGCGACAGCGGCAGCATCTCGACGAAAAGCGGCTGTTTGGCCTCGACCTGGCGGAGGATCTGCTCCTCCTCGCCGCGGATAATCATCGTCTGCAGGCGACCGCGGCTCTTGATGCTGAGGATATTGAGAGCGGGGAAATCCGCCTCCCCCAGCGGCTGGTCAAAGACTGCCTGCAGCTTATGCAGCCCCAGCTTCATCTCCTCCAGATCCCGCGAGAGCAGCATCCCGCCGCGGTGCAGCAGGCCGATATGATCGCAGATATCCTCCAGCTCGCGCAGATTATGCGAAGCGATCACCGGCGTCATGCCGCGGCTGGCCATCGCATCGGCCAGCAGGCTCTTGACCGCCTGGCGCACCACCGGATCCAACCCGTCGAAGGTCTCGTCGCAGAGCAGGAAGTCGGTATTGGCCGCCAGGGCCGCGAACAGCGAGAGCTGCTTTTTCATCCCCTTGGAGAAGGTCATCACCTTGCGCTCGGAATCCAGCTCAAAGGTATGCAGCAGCTTATCGTAGCCCGCGCGGTCAAAATCCGGATAATAGGCGGCATAGAAAGCCCCCAGCTCGTGCGGAGTGGCATTGGCAAAAAAGTACTGCTCATCAGCGATATAAAAGATCCGCCGCTTGATCTGCGGCTGCTCAAAGACCGCCTGGCCGTCGACGCAGATCTCTCCTTGATCCGGCTGCAGGATCCCGGCCAGCAGGCGCAGGAAGGTGCTCTTGCCCGCGCCGTTGGTGCCCAGCAGGCCGAAAGCATTGCCCGGACGGATCAGCGTATCGACGTGATCAACGGCGCAAATCTCGCCGAAATATTTAGTGAGCCCTCTGCTCTCAATCATCCTTCTGATCACGCTCCTTAGCCGCCTGCCGCCACGAATCCCGGCTCAGACGGACGAAATCTTCTTCATCAAGCCCCAGCGAACGCAGCTCCTCCGCTAGGCGGCGCAGCCGCTCCGCTGCCTGCGCCAGGGTTTCCCGGCGCAGGGCGTCGGCATTATTGGCGACAAAGCTGCCGCGGCCGGGCACCGAATAGATCACGCCCTTGGCCTCCAGCTCGCCGTAGGCCTTGGCGATGGTGTTGGGGTTGATCGACAGCTCCACGGCCAAAGCGCGCACCGAGGGCAGCTGGCTGTCGGGCGCGAGCAGTCCGCGCGCAGCCAGATATTCAACCCTCTCTACCACCTGGCGGTAGATCGGCACTCTCGATTTATAATCGATAGTAAACATCGGCGCTCCTCTTTTCGCTCCGGGCGCTGGACGCCCAGTGTACTACAATCACTAATACAGAAAGTTTACCCCATTTATATGCTTTTGTCAAGATCTCTGTTGAGGGAAAATATCATTTCAGAAATTCTAGAACCATTTGCCTAGCTGGCCGGAAAAATTTTCCGTCAGCGGAAATTTCCGGCAAAAATTGTCCGAATTCGCTTGCATTTATCGAACATATGTTCTATAATAAAGCTACCTTTTACCGCTACTATTGCCACTTCCGCCGGGCCCGGCGGGAAGCGCGCCTTCCCGACCAACCGCTGCCGCCAAGCGGCAGCAGCAAAGGAGTGACTGCAATGGCTAATATCGCCTGGCGCAAGGACGCCAAAAACATCCTATATAATTATCCTGCTAATCAGCGCTATCTGCGCCAGCTGGAGCGCGAGCTGATCTATGCCCAAGCGCCGCGGCGCGAGGTGTGCCGCCGCGGCGGCATGGCCGACCCGACCGCCTTTAAGGGAATACAGCTGGATCAGGGCGAGCTGGGACAGCTGCGCCGTCAGCAGGAGGCGGTGGAGCGGCTGCTGGAGCGGCTCGACGCCGCCCGCCGCGACGCCAAGTATAAGCGGCTGCTGCTGGAGATGGTCTATTTCCGCCGCAGCCACAGCCTCTACGGAGCCGCAGCATATCTGGGAATACCCGAGCGCACCGCGCATCGCTGGAATGCCAAGATGCTCTATGCTTTAGCCGAGGAGCTGGGCTATTTCGACGACAGCGCGGACGATCGTCCCTATCTGCCCCGCAAAACCCGGCTCTAGCGAAGAGCCGCCGCACAGCAAAAGCCCGCCTTGTAGAGGCGGGCTTGATTATTTAGACAATTATTCTGGTTTTAGCGGCAAAAAAGCGGTTTTTCGCCTTGATTCCGCTGATTGCGGCTGTTTTTACCCCAAAGCTTAAGCATTATCCTCTTTGACCAGATAGACGCCGCCGAAGCTGAGCAGCGAGACGGCATATTTGACTATCAGATTAGAGACGAACATCCCGACCATCACCGAGAAATCATAAAGGCCAAGATAGCCGATCACCAGGAAGATCGCGGTATCGATCGGCACGGAAACAGCATTGGAGAGCAGCACGCGCAGCCACTGTTTGCGGCTGCCGTAATGCCGCCGCACCAGCGAGTAAACCGCAGTGTCGATCAGCTCGGCGGCGGTCATCGCCACGATCGAGGCGGCGACCAGACGCAGGCCGGAAGAGAGCACCAGGGCGTATTCGCTCTGCGGGCCGACGCTCATATCCGGCGGCAGCACGCCGATCAGCCAGACAAAGGCGAACATCAGCACATTGACCGCAGCAGCCAGCCAGATGGTAAAACGGGTGATATTAGCGCCGGTTTTCTTATGCAGCAGGTCGCGCATGGTAAAGGTGAACGGATACAGCAGTGTGCCGCCGTCGATGGCGAGTCCGGCGATATTCAAAATCCGCAGCGAGCCGAGATTGGCAAACAGGGTCAGGCTGATATAGCCGGCTGCGGCGGCGATGATTAGTTTGAGTCGTTTATTGTCCATCATACTATCCATAATGGAGTTACTATACCACTTTGCAGCGCGGCTGTCAAAGATTTTTTTGCGGCAGGAGCAGCGGCGGCCGGGGACGAAATCATCATCAGGCGGCAATCGATACCGCGCCGCTTGCGGGAAACCCGCGCTAAACAGATACGCAGCCATAAAACAGCTAAAAAGCCGCTATTTTTCAAGGAGGGATCATGATGCAGCCAAGAATGGAGAAATATCAGCTCAATGCCTCGGAAATTGAGCAAATACTGCTTCAAAGCGGCGAAGGCGTGCTGGCGACAATCAACAGCGACGGCTCGCCCTACGCCACGCCGGTGCAGTTCGTCTACTGCCGCGGGCGGATCTATATCCACGGCCGCGCCGCCGGACAGAAGCTGGACAATCTGCGCGCCCGGCCGCGGGTCAGCTTCACCGCCTACTGCTGCGATGGTTTGCAGCGCAGCGCCGAGGGCAAGCCCTGCGGCACGAACACCTGCTACCGCAGCGTGATCGCCTCCGGCACGGCGCAGCTGCTCGCAGACCCGGCCGCCAAGGCCGCGGCGCTGACGGCGCTGGTGGCCAAGTACACTCCCGAGCTGGCCGGAGTGCCGCTGCCGGAGGCTTCGGTAGCCAAAACAGCGGTGATCGAGATCACCCCGGAGGAAATCAGCGGCAAATACTTCCGCTAATCCGGCAGAGGCCGCGTCCAATAAAGCAGCGCCGCTGTTTCACGTGAAACAGCGGCGCTGCTTTATTGCTGAAAAACCCTGCGCAGCCTAACGCCGCGGCTCGGGCAATAATTTTTCGATCAGGTTTTCCAAATCATCGGCGCTGCGGTAAGAAATCACCAGGCGGCCGCGCTCCAGATCGCCCTGAAGCCGCGCCGGCAAACCCAGCTCGGAGGTGAAGCGCTGCTCCAGATCATGCAGATGCGCCTGCTTAGCCGCCTGCGGCCGCGGAGCAGCGGCCGGGCGCTCGCGCCAGCTGCGGACCAGCTGCTCGGCCTGGCGCACCGAAAGCTCCTGGCTGATTATCAGCTCCGCCAGACGCGCCTGCTGCCGCGGATCGGCCAGCGAGAGCAGAGCCCGGGCATGACCGGCGCTGAGGCGTCCGTCCTCGATCAGCTGCTGATACTGCGGCGCCAGCTGCAGCAAACGCATGGTATTGGCGACATGGGGACGGCTCTTGCCCAGCCGTTCCGCCAGCTGCTCCTGGGTATAGCCGAATTCCTCGATCAGCCGCCGGTAAGCGGCTGCTTCCTCGACCGCGGTCAAATCCTCGCGCTGAATATTTTCGATCAGCGACAGCTCCGCCTGCTCGCTGGGGCTCAGCTGCGCGATCATGCAGGGCAGCTCGTTCAGCCCGGCCAGCTGGGCGGCGCGGTAACGCCGCTCGCCGACGATGATGCGGTAGCCGTCCGCCTCAGCCACCACCAGCAGCGGCTGCATCACGCCGAAATTGCGGATAGATTCCGCCAGCTCCGCCAGCTTATCGCCATCGAAGATCCGCCGCGGCTGCTGCGGATCGGGGTGCAGCTGGGACACCGGCAGCTGAACTATTTTCTGCTGTGGATGCTCCTCCTCGAAAATGGGCTTATCCGGCATCAGCGCGGACAAGCCGCGCCCGAGAGCCTGTTTTTTCGCCTTAACCATAATGCCTCCTCTAACAGCTTTCCTCTGCTCCGGCGCTATTGCTGGCGGCGGAGAAATTCCTCGGCTAACGCCTGATATTCCTGCGCGCCGCGCGACTTAGGATCATAGATGATGCCGGGCAGCCCGTGGCTGGGCGCCTCGGAAAGCCGCACTGAGCGCGAAATCTGCGTCTGATAAACCTTGCCGCCGAAATAATTCCGCGCCTCCTCGGCCACCTGCGCCGAGAGATTGGTGCGCGCATCATACATGGTCAGCAGCACGCCCTCCAGCTCCAGCTCGGGGTTGAGGTTTTTGCGGATCATCTCATAGGTGCCGAGCAGCTGGGTGACGCCCTCCAGGGCATAATATTCGCATTGCAGCGGCAGCAGCACCCGGTCGGCGGCGGAAAGGGCATTGACCGTCAGCAGCCCCAGGGACGGCGGACAGTCGATGAAGATATACTGATAATGCTCCTTCTGCGGACGGAGGATCCGGCGCAGCCGGTTCTCCCGCGAGATGGCGGAAACCAGTTCGACCTCGGCTCCGGCCAGCTGAATGGTGGCGGGGATCAGGTCGAGATGCTCCCAGCGGCTATGCTGCAGCACCGCCTCCAGCGGCGCGTCGTTGATCAGCAAATCATAGACGCAGCTGGACAGGGCGCGGCGGTCAAAGCCCAGACCGCTAGTGGCATTGCCCTGGGGGTCGAGATCGACCAGCAGCGTGCGGTGGCCGCGCTGAGCGACGGCGGCGGCGAGATTGATGGCGGTAGTAGTCTTGGCCACGCCGCCCTTCTGATTAACGATAGCGAAGATATTTCCCATAATTCCTCCTTCAGCCGCCGCAAGCGGCTTCTTCCTCCTATTGTACCCCATCGGCCGCGGCGATGCAAGAGCGCGGCTGTTTCACGTGAAACAAAAACAGCTTCGTCGGCGCGTTAACACAGCAGCCTGCCGGCAGGGCCGGCTGTTTCACGTGAAACCAAAACGGCAGCCGGGCCGCAGCAGCAGCGCCGGGAAAAAAGAAATTTCCGGCGCTGCTGCCGGAAATTTTTCTCTGTGCGCTGACGCTGACGCCGTTACAACGGACGCTTAGCCGGCATCCCGGGACGGCGGGGATATTTCTCCGGCGTCGGCGCAGTCTTGCGCACGATAATCAGCGTGCGCCCCTCGCCGGAGCGCGGCAGGCGGTAGGCGGCCACCTGCTCCAAGGTGCCCCCCAGCAGCGCCAGCGCCTGTCCGGCAGCGGCCAGCTCCTCCGCCGGATCCGGACCCTTCAGCGCCGCCAGAACGCCGCCCTCGGCCAACAGCGGCAGCGCATACTCGG